>JAUNLI010000184.1 GCA_030532315.1 Slackia sp.
CAACGGACAGGTCGACATCGTGTGCGCGGGCATGTCCGTCACTCCCGAGCGCGCCTCGTCCGCCGCGTTCTCCGACTCCTATGTGGACGATGACATCGTCATGATCACCAAGAAGGATTCCACCTTCGCGGGGGCGACCACGTTTGCAGAGCTCGAGGGCGCATCGATCCTGGGCCAAGCCGCGACCATGTACGCCGACGTTATCGAGCAGATTCCCAATATCAATCATATGACGCCCGCCGAGACGGTGCCCATGGTTGTCGAGAACCTCAATAACGGAACGTGCGACATCGTTACCTATTCCATGCTGTCGGTGCCCAAGCTGCTCGAGACGTATCCAGATTTTGTCCAACTTGAGATGACCGACAAGTTCGAGGGTTCCGTCATGCCCGATAACGCGGCTATCGCTAAGGGCCAGGACGAGGTTCTCGACCAGATTAACGAGATCATCGCCGGTATCAACGAAGAGGACCGCCAGGCCATGTGGACCGCCTGCATGGATCGCCAGCCAATGTAGACACGGCTAGCGCTTGGCGCCGGGGGCTCCGCGTTCCCGACGCAGCGCCGGGATGGCGGGTTCGACCCGGTATCCGCACCATAGAAGCGTTTCGCAGACGCGCGCCGGTTGATTGCTAGCCGGCGTGCGTTTTGCGGCAATTCGCCCCTTTGGGGGCTTAAAGCGATGTCAAGTAGATTGAGATATGGGAGAAGACATGGGCTCCAATCAATCGCGGGGGACGGGCGCGCAAGGCCGCGGCCGCCTCGCTTCGTTTATCCTATCCGACCACCGTTACGTGCTGCTTGCCACCAGCGCCGTCGCGGCGTTGGGCATGGCGCTTTCGAGCAGCTCCCGCCCCGCCATGAGCTTTATGGCGAACGCCTACATGCTCGAGGTGGTCATGTATTACATTCTGGTGGCCTGGCTGGCGGTGAGTGCCGTCGCTCTGGCGTTCAAGCTCGCAAAATGGCGTACCTATGCGGACGAGGCCCCGTTTACCAAGCCCGCCGTCGCTCGCGCGCTGCGTTACGCCTCTTATGTGATATGGCTCATTGTCGCCGTTCTGGCGGTTGACCGCATCGGTATGGGCGTGGCCTCCGCGTGGGCGACCGCGACCGCTGCCTCCTCCATGCCCGAGACCACGCTGGAGCGCATGCTCTACATACTGTATAGGGGAGCGCCCACGTTTTACGAGGGATTCAAGACCACCATCCTGCTCGCCGTCTTTGGTACCGTGATCGCTTTCTTCCTGGCGCTGCTGCTGGTGTTTTTGCGCATCCAGGTAATCGATCGTTCCGATAACGACTTCGTCCGCTTCCTCAAGGTGGTGGGCTCCGGATTTGCCAAGGTCTACAGCACCGTGGTGCGCGGCACGCCCATGATGGTCCAGGCCATGATCATCTTCTTCGGAGTCTTTGGCCTCTTCAAGATGACCGACCTCACCACCACCCAGATCAACGGCATCTGGAGCACGTTTGCGGCGGGCTTGGTGACCATCACGCTCAACTCTACCGCTTACATGATGGAGGTGCTGCGCGGCGGCATCGAGTCCGTCGATATGGGGCAGGCCGAGGCTGCGCGCTCGCTGGGCCTCTCCCAGTGGCAGGCCATGCGCAAGGTGGTGTTTCCCCAGGGCGTTAAGTTCGCCATTCCGGGTTTGTCCAACGAGCTGATCATCAATATCAAGGACTCGTCCGTCCTTTCCGTCATCGGCACGTTCGACCTTATGTTCGCGACTACCACGGTGGGCGGTACCTTCTACCGCCAATTCGATGCCGCGCTCATCACCAGCGTGATCTATCTGTGTCTTACCATGATCGCGTCATGGCTGCTCAACCGCTTGGCGCGTCGCCTGGATGTGAAGGCGATCAAGCTTGGCAGCACGTCCGATCAGCCCATCAACGTGGAGGAGAACTAGACCATGGCACGGATCAACAACACCATCTCGTCGATGGAAGAGCCCATGGTTCGCATCGAGGGGCTTCGCAAGTCGTTTGGCGAGCTCGAGGTTTTGCGCGACGTCAACCTGGACATCATGCCGGGCGAGGTGGTCACTATCATAGGCGCGTCGGGGTCGGGCAAATCGACCCTGTTGCGCTGCATCAACCTACTCGAGACGCCGGATGCGGGCCACGTGTGGTTCCAAGGGTCCGACCTTACTGCAGACCACGTGGACGTGAACAGGTTGCGCGAGGACATCGGTATGGTGTTCCAGGGATTCAACCTGTTTAACAACATGGACGTGCTGGATAACTGCACCCTGGCGCCGGTCACGCTGAAGAAGGCTACCAGGCAGGAAGCTGAGCAGACCGCCATGCGCCATCTGGAGTCCGTCGGTTTGGCCGATTTCGCCCACGCCGCGGTCGCCAATCTGTCCGGCGGCCAAAAGCAGCGCGTCGCCATCGCGCGAGCACTGTGCATGAGCCCCAAGATCATGCTGTTTGATGAGCCCACCAGCGCTCTTGACCCCGAGATTGTGGGCGAGGTGCTGGAGGTCATGCGCAAGCTGGCGTCCGAGGGCATGACCATGGTGGTGGTCACTCATGAGATGGCCTTTGCTCGCACCGTGTCCGATCGCGTGGTCTTTATGGACAAGGGCGTGATCGCGGAGCAGGGCGCCCCCGCTCAGATCTTTGGCAACCCGCAGCATGCCCGTACGCGCGAGTTCCTTAAGCGCTATCTGGACGATGCCGACGCCGTGAGGGCGTAGGACATCTCGTGCGGTTGACGAGCCCGCTCGTCGTCGGCGGGCCCGATGC
>JAUNLI010000185.1 GCA_030532315.1 Slackia sp.
CGCGACCGCTTCGTGCCAATCGGGAAGCGCCGAGATGATCACGTCTCCTTTGACAAAGCCACGCTCCGAAAGACCGCGCGCCAGCGAATCGACCAGCGCGTCGAGTTGCGCGTAGCTCACCGTTGTACCGTCGGGTTCTTTGATCGCTGTTTTTTCAGGGTCTATACCCGCCCGATACGAAACCATTCTCTGAAGGTCGCACCATTGCTCGCTTGCATACCCATGGTAGTTTTCGACCATCGGACCACCGCCCCTCTTCCAGGTTGTCAGGCTTTCCTTCGGGAATCGTATCCCGCCGGAAAGACAAACCCTAGGGGCGATCGAGGCGTATTGCCCATCGCCCGACCCGCAGGCCGGCACATTGCTTTCTTAACGCTGCGCGATAAATGCCGAAATCTCGCCCAGAAACGCTTCGCCGTATCGCTCGAGTTTCTTTTCACCCACGCCACTGACCATGAGGAATTCGTCCGCATTGCGCGGCATGCGTGCGCACATATCGCGCAGCGCCTTGTCGGAAAACACCACATAGGGAGGAATTCCCTGTTCATCGGCAAGCCTTTTGCGTAGCATGCGAAGACGCTCGAACAGATCGGCATCGCCCGAACCGGAAGCGCCGAACGCCGCAGGAGCCGCATCGGAAAATGGCCCGCGCGAACGGTTGCTCGCGGGAGCACGGCGGACCTTCTTCATGGCAAACGTGAAATCGGGCGCTTCCGCCGCGAAAACACGCGGCCCCAGCCCCACCGTCGGATACGTTCCGTCCGAGATGGAAAGGATGCCCTGCGCAGCAAGCAGCTCGACGACCTCCTTAATCTGGGCAGCCGAATCGTCCAGCGCGCCATAGCAGGAAAGCCCGTCGAAGCCTCCTTCGAGCACGCGCTGCGCCTTCGATCCGCGCAAGATATCGGCAATCATCGATTTACCGAATGCGCCCTGCACCTCGCGTACACACTGAACACACGCCTTTGCCGCATCGGTCACATCAATTGTGTCGAAATCGCCCAGGCAGTTGGAACAGTTGCCGCAACCCTTGCCGACAAACGCATTGCCCGCAGAAGAAAGGTCCTGACTCTGGGCGCAGCCCGCATCGGGGGCGGCGTCGGATTCGGATGCGCAAGACACCTCGTGCTCAAACAGTCCTGAGCTCGCGCGAACGCTCCATTCGGGAGCGTTCGGCTTGTGCGGAACTGCGCGCGAGACGCCTTGCGCATCCTTCAATCCTCGCTCGACCGCCACGGCCCCCGATCGAAAAGATTCACCATCCTCGCCGAAATAGCGCAGGATGTATGCACGTAGACAATCAGTGGTGCGACAATAGCCGATCATGGCATCGAGCATGCGCCGCTGGGCCGATTTCGCACGTTGCGCCTCTTCTTCGGAAAGCCCTTCGGCAACCACACCCTCTTCGATGAAATAGCGGCATGTGGAAATATCGCCGTCGCTCCATAAAAGCAAACACTGCGAAGGTTCGCCGTCGCGGCCGGCGCGGCCGGCTTCCTGGTAATAGGCCTCGATGCTTTTCGGCATGTTGTAATGAATCACATAGCGCACGTTCGATTTGTCGATGCCCATACCGAACGCATTGGTGGCAACCATAACCAAGGCATCGTCGTCGATGAAGCGATTCTGGCTCTGCGCACGCGCATCGGCACTCATGCCCGCATGATAACGCGTGGCAGCAATACCCTGCGATTCGAGCCATTCCGCCAGCGCATCGACGTCTTTACGCGTGCTGCAATAAATGATGCCGCTCTCGCGCGCATGCTCGGAAACGAAGCCCGCGATGCGGCGACGTTTCAGCTTCGGCTCAAGCCGTTCGACACCGAACGAAAGGTTCGGACGGTCGAAACCGGTGACGATGGTGGCGGGATCGCGCAGGCCAAGCAGCGCGACGATATCGGCGCGCACGCGCTCGGTTGCCGTAGCGGTCAGGGCGACCACAGCCGGGCGCACTGGAAGCGATTCGAGAAAATCGCGTATCTCAAGATATGACGGACGGAAATCCTGTCCCCACTGGGAAACGCAATGAGCCTCGTCCACCGCAACCAAAGGCACATGGACCTGAGACACGAACTCGCGAAATGCAGGATCGGCCAGTCGTTCGGGAGCCACGTACATGATTTTGTACGTACCCTCGATGGCGCGCTTCATGACCGTTCGCTGCTGGCCGGGTGTCAGCGTTGAATTGAGATACGATCCGCGCACACCCGCATCGATCAAGGAACGCACCTGATCGCCCATAAGCGACACAAGCGGAGAAATGACCAGCGCAAGCCCAGGCAGCACGATGCCAGGAACCTGATAGCACATCGATTTTCCCGCACCCGTGGGCATGACGCCCAATGCGTCGCGACCCGAAAGCACCGCCTCCACGATGAAGCGCTGTCCTTCACGGAAATCAGGGTAGCCGAAATAGCGCGACAAAGCCGCGCGGGCATCAGCGATCGTGCACGTACCAGCATCGGGGGCAACGTCGCGCGCGCCAAGGCCCGTAGGCTCGACGCGCGCGACGGCATTTTCGCGAACCGTCATGAATGCACTAGTTTTCGAACAGCTCGGCAGCGCGCTCAAGCTGGTTGACGATGTCAATCTTTTGCGGGCACACTTCTTCGCAGGCACCGCATTGGATGCACTTGCTTGCCTCGCCGCCCGTGGCGTTCCAGATGTAGTTCTCTTTCGCACGATGCATATCGCCGAACACCGACATGATGTTGAGCGAATCCATAATCGTAGGAATATGCACGCCCTG
>JAUNLI010000186.1 GCA_030532315.1 Slackia sp.
GAGAGCCCAGGCTGAGTTGACGAATTCCACGTCCCTTCCTTTCTGCGTCAAGCTTGGGACATGGTTGGGTGTCAAAGGGGCGCAAGGATGCAACCCTGAAATTGGCTCTCGACCATGGCAGCTCTCCGCACGATGCGACAGTGCGCAGCGTGTTTCGCTACGCCCCAGGATCAAACGGCGGGGCACCGCCTGTCCTTCGGCGCCGTTCCCTTTCGCCTTGCGCCTGCCCCGGCAAGAAAGCAAGGTTACTGATGAAAGGCGCGCCTCTACCAATGCGCGCTATAGTACCGGATTTTTCGTGCAAGTGTTCAAAAGGAGGCCGATTCAAACTTCGTTCTTTTGATTTTTTCGAGGTCGGAGGCGCTTTTTTCGCGTGGACGGCTTTTGCGGCCGCTTTAGGCCTGCGGGTCGAAACGCCAGATGGAGAAGTGTTGCGGGCAGTCGTAGACATGAAACGACCTTCCAGCGGCGGTTCGATACGATTGGAATTCGCCTTCGCGAAGAAGGCTCCAGCCCGTGCGCCCTATATAAGAGTACGTTTCTCCGTTGTCTGACATGTGCACGAGCGTCATGGGCCGTGCGGCTTCGTGCTCGATTTTCACGATGAACTGCTCGAGCAGATTCGTGTCGAAAGGGTTGAAAAGATAGAGGTGGCTATAGGGCGCAAGGGAGGTGTCCAAGGCGCTTCCCTCGATGACATCGATGCGGGCGAAGCTTTTCGTCCACGACGAGGTGAAGGCCGCTATGTCGGAATCGAGCTCGACGCCTGTCGCATGTCCGGGGAATTTCGATTCCAAAAAGAAGGCCAGGACGCGTCCCGTGCCGCATCCGACGTCCAAAAGATGAGAATCGTCGTCGAATTCGAGGTCTTCGAAAAGGCTTTCAAGGATGAAATACGGAGTGGGGGTGGGGTCGTGTGCGCCGAGCTTCGCAAGGCGCGTCTTCCCCGGTTCGGCAAGCGAACGTCCGCACAGTGCGATGTCACGCTGCTCGTCAGCGGCGAAAAGCCGGTCTTTGTTGGAGATGTCGAGGCATTTCGACGATGGTATTCGTTTTTTCGCGGCCATGGCGTTTCTCCGATCGAAAAGGGTGCGGGGCGGCTCGGACAGGGGGAAGGCGAACGGGTTTCGTGGGCGGCAGCACACGTTGCGAACGCCACGCATTGTGCGTGCGGGCGGTGCGCATCGCCCATGACGCGCGGCCGATGTTGCTTTCTCTCTGATTATCGAGGAGTTTACTCGCTGCGTCCGGCTTGCGCTTCAAGCAGCTTGCGCGCGTGGGCGATTGCGTCGTCGATGTTGGTGCGGAAGTTGTCTTCTCCCACGAGGTCGACGAAGCCTGCGCGCTCCATGGTTTTCATGGGCTGGTCGTTGACGTGCGAGAAGATGAGCTTCACGTCGTTTTCGCGGCAGTATTCGTAGAGGTCTTCGAGCGCATTCATGCCTGTGGAGTCAAGAGAAGGCACGCCGCGCATGCGGATGATGAGGTATTCGGTGAATTCCTTCACCGAAATTTCGGCGATGCGGTCGGCCATGCCGAAAAACATCGGACCGTTGATTTCGTACACGCGCACGCTCTTGGGAAGCTCGCGCAGGTGGGTGACTTCGGAGTTTTCATCGCAGTAGTAGCGCCAGCCGCGCACTTCGGTTTCTTCGCTCACCATCTTCATGAACAGCACCACGGTGATAAGCATGCCGACGGCGATTGCGGACACCAGGTCGAACACGATGGTCAGGGCGAAGGTGGCGAGCAGGGTTGCCACCGCGCCGCGCGATGCGGTCTTGCACAAGTGGGCGAAATTGCGCCAACCCGACATGTTGTAGGCCACGTGCAGCAGAATTGCCGCGATGGTGGGCATCGGGATGAGCGCGGCGTAGGGCATGAGAAACGCCAGCACGGCCAGAAGCACCACGGCGTGCGTCATGCCTGCAATCGGCGTGCGGCCGCCGTTTTTGACGTTGGCCGCTGTGCGCGCGATGGCGCCCGTTGCGGGAATTCCGCCGAAGAGCACCGACGCGATGTTGCCGCCGCCCTGGGCGACGAGTTCCATGTTGCAGCGGTGGTGCGAGCTGATCATGGAGTCGGCCACCACGCAGGAGAGCAGCGATTCGATGGCCGCCAGGATGGCGATGGTGATGCCGTTGGCAAGCTGGTCGCGGAACAGTTCGATATCAAGCTGGGGAATGTGAAGCTGGGGCAGGCCGCCGTTGATGACGTACAGGTCGCCGATGGTGCTCACGTTCATGCCGAAGACGCTCGTCATGGCGATGCCGGCGATGAGCGCGATGAGCGAGCTGGGGATGCGGTCGTTGATGCGCGGCCAGGCGAACAGGATGAACAGACAGACCGCTCCTACCAGGAACGCCTCCCAGTTCGCCGTCGAGATATTGGAAACGATCGCCTGCAGCTTGTCCATGGTTTCCACCGTAGGGGTGCCTTCAGGGAAGGTCAGGCCCAGAAAGTCTTTCATCTGCCCGATCACGAGCGTGGCGGCGATGCCGGCGGTGAAGCCCGTGGTGATGGTGTAGGGCACGAAGCGGATGATGGTGCCTAGCTTCAGGAGACCCATCAGAATGAGCAGGCCGCCCGCGATAATGGTGGCGGCGACCAATCCGTCGATGCCGTCGGTGGCTACGATGCCTGCGACGATTGCGGCAAAAGCCGCAGTGGGGCCTGATACCTGTACGCGGCTTCCGCCGAACAGCGCGATGAAGAAGCCTGCCACGATCGCGGTGTAAA
>JAUNLI010000187.1 GCA_030532315.1 Slackia sp.
CCATGGCTCAGCCACGTCCGTCTTTGACGCTTATCCTGGACATAGACGAACGCTTCGATTCCGAGGAAACCCGCTTGGAGGTAGGGAGGTGCTATACCTACGTCGGCACGGCTTTGGTGCGAACGCACAAAGCCGAAAGCGATGCAGAGCCTGAAAACACCATGCGCATGCTTGTGAAGCTCGGCACGCGCAGATATCTTTCCCGCGAAGACGAGGAATCGGAGACGCTGTGGAACACGGTTATCGAGCGTTGGCTTTATAACCAATTCCATACCGTTGTGAATAACATGCAGATCTTCAACCGTCGTCAACGCGAAATCGGCAACGATTCGCTGCCGTTCACATGGCTTGAAATCGAGCTTGAAAACGGCGCTCTCGTTGTCCGTTTGCGTCTTGATTCCGCTTCGGGCATGCCCGCGTCGACGAGCGAAGTGGTCTCCCGGATGCGCGCCGCGCTTGCCGCTGGCCGTTTGGGCGAAGGTGTTTGCCGTATCAGCGCTCCGAGCGAGGAATCGTTCGAAAAGCAGCGTCTCGAAGGTCTTGCAAACAAGGCAAAGCGCGAGGAGAAGCGACGCTGTGCCGCCGAAGAGGCTGCGGCTGCGGCCGAGCAGGAGCGCATCGCCGCCGAACGTCGGGCCGAAGAAGGTTTCCTCGAATCGCCTTCGCTTGCTGCGGCGCAAGAGGAAGAAGAGAACCAAGGCGTAGACATCGAAGAATTCTTCGCGCTTGAGGAGGCGGATTTCGAGCTTAGCTACCTCGAGTGGACGGTTGATTATCGAGACGGCTCGTCGGCCACGTTCGACTCCTCTTCATGGCTGAGCTGATCGACCGAAATGTCATCCGTGATAGTTCTCGCGGGTTGTTCTGAATGACCTGCAATCGTGAAAGAGGCATGTATTCATGTTTGAAGATATCGCACACTATGAAGGGCGTCTTGCGAAAGTATGCGGCCCTGCTCGAAGCGGCAAGACGGAGGCGTTGCTGAGCCGATGCGTTGCGTTGGTTGAAGACGGAATTGCTCCGAACAGTATTCTTGTCGAGGTTTCAAGCGCCCTTTCGGCGCAGGCTTTTCGCAGCCGGCTTCGTGCGGTTATGGGGCAGAAAGAGGATGCCGACAAGGTTCGCATCGCTACGGCGAAGGAGCTTTGCGTCGAGGTTCTTTCGCGTGAAGATGCCCTTGCCGCCACGGGTCGCCGCCCTCGGCTGCTCAGTTCCGCCGAGTACAACTTCTTCCTTGAGGACATGAAGACGCTCGGACAGCCTGTCCGTCGTTTGCGCAAGATGCTCGAGTTTTTCTATGCGCGGTGGAGCCTGCTTGAAGAGGAGCGGGATTGGCTAGAGCCGGGCGAAGAGAGCAAAGCCCGCGCGCATGCGGCGAAGCTTCTCGAAGGGTATGGGGCCATGCTTTCCCAAGAAGCCGCCTACGTCTGCGCGCATTTTCTGAACAGCGATGCCGGAGCTTCCGCTCGCGGGTCGTACGCATACGTCTTATGCGACGACTATCAGAACCTCAGCCATGCGGAGCAGACGTGCTTGTGTCTGCTTGCGGGGAAACAGCTTATCGTGGCGGGCAATCCCAATCAGGAGGTTTCCAAGCGCGGCGAGCATCCTTATGCCCGCGGGTTCGTCGAGTTCGAAACGCTTCGCCGGAATGTTCAGGTGTTCGAGCTTGTGCAAACCTACGGAGCGTCGGAGGTGGCCGCATTCTCGAACGCGCTATGCGCCCACGGGTCTATGAACGGCGAAATTCTTTCGAAAGAGCCAGGAGCGGTTGCCTGCTCGCATGGCGAAATAAACGAAGACGGCGCCTCGTCCGCGCTTCCTGACGCTCCTGCCGTGATGTGCGTGAAATGGAGCACGCCTGAAGACGAGCTTAACGGTTTGACGAAATATATTCGCGCGCTCGCGGACGAAGAAGGGGAGGGAAGCGAAGGCGGAATGTGCATTGTCGTTCCCAACCGCCGTTGGGCCCGTATGGTGCAGCGTATGCTCGAAAAGCGCGGTTTTATGGCATCCTGCGCCCCTGTTGCGGGCGGAATAGGCGGCGATCCCCGAGAATTGGACCGTGCTCATGCTCTTATTGCCCGCACCAAGCTTGCACTTCTTGCCGATGAGCACGACGGCGTAGCGTGGCGCTGCTGGTGCGGTTTTGGCAACCATCTCACCAATAGCGACGCGTGGGGCGGGCTTGTGTCGTATGCGGCGCAGAAAGGCTTGAGTCCGCTCGAGGCGCTTTCCACTCTTGGCGACGTCATTCAGAGGCTTGGCTCGGAGCCGTTTTCGCGCGCGAGCGTCCTTGCCGAGCGCTACAAGTCGGGACGTGCGTTCATAGAGAAGAATGCGAGTCGCAAGGGCTTTGCGCTTCTTCGCGCCCTGGGCGCGGAAGACCTGTTTGAGTTTCTTGATGTCAGCGCCCTGATGGAAGGCGACGAATCGGCCGAGCAGGTGGAAAAGCTGATGCGTGCATGGGAGAGCGATCCGGTATTCCCAGACGATCCTCGCGTGATTCGCATCGCATCGTATGAATCCATGACGGGTATCGAGGCGGATTGGGTCTTTGCGATCGCGGCGGTGGACGGCTTTGTTCCTGTGCGCGATGCATTCGAGGTGGTGAGCACGGAGGAAAATCGCAACGCGCTGACGAACGAACAACGCCGCCTGTTTTACAATGCCGTGTCGAAGGCTCGCAAGCATCTGGTTGTTTCCTATTTCGCGAAGGCTGCTCTCGAGCTTGCC
>JAUNLI010000188.1 GCA_030532315.1 Slackia sp.
CTACATACTGGTGAACCTCATGTCGGACTATACCTACCAGCACGATGTGTTCTTCCAGTACAATTTCGGCTCCGGGGCATTTCTGCTGTATCTGACGCTGGTGAATTTGCAGGATCTTCCCAAGCCATCCTTCCGAACAGCCGCCGTTGGCTTGGCTGCGGCGGTGAGCCTGGGGTGCTTTGCCGGGGAGATCGTGCCAAAGGCCGTGGAATATCCCCGGCGGCTTGCCCAATTCTCCGGCTATTACGAGAGGATCCGCAGCGCATTGGATCAGATCCCGGAGGGAGCGCCCACCTCTGCCACCACCTTCTACACCACGCTGCTGTCCCGGCGGGATGTGCTGTACGATGTGAAGTATGGTTCGACGGAGCATATTTTGCAGACGGACTATGTGGCCATGGATCCCAGATACCCGGATACCTATGACAAATATGCCACCGCCGGGGGAAATGACGGATTTCAGCGGTTCGTGGAGCTGCTGGAGCAGCAGGGCTATAAGCGGTGGCTGGAGCAGGATGACTCGCTGGTGATCTACCGCCGAATGATCGACGAATAAAAGAAAACAGCACCAAAGGACTAGCCTTTGGTGCTGTTTTTGCCGGAAAAAGGGAGGGATCTCCGGCAATATGGAAAATGGACCGGGCAAAGGGATCAGACGACCATAAGATCCAGAGGGAGCTGGTTGAGGGGATCCGCTCCGGTCTCGGTCACCACATACAGGTTCTCGATGCGCACGCCGCCTACACCGGGCAGATAGATCCCCGGCTCTACGGAATGGATCATCCCCGCCTGAAGGGGTGCGTCGCACTTGCTGCTGATGTCCGGGAACTCGTGGGGGGTCAGACCGATGCCGTGGCCGGTTCTGTGGGTGAAATACGCCCCGTAGCCCTCTTGCGTGATGATATCCCGGGCGATCCGGTCAATGGTACAGCAGGGGACACCGGCACGGATGGCCTTGGCGGCCTCGTGGTGGGCCCGCAGCACGATGTTATAGATCTTCTCCATCTCCGGGGAAACCTCCCGGTAGAACACCGTGCGGGTCATGTCGGAGGCATAGTGCTGATAGGGGGCACCCATGTCGATCATGACGCTGTCGCCGGGGCGCGGCAAGGTGGCGTCGGACACATGATGGGGCTCGGCGCAGTGGGCACCGTAGGAGAAGATGCAGCAGGTGCCGTAGGCATTGGCGCCCTCCTGAGCGAACAGTTCATAGCGCAGGTTGGCAAGCTTCTCCTCGGTGATCTGTCCGTCCACTTGGGCGAGAAGCTGCTCCATCACCCGGTCATTGATCCGGGAGGAGCGGGTCATCAGCTCGATCTCCTCGGCATCCTTCACGGCGCGAAGCTGGTTCACCAGCTCCGGCATATTCCGGTACCGGGCGTTGGGCTGGGCTTCCATCAGCCCCAGCAGGAACCGGGCAGGCCAGTCCTGATCGATGACCACATTGGCCCCGTCGGGGATGACCTTTGCCATCATGGCCACAGGATCCTCGGTGTCGTCCCAGAAGATCAGCTCGGTCTGGACGCTGGGATCCACGAAAAACAGGCGGTTCACAAAGTATTGGCTGGATCCGTCGCTGTGGATCACCAGAGCCAGCAGACGCTCCATGGGATCCAGATATGCGCCGGTGAAGTAGTAGAGATTCTCCTTGGAGGAGATCACCGCCAGATCCACGCTCCGCTCACGCATTTTTTCACACAGCTTCGCCACACGGGCAGTTTTCATAACAGGCTCCTCCTTTACCGGGACGCATAAATGCGGATCAGCTCATAGTAGCTGCGCACACCCTTTTCCAGACAGTCACAGGGGATCTTCTCGTCGATGCCGTGGGCGTTGCCCCAGCGCTGATCCTCCACATACAGACCACAGCGGAATACATTGCGGCAGATCTTCTGGAAATACTTGCTGTCGGTGCCGCCGCCCAGCAGTCCGGGCACCATATGCACATTCTGATAGACCTTCTCCAGCGCCTCCTGCACGCAGTAGAAAGCATCGCTGCCCACATCGGAGGACTCGGGAGTGTCCAGCTCCTCGTCGTAGCGGATCTGGACGCCTTCGGGCAGGATGGCCTTGAGGTGGGCGATGACGCTGTCGATGGTGTCGCCGTCCATGATCCGGCAGTCGATGACGGCGCTGGCACGCTGGGGCAGGATGTTGGAGGTGGAGCTGCCCTGAGCCATGGTCACCGCCATGGTGGTGTGCAGCAGGGAGTCGATCTTCTTATCCTGCTTGGCCAGCAGACAAAGCTCGGCAAAATGCCCCTGAGGATCCCGATAGACAGCCTTCTGGTCAGCGGGGGCAGCAATGGCAAGGGCCTTCAGCTCCGTTTCCACCAGCGGGGTGAGCCGATAGGGGAAGGGATTAGCTTCCACGGCAACGATGCCCTTGGCCAGCAACCCCAGCGCCGAGCCGCTGCCCGGCTCCATGGCGTGACCGCCTGCGCTTTCCACATACAGCTCGATCTCGGTGCGAGCCTTTTCCCCCAGATCGATGTTGCACAGATAGCCGCTGAACGCAGGTCCGTCGTAGGGGGTCAGATTGTGACCTTCGTCCATGACGAATCCGGGAGCGACGCCCAGAGCTTCAAAGTATTCGACAAACATGGGGGCAGTCTTGTCCGGGGCGGAGATCTCCTCGTTAGCGCCGTAGCACAGGTACACATCACACTCCGGCTGGAAGCCCTCGGCGATGAGCTGCTCCACGGACTCCATGCCGCCGAG
>JAUNLI010000020.1 GCA_030532315.1 Slackia sp.
GGGTTTCTGCTATACTGCGCTTTCGCGAGGTGCATCGTTGGGCCCTGTGCCTCGTCTGTCTATTCGTTGCCCATAGCCCGTGCGCCATCTTGCGCATGTGGAAAAGGAGAATCTCATGGAGAAAACCGCCGTGAAAGGTGCGTCTTTTGCGCGCACGTCCTACGTCGCCCAGGCGGGCATGATCGGCGCGGTGTATGCCGCGTGCACGCTTGCCGCCCTCGTGCTTTTGCAAGGGCTTGCCTGGGGGCCTGTTCAGTTTCGCATTTCAGAGGCTCTCGTGGTGCTGGCCGTGCTGACGCCCGCCGCCGTGCCGGGCCTGACGATCGGCTGCATTGTTGCCAACCTCGCCAATATGGTTATTTCGGGCACGGGGGCTCTCGGCCTGCTGGATGTGGTGTTCGGCTCGGCCGCGACGCTCGTCGGCGCGCTGTGGTGCCGCAAGTTCGCCTCCCGCCCCGGCATCGCCCTTTTGGGCCCCGTGCTGGCCAACGCGCTCATCGTGCCCGCGTATCTTCCCCTGCTGCTGCAGGGTCTGGGCTTTTACACCATTCCCTTCACGACGATCAGCCTCGACGGGGCGTATCTTCCTATGTATCTGTTCGGCCTGGTGGCAACAGGAATCGGCGAGGCTGTGGTGGTCTATGCGCTCGGCATGCCGCTTCTTTCCGCGTTGCGCAAGGCAAACGTGTTCAAGCATTTGTCATAATGCGCTGACGAACTTTTCGCAACGTTTCGCATGACGCTCTCAACGCCTCCGTGCTTCCCAACGGCACGGAGGCGTTTTGTGTAGAAAGGGATGCGCCCCGCGCGCTCGCGTAGGCGTGCGGTTGCGCGAGGGTGTCTTTGCCGGCAAAGGAGTAAAATAAGCGAGAATGTGCGATGTCGACAGGGAAGAATGCGGCAGTTTTGCGCCGCGCTCGGCCATATCGCAGCAACCGCCTGCTCCGTGTGGGCGTACGACAGAAAGGCATCCATGAACCCTGTTGTTCTTATTCCGACATATATTTCGGCGCGCCGCCGTACCGATGCCGGCGCCGTGACGGCAACTTATGACCACACCACCACGCTTTCGACGCAAGGCGAGCTTCCGCGCTGTCTTGATTCGCTGCGCAAGGTGCGCGGCTTGGGGCAGATCGTGATTCTCGTTGCCGCCGAACCCGCCATTGAAAACCAGGCTGCTAGCAAGATCCGCAATGTGGCCGAGCATTTCGCCGACCTTGACATCACCGTGGTCGGCGCACCCGAGCTTGCGCTCATTCGCCAGCGCATGGAGCAGCTCGGCGTGCCTGTCCGCTCCGAGATCGGTCTCGCGGGCTATGGCGCAGTGCGCAACCTGGGACTGCTTGTGGCGAACATGCTCGATTTCGATGCGGCGGTGTTTCTCGACGACGACGTGGTGATCGAGGACGAGGCGTTTCTCGAGAAGGCCATGTACGGCCTGGGAAAGCTTACGCGTCGCGGCATTCCCATTCTTGCTAAGACGGGGTATTACCTCAACAGCGAGGGAAGCTATCGCTCAAGTCGGTCGGTGAAGTGGTACGACCGCTTTTGGGAGCAGGGCAAGGCGTTCAACGAATGGATCGAACGTGCCATGCGCGGTCCGCGTCTTTCCCGCTCGAACCATGTGTGCGGCGGCTGCTTGGCGCTTCATAAAGAGGCGTTTCGGCGCGTGTCGTTCGATCCATGGATCGCACGCGGCGAAGACCTCGATTACATGCTTGACCTGCGCATGTATGGCAGCGACATCTGGTTCGACAATCAATGGGTGATGCGTCATCTGCCGCCTGACACGCCGCGTGAAGGCTTGCGTTTCCGCCAAGATATCTTCCGCTGGCTCTACGAGTGCCGCAAGGTGGAATACGCGCGCACGCAGATCGACCTGTTGCAGATCAAGCCGCAGTCGCTTCTGCCCTATCCCGGACCGTTTTTGGAGCCGAGTGTCGCCAAGCGCATCAAGCGCACGGCGTGGCTTCGCTCGATCGCCCGTCCCGATGGCAAGGGCTATCGCCGTGCAGCGAAATCGGCAACCACCGATGCTGCCCGCTATGCCGAGACGCACTGCGCGAATTATTTCCAGTTCCAGTTCAAGTGGCCCACTATCATGGCGCGCCTTGAAAACGATGTGATCATGCAGTCGGTGCTGGCGAATTCGTCGAACCAGGAGCAGGAGCGTGCGACCGAGCTGCGCGCTGCGTCGCGTGCTGCAGGCGGCGTAAGCCCTGGCGAAACTACCGAAATCAGGCTGAACCTCGGCGCAGGGGAATAGCGTCATGGAAATGTTCGTCATTGCTGCGCTGTTCGGCATTCTGGTCGGCGTGCTTTCGGGCCTTTTGGGAATCGGCGGCGGTGTGGTCATGGTTCCGCTGTTCAGGCTGGTGTTCGGGCTCGAGCCGATCGTTGCCACGGCGACATCGCTGTTCACGATCATTCCCACGTCGCTTTCCGGCATGGCCAAACACGTGCGCAACAAGACGTGCGTGGCGCGTGTGGGTATCGTGTGCGGCGTTGCGGGTGCGTGCCTTTCGCCGGTCGGCGTCATCGCTGCGGCTGCGTCTCCTTCGTGGGCGGTTATGGGCGCGGCGGCGCTTATCATCGCCTATTCTGCCTTCACTATGTTCAAGAAGGCCCTCGCGGCGCCGAAGGCGGCCGCCGTGCCTGCCGAGAAGGGGCGGGAGGAGCGAGCCTGTTCCGCATCGCAGGCGTCCCGGGCGGCTGCGAGCGAAAAGCCGGCCGAGACGTCAACGTCGGACGACGGCTTGTCGGCAGACAGCGCGGACTTCGCTTTCACGCCGCTTTTCGTGGCGAAGATCGTTGCGATCGGCGTCCTCGCCGGCTTCATGAGCGGATACGTCGGCGTCGGCGGCGGCTTCATTATGGTGCCGTTGTTCATGGCGCTGCTCAGCGTGCCCATGCGCCTGGCTTCGGGAACGTCGCTTCTAGCCGTCTGCATCCTGGCGGTTCCTGGCGCCATTGAGCAGGGGCTTTTGGGCAACATCGATTTCCTCGTGGGCATTGCGACGGCTGCAGGATCGATTCCCGGCGCATTTTTGGGAGCCGGCTTGGTCAAACGCGTTCCTGAACGCATGCTGCGCCTTGCGTTCGCTGTATTTTTGCTGGTCGTTGCCGTCATCCTGACGGTAAACGAACTCGGCTTCATCGGATAAGGAGTGGTTTTCGTGAGTGTCATGAATGTGAAGGCGAATTACGCCAAGGTGCTCGACCTTGCCCTGTTTACCGTGGCGACGCTTGCCGCCGCTGTGCTGATCATGGCAGTGTGCCGCCCCGATTCGTTCGGAAACCTGAACGTGGTCGCGGGCGTTTCTTTCACAGTATCGGTTGCGCTGCTGATATATCTGCACCTCAATCCCGATTCCGTGCGTGCTCGCCAGTCGGACACCATCCTGAAAATCGCAAGCGAGACGCTGGCGTGTTTCCAGGAGGGCCTCAACATCGACACGGCCCAGAAGGTCTGCCGCTTGCTGCTTCCTGCCACGGGCGCCCAGGCCGTGGCCATTACCGACAGGGAATATATTCTGGGATACGTGGGCCTCGAGGAAACTCCGAGCACGCCTGGTACGCCCATTCGCACGAAGGCGACGCATGCCACGATCGAAGATGGCCGCATCCGAGCGCTGCATACGCCCGAGGAAATCGGCTTTCCCACGAAGGCGAAGAATCTGCGCGCTGGTATCATCGTGCCTCTGCGCCGTGGCGAAACGATTATCGGTACGCTGAAGTTCTACTATCGTCACGCCAACGACATCACCGAGACTCAGCTCGCGCTTGCCGAAGGCCTCGGTGAGCTGATGTCCACCCAGATTGCCGCCGTAGAGCTCGAGCAGCAGACCAAGCTTGCCACCACGATGGAGCTCAAGGCGCTGCAGTCGCAGATCAACCCCCATTTTCTGTTCAACACCATCAATACTATCGCCTCGCTTATCCGCACCGACCCCGACCGTGCGCGCATGCTGCTGCGCGAGTTCGCCATCTTCTATCGCCGCACGCTTGAAAGCTCGGAGGACTTGGTCGAGCTGATGCGCGAAATCGAGCAGACCATGCGTTACTTCACGTTCGAGGTGGCGCGCTTCGGCGAAGACCGTCTGGTTATGGACGTCGACGTCGAGCCCGGCCTCGAAGACCTCATGGTTCCTGCATTCATGGTGCAGCCGCTGGTGGAAAACGCAGTGCGTCATGCCATGCCGCAGGAGGGAAGGCTCTCCATCACGGTAACGGCGCGCAGCGAAGGCGACGACGTGTATATCGCGGTGTCGGATGACGGCATCGGCATGGACGCCGAACAGCAACGTAAGCTTTTGAGCCCGTCGGCATCGAAGGGTCTCGGCATCGCGATGAAGAATATCAGCGAGCGATTGACCGGCTATTACGGCACCGAGTCGCGCATGGAGGTGGAATCCACTCCCGGCAACGGCACGCGTGTGCAGATGTATCTCAAAGACGCCCTTCTCGACGAGTAGGCTTGTGTTTCGGGCGGTCTTGCGGGCGGCGGCTAAGAGGTTCGCTCGGCGCTTCGCTCTTGCTTGCCCGAGCCGCATGTTGACGCGCTTCCCCTTGCTCCCGATCGTTGTGCCGTCTTGTTCGTATGCGGCGAACTTTCTGGCTTTTGCCGCTCGCCGAGGCGCGCGACGGCCTTTGCGCTTGTCGAAACGTATCCGGTGGGCGGTGTAAGTGATGAAGCGAACGGCTTCATTGTTCCGGCGAACGGCGAAATCGAGAGGCTGAGCCCATTGATAAGGGAGGAATGATGCCCATCGTATCCCATTCCTTCCGAACAGCTTCACGGGGCTGCATATTTCGGCTAATATGCAAGAACAATGTCTGGCGGGTCGGTGCATTCGCCAAGGGTGATGGAGGACGTTTTGCTTAACGCAATTATCGTAGACGACGAAGCGCCTGCGCGTTCCGAGCTGCGCTATCTGCTCGGCGAGGTCGGCGGCGTCGAGGTGCTGGCCGAGGCGGCCAGCGTGCGCGAAGCCATCGAGAAGATGCAGAGCTATCCGGTGGACGTGCTGTTCTTGGACGTGAGCATGCCTGAAGTCACGGGCATCCAGTTCGCAGAGGCGCTGCAGCGCTTGAAGAATCCGCCGGCGGTTATCTTCGTCACCGCCTACAGCGAGCATGCTCTCGAGGGCTTTAAGGTGAACGCGGTGGATTATCTGGTCAAGCCGGTCGAAATCGACCGTCTGCACCAGGCCGTCAACCGTGCGACCGAGCACGTTGCTTTGCATGTGAAGGCAACGCAGTCCGAGCGCATCCCTGTAGAAAAGGGCGGCAAGAAGATTCTCATCGCCATCGACAGCATCCGCTACGTTATGGCGCGCGATGATTATGCGTATCTCCAGACCGATTCCGACCGTTATTTCTCTACGGTTTCGCTCGCGCAGCTGGAAAAGCGCTTGGACGGCCATGGCTTCTTCCGCGTGCATCGCGGATATCTGGTGAATCTTTCCATGGTGGAAGAGGTCGAACCGGTGGCGGGCGGCACCTTGCTGCTCACCCTGAACGGCGTGGAAGACAAGATTCCGGTTTCCCGCCGTCGCGTTTCTTCGCTGAAAAAGGCGTTGGGGCTGTAAGGCTTGGGAAACGAAATATCACGATGAATGGCAATGCCGCACTCGAAAGGGTGCGGCATTTTTTGTCACAGGGGTGCTTTGCCCGACATTTCGCGCCTTGGACGTCGTTTTAGCTCGTAGGCGAAGCTGGCGATTTTGCCCTCGAGATTCGGACGTCCGCCTTCGATTCACGGGCTGGGCAAATCGGCCCCGTTCTCTAGCCTTCGGGTTCCGTTCCATCTTTTCTGATGTGTCTGCGAGCTTGGGCTATGCCTTCGCGTATATCCTGTTTCGTGCGCAAGCGTCGCGCCGCGTCCACGCCCGCCGCCTGTTCGATGGCGTCGCTGACGGGGCTGCGGTATCCGAACAAAAACCAATTTTCGGCAAGGTGGCCGCCTTCCATGCGTATGAGCGCGTCTGCCACCTGGGCGGCGTTGTATCGCCAGTGCAGGTCGCTGCGCATGAGGCGCATCGCGAAGAAGGCGGCGTAGCAGATGGCGAAGTGCGCACGTATGTGCTCGTCGCGTGGCGTGGGGTACGGCGAGGGCGAGAAGTCTGATTCCAACACCTGAAACGGCTCGGCAAGGCGCCAGAGTTCGCGATAGAGGTGAAACACCTCGGGTGCTTTGAGGTCAAGTTCGCTTGTCACGATGCAGGCATAGCCGTCTAAGGCGTTCGTTTCGGTGTCGGGGCGTCCTCCTTGGCGACGCAATGCGTAATCGCGGCCCCAGAAAACGATGTCGCGCACGCGCACGTGAATCGAGGAGGCTTCCTGGCGCGGGCGCTTCTTCGCATCCGCGGGCTTTGCTTTCAGCGCCACGTTGCTGTCCGTGGCTTTGTGCGACAAATCGACGCTTTCGAGGGCTATGCCGCCTTTGAAAGCTCCTTGCGGCTCGAGGCCGATGCGATATGCCGTCGATTCGTCTTTTTCGTCGTCGGGCACCATCGCGCCGCTTTCCCGGTCTTTTTTCATCTTGATTGTCGCGGTGCGCACGCGCGATTTGATGCGGTAGTTGCCCGACCTGCTGGTGGTGTATCCCTTCTCGTCGGCAGCCCAGTGGCGCATGTCTTCGACCGCCGTTTCGAGAGGGCGATGCATGATGAACCCGTCGCCGGCGATGGCGAGCGACTTCATGATCGCCACGGAGCGAGACAGCCGGCCGGCAACCACAACGATACGCTGTGCGCCGAGGGTTTCTTTGATGTCTGCTGCCAGCGCGCTTACGGCCGCTTCGTCGGGGTCGGCATCGATAAGGCGGTATCCGGCGGGGATGCCGCCCTCGTCGAGCACCATGGCAAGGCCGATGGCGGCTTGCCCGCGGTTTTGCCATCCTTGAACGGAATCGACGTCGTCGGTGTCGTCGAAAACGAACGTTCCTAAAACTACGTATGCACACGCAAGGGGGGCGTGGTCGGGCCTGATGCGTTCGTAGGCTGCTCGCATCGTGCGGGCAATGCGTTCGTCGTTGGCTGCGATGACGGAAAGGGTGCGATAGGCCTCGTCGATCGGGAAATTGCATGAGCGCGGAAACGAGTCGCGTCGTTCCCAGGTTTCGTGTTTAGGCGAGGCATGAAGCACGCGCTCGGTGGCGAAGACCTCGAGCGTGCGACGTGCGGCGGCCGCGTCGCTTTGGGAAGGCTCTTGTGCTTGCGGCGGTGCGGGTGCCGCTCCGTTGCCGTGATGCTTTCGTCTCTGTGCGTCGCGCGCGCTTTCGGTATCGGGTTTATTTGCGGGCGCAGGTATGCCTCGTTTCGCCTCAAGGGCGTCGAGATAGGCCAGGGCGATTGCCGCGCCCCATCGGGCCGATTCGGTGCGGTTGGCATCGATCGTGCATTCGCGTGGAAAGGCGAATTCGATCGGGGCTTGGTGCGCGCGTCGCTGCGCATTCAGCTCCGCCACGTATGCTTCGAAGTGCGCAAGGGGGTCTACGAATTCGTCGGCATATGCATCGGCGTATCCGATGGTTTCAATCGTGCGCGTTTTTGTGGTGCCGCTTTCACGGTAGTTTTGGACGACGGAAAGATAAATGCGCCCGTTGCGTTTTGTTTTCTTCAGATGCATACGGCCTTCTTCCGCACTGTTTGCGGGCGTTTCGAATTTCGAGCAAATGACGCTTTGATGCGGGTTCCGAACGTCTGTGAGATTCTTCTTGCGTCCTTCTTCGTTGGTATGATGGCCATTCCCCCGCAAGACCCCGCATAAATATATTCCTTTATAGGAAAAGACGCAATCGTTTTCCCAGTTCATTTGTGGCAATAGGGACAGTATTGAGAATATGGCCGTACGCAATTCGGCACTGCGTTATAAACGGATGCCGCCCCGATACAATTTGCCTGCCGTTACCAAGGCGGATGCGGCAATGCGAACGCCGTTGCCGCGAAAGGCGCGGTGAAAATGTTGGACGAAGCGCTGTCGGATCGGTTGTCCGTTGCGCGATGAAGGGGGCGTCATGTCGTCGAGAGACGGTTTGAGCTATCGCCAGAAAATGCTTCAGGCGAATAAGGAAGCGAAAGCTACGCTGGTTGCGCTGGTGCTGTGCATTGTCGTGTGGGCGATCGGGGGCTTCGGGCTTGCCGGTCTTGATATCGAGGTGTTCGGTACGCCTGTATGGATTATCGGAGGCACGATAGGCACGTGGGTGTTCTCCATTGCGGCAGCGGTGTTTCTGGCGAAGCGCGTTTTCGCCGATTTCGACCTTGATGAGGAAGAGGAGGCGCGCCATGAATAACGCCATCGGACTGGCGGGCTTGATTCCCGTTTTGGTGTTTCTTCTTGCCGCTCTTGGTCTTGCTTTGTGGGTTCGCCAAAAATCGCGCGCCGCATCGGCGGGCGGTTTCGTGAAGGAGTACTTCATCGGCGACCGCGCCCTGGGCGGTTTTGTGCTGGCCATGACCACGATTGCCACGTACGGTTCGGTGAGCTCGTTCGTCGGTGGTCCCGGCCAGGCGTGGAACGTCGGATTCGGCTGGGTGTATATGGCGACGGTGCAGGTGGTCACGCTCTTTTTGCTGTACGGCATCATGGGCAAGAAGATGGCGCTCGTGTCGCGCAAGCTCGGTTCCGTCACGGTGATCGACGTGATTCGCGAGCGCTATCAGTCCAACGCCTTGGCGGTGGCCGCCGCGTTTATCTTGGTGGTGTTCTTTGCGGCAACCATGGTTGCCCAGTTCGTCGGTGGAGCGAAGCTGTTCGAAGCGGTAACGGGCTATTCGTATGTGGTGGGCCTGTTCCTGTTCGGTGCGGCCGTGATTATTTTTACGGCGGTCGGCGGGTTCCGCGGCGTGGCCGTGACCGACGCGTTATGCGGCATTGCCATGCTGGTGGGCATCGCCGTGCTTGCTGGCGGCATCTTCAGCGCAGGCGGAGGCTACGAAAACGTGATGAACACCATCCAGGCGAACCGCCCCGAGTTGCTTGAGCCTTTTGCGGGCGGCGCCATGCCCCTATCGCTTTACTTCACGCAGTGGCTGCTGGTGGGCGTTCTGACGTTCTGCCTGCCGCAGTCGGTCGTTCGCTGCATGGGCTACAAGGATACGAAATCGCTGCATAAGGCCATGATTTGGGGAACCGTGATTATCGGCGCCATGATGATCGGCGTGACGGCGCTCGGAACGTTGTCTGCGGGCGTGTTGACCGATGACCTGGCCGCTTATGGCGGAAGCGTCGACAACATCATTCCGATTGCCATTGCCCAGACGCTGCCGCCGTGGCTTGCGGGCATTGCGGTCATCGGCCCCATCGCCGCGTCCATTTCGACGGTTTCGTCGCTTCTGATCGCGTCGTCTTCGGCGATTATTAAAGATTTGTGGCTGCACCGTGCCGAAGAAAAGGGCGTCGAAGTGCAGGACAAGAGCGTCTCGCGCTTCAGCCAGGTGGCAACACTGGGCATCGGCGTTATCGTGTTCGTGCTGGCCGTCACTCCGCCCGATGTGATCTGGAAAATCAACATGTTCGCGTTCGGCGGCCTGGAAACGGCGTTTTGCTGGGTGTTCGTGGGTGCGCTGTTCTGGAAGCGTGCGAACAAGACGGGCGCGATCGCGTCTATGGTGGGCGGTACGCTGACGTATTGCTTCACCATGGCGGTCGGCTTCAAGCTGTTCGATCTGCATCAGATCGTCATCGGCATTACGGTGGCATTCGTGCTCATGGTGGTGGGGTCGTATTTGGGCAAGCCGAGCGACAAGAAAGCGCTCGCGGTGTTCTTCCCGGAGAAATAGCGCGAATCCGCGTTTGTGTGCAATGTTCCGAGCGGGCGAGGGAATTCCTTCGCCCGCTTTTGTGTTCTCAAAGACATCCGGCGTGCGGGATGTGTGGCTGATGGACATCGCGCGAGTTTTGCGGCCACCTGACGTGTCCGCGAGGCGGTTGAGGTGCGAGCTTGCGACGCTTCGTGTTCTTGGGCGGCATATGCGGTCATGGCGCGGGCTTTATTCAGTTGCGAACTGAAGAAACGGCGCGTGTCGATTTCTATAATCGAACAATCAGGATAGATGGGCCGTTTTGCGGCCCATCATCGTATTCGCGTGAAAAAGGAGGGCAGTGTGGAAGGAGTGCGTTTGGGCAGGTTTGCCGCGCCTGCTCGGCTGATTGGAGTTGCATTTGCGCTGTGTCTTGCATGGGTCTTGGCGCTTTGTGCGCCGGGGACGGCGATCGCAGCGGAAGAAGGGGATGCTGCGAGTTCTTTTGCGGACGCGCCTATCGAAGGCAAGGCTGATTTTGCATCCGGCATCAAGTCGGTTGAGGCTCTCTCGAAGGTGGTGATGGTCGGCGAGAAGGTGCAAGTCGAGGTGACTACCGAGCCAGGTGTTCAAGCCACGGAGGCATGGGCCGAATCGAGCAATGAGCGCCTTTCCATGAAAATCGAATTGCGGCCGACCGGGAATAATAAGTTTTACGGAGAAGCGGACATTTCTCGTGATTGGCCCTCTTCGGATATGTGGCGCATAGAGTGGATTTCCGTTACCGATTCTATGGGAAGCGAAGGGAAGGTTTGGAATGATGCGCTCGGTGTCCAAGGACAACCGACCAAGGACATGCGTGCCGCCAATTTCGCTATCGAGAACCCTGATTCCATCAGGCCCGAAATCACGCACAAGACGACGGATTTCAACAAGGGAATCTACTGCCCCCTGGGAAAAACCGACGATGTCCAATGGCTGATTAGCGATGAATCCGTTTTGCAGTTCGAGGGAACAGAACTTCAGGGGCCTTTCGAGAATGGCCGTTATGAGCAATTGTTGCGCTACATTCCCCGTTCGCCAGGGTCTACGGCTGTGTATTGCTTTGTGAACGGGAATTTGGACTTCGTGACGTACGTGGGCGTGACCTATGCCGATCCGATCGATATCAACGAGACGACCGTCCGCCGCATCGATGCGGAATACGAATACACGGGCAAAGCAATCTGCCCTGAGCCGGCCGTCAGTTTCAGCTCAGGGGGTGCTCTCAAAGAGGGTCGCGATTACGAGGTCTCCTATGAAAACAACGTTGAGCCTGGTACGGCCACTGTCGTCATCAAGGCGATAGGCAACGCGTTCACGGGCGAGAAAAGGGTCGATTTTCGGATTGTCGAATCTGGGTCTATCGACATAAATAACGCCGTTGTTGCAGGGGTCTTTCCTTCGTATGAGTATACGGGCGAGGAAATTTGCCCACGTCCCGTTGTCAGTGTTGGCGGGCGTGAACTGAAAGAAGGGGTCCATTACGAACTTTCGTACCGCAACAATGTGAATCCAGGTACTGCGATTGTCGTCATTCAAGGGAAGGGGGATTGCACGGGTATCAAGGAGGTCGAATTCGAAATCGTACGGCCGATTTTCGAGGCCGAATTCGGTTTCGATGTGCGAGATGAAGTCCAGGAGATTTCTTTCGAACTTGGAGAATGGGCCGACGTGGACTGGGTATTGAGCAACAACTACGTTGGTGAGACGGGCAGTTCCGATGTTTACGAAAAGTGGGTTGGAGGCGGTTCTCGCATTATGGCGAGCGTTGACTTCGCCCCTTTGAGGCCGGGGCGCACCGAACTTTGTGCGCATGTTAACGGCAATTTGCGCGCCAAGATGGTTATTACGGTTCTTGTTGGCGTTCCGATCGATTTGGGTGAAACTGAAATTTCCGGCATAGAGCCTCAATATGAATTCGTTGGCGAAGAAGTTTGCCCTAAGCCCGTTATCACGTTTAAAGGACGGCTGCTCGAGGAGGGGCTGGATTACGAGCTTCTTTACGAGAACAATTCAGCGCCTGGAATGGCAACGGTGGTCGTTTCGTCTCTTCACGGAGCGTACGTAGGGGAAATGCGCATCGGCTTTCAGATTATCGACGGGATGGCGCTCGAGTTCTATGACGTTGCTCCCGGCACGTGGTATTACGAGCCGGTGATGTATGCGGCGTCGCACGGTTTGGTCCAGGGCTATGGCGATACGGGATTTTTCGGTCCTGATGACACGTTGACGCGTGCGCAGGCCGCTATGATCTTATGTCGCTATTTCGCGCCCGATATGAATCTCGAGGTGTATGAAGACAACCGTACCGGCATGAGCGATGTAGAAGGATATACGTGGTATACCAATGCCGCAAACTGGGCTGTGGGCACGGGTGTGATTGGCGGACGTGTACATCCTGACGGCACGGCCAGCTTTGACCCGCACGACACCATCACGCGCGAAGAGCTGTGCACGATGATCGCGCGTGCGGCCTCGTCGTTCTGCGGCGCGAATATCGCAGGCGCCGATTGGTCCGCTATGCTTTCGACGCAAGGTCACGACGAGGTGAGTCCTTGGGCCAGCGAAAGCGTGGCCTGGTGCATGGACAAGGGCGTGGTCAACGGCGTGAGCGAGCCCGGCGGCCGCCACGTTCGTCCGCAGGGCGTCGTGACGCGTGCCACCATGGCGCAGGTCATGATGAATGCTATCGAGGGCGGCGTTATGTAAGGTCGCGCTGTTTGCGATTGGTGCTTGCGAAAGGGCGGGCGAGGGGTTTCCTCGTCCGCCCTTTCGATTTGTTGGCTCCTTGGCGTGCGTGCAGAATCCGGGTTTTATTTCTCGAACCGCTCGACGACGTCAATCAGTTCCTGACGCCCTTGGGTGATGCCGATTTTCTTGTAGATATGCTTTACGTGAGTGGCCACAGTGCTTTTTGCCAGGAAGAGCTCGTCGCATATGAAAGGCACCGACCGGCCCTTTATGAGCAGATTGAGCACGTCTTGCTCGCGAGGGGAAAGTCCGTATTGTTCGGCGAATTTCCGGATATCGAAAGCGTTTTCCTGAGATTGGTTCTCGTGTGGGTCCGTGCCACCCATGGCGCTTGTCTCGTTGGCCATTTTTGCTGCGTCGATGAACTGCCATTCAGATGCCAAAAGGACGAACATTCCGATAAGGCTCAGGATTCCTACGTACTCCATATTTTGCGAATAAAGAAGCTTCGCTCCTTGCGCAATGATTTCCCCGAAAAGCATGCCGCCCGTCAGGATGAGAAAGCCGCGTGCGTATGTTTCGATGGGTGACGTGTTGAGCTTTTGTGCCATATTCCCCAGAACGATGGCGAAAAATACCATGAAGCAACCGAAGCCTGCGAAGGCGCAGGCAAGGCAGAGGACGTTTGCTTTCCCAGTGGCGAAGGGGAAGAAAAGAAGGGCCAGGGCCATGCATGCGACGCTTGGCTTGTGTGCTAGGGCGGGGCTTTCTGGTCGAGCTCTTTTTACGAGATAGGCCGATAGCGCGATTTCGAGCACGAGGAAGGCGCCGATACAGGTGCGTCCCGTTATGTTTTCGGCTATCCATTGCGAATCGCTTTCTAAAACCATATGCCCGCACAGGGTGAAAAGTATTCCAGTCGCTGCAGCCGAGGCGGCCAGGCGAAGGTCGAAGAATCCTTCATGCCAAGGAATCATCATGGTGCCGCAGTCGTCCGATTTGTCGAGAGCCATAAGGCATCCGAGCGAAACCGGAGAGAGGGCGATTCCGACGAAAAGACCGAAAGGCTGCTGGATGGACGTTATTGCCATGAAAAGAAGGCAGCCGACGATACTCCCCGATGCCGCGGCGGCAATGCGTTTTCGAAGAGGAAGATTGGAGAGTGGCTGCGACCACGCAAGGGCGATTGACGCTGTCGAAAAGCCTACGAGGGCGGCTGAGGCGTATTGGGCCGCAGCCGTTTCGACAAAGGAATGAACGAGCACGCCTGCAATGCTTGCCGCGGAAGAGGCGAGCGCTCCTGTGCTTCCAGTGAGGTTTCCGAGAATGAGCGGCGTTTTCTTTTCGATAAGTATGGCTATGGCGAATGCGCAAAAACACGAAACGAGGACGGCGCTTCTCCATGGAATGGGGTGCGAAAGCGATATTGCCGAGGCTGTGAATACGGGCGATGCGGCCAGGAGAAGCATCCAGCAAACCGCCGTTCCCATTCCTAGCATGACAAGAGGATTGCAAATATCTTTGAGATTTTCTATCCACTCCGAAACCAAGGCGTCCTCCAGGCCGATTTATCAGGGGAAACGCAGACATCATCCATATTCGAGGATGCTATTTTCGGCGAATACCCGCTTTGAGCCGATTGCTCGTCTCGCTTTCCGTTTGCAAACTGAAAGCATCGACTGCGGGCTTCAGGCTGTCAAGTGAGATCGTGCAACCAGTGCGGTTTGTTCTTGTTTCTGGTGTTGCCCGCGCATCAAGGAGGGGCGAAAGGAGCCATCGTGAAAAACGTAAGCAGAAGGGGATTTCTGGGAGTCGGGGCGGCGTCTGTGGCCGCGTTTGCAGGCATGGGATTGGCCGGTTGTGCGCCGAAACAGACCGAGCAGGCGTCTTCGACCGATGGCGGTGCTTGGAGTTGGGAGGCGGCTCCCGAAGCGATCACGGACATCGCATCCGTCGAAGAAGCTGATGTAGTTGTCGTCGGAGCAGGCATGGCGGGTATGTCGGCGGCGTGTTCTGCGGCCGAAAAGGGCGCCAAGGTGGTTCTTTTGGAAAAGACGGGTGCTGCTCAGTTCAGGGGAATCGACTACGGAGCCATCGGCGGTTCGCTTCAGCTTGCGGCTGGTATCGATCTGCGCGATCGCAAGGAAGACGTTCTTCAGGAAGTATTGCGATGGGGAGACCATCGCGGCGATTATCGCGTTGTGAAAGTATGGGTGGACAATTCGGCCGAAGCGCTTGATTGGGCAGGTGGCGTTCTTGCCTCCCATGGTGTTGAAATTGCTCCCATGCCGCTCGAGATGCAGATAATTCCTGATGCGTGGTATGAGCATTTTGCTACGGACGCTTTTCAAATCATTCCCACGGAAGAGCTGATTGCCGAAGGGTCGGAAGCCGGCTACGAGCCGCCGTTTGCGATTGGCTGGGCCAAAGCGTTTACGGCTTATGCGAAAGAACTCGGCGTCGATGTGCGCTTCAACTGCGAGGCGAAGCAGCTTGTGAAATCCGAAGAAGGGGCTGTGAACGGAGTCATCTATACCGGCGAGGCGGGGTCCGTTCAGGTGAATGCCGAAAGTGTTGTGCTCGCTACGGGCGGTTACGGCGCCGATGAGGAGATGCTCGATGCTTTCGTGCCTCACCATGCCGAAGACATTCATAACATTACGACTCCCGCGCACAATACCGGCGACGGCATTCGCATGGGCGCGTGGGCGGGCGGCGCCATAGATCCAGCACCTCATTGTCCGATGTATTTCGACGAGGGCGTCGAGGGCCTTGAGCACATGCCTTCCATTCCTCTGACGAGGCAGCCTTGGCTGTATCTCAACGACATGGGCGAGCGCTTTTGCAACGAGGACATGCCGTATGCCTATGTATGCCGTGCTCACAATGCTCAGCCGCGTCATATGAAGTGGGTCGTATGGGATTCCAAATGGGAGGTTGAAGGGCCTGCAATGGGAATGGTGGTGTGCAAAGACTTCCGCTCGCCCCTTCATAATCCCGAGCAGATCCAGCAATTCATCGATGAAGGAAAAATTCTTTCGGCCAATACCATCGACGAGCTTCTTGCGAAAATGGACGGTTTGAACGTGGAGAAGGCGAAAGA
Organism: Slackia sp.; assembly: GCA_030532315.1. GTDB lineage: Bacteria > Actinomycetota > Coriobacteriia > Coriobacteriales > Eggerthellaceae > Slackia. The sequence goes on from JAUNLI010000020.1 coordinate 15,586, forward strand.
GACCATCGCTCATTACAACGAACTGTGCGAAGCGGGCGACGATACCGATTTCGGAAAGCGCAAACAGTGCCTGAACACTATTTCCGAGCCGCCTTTTTACGGCGTTCATACTGGCACAACGCTGCTTGTGACCATGGGCGGTTTGCAAATCAACGACAGTCAGCAAGTGGTCGATGCCGACGGCGTGCCTGTCGAAGGGCTTTGGGCTGCAGGCAATTGTTCGGGCAGTTTTTTCTTCGGCGACTATCCGATAACCATTTCAGGTGCGAGTCATGGTCGCGCTTGCACGGGAGGCCGTCGTGCGGGACAGTTCGCGGCAGATAGTGCCATGGGCGCTTAGGGGCTCGGCACCGATTTCAAAATACCCCTCCAGGAAGGGCGGCAATGCCGCCCTTCCTTTTGTGGTGCCGCGGCTGCGGCTTGGTGCTCCGGTTCTTTTTAGCGGTTTATGCGGTATCGGCGATTCGGGCTGTTTGTGGCACCTATCGCCTCGATTGTTCCTGATTCGAGTAATCTTGAGAGATAGCGCCTGATAGTTTTCACGGATAGCCCCGAGGCTTGTGCGATGTCGGTGCTGCTGGCGCTTTCTCTTTCCGAAAGATACGAGAGGATGGCCTCCTCGACGTTGCTTCGCGAGTAATCTCTGCCTTCTTGGTCGGTCATCTTCCTGTGCCTGAACATAAGGTCGAATGCATCGAGGCTGCTATGCGCTATCGGCTCGGGCATGAGAGCCTGGTTGAGCTCTCGATTGATGGTCGGGTAGCCTGATCCTCGGTTTTCCACGACGCGTCCTACCGTGCCGTTGTAATCGGTGTAAGGTGCGTCTTCAAGGATTCTTGCAAGAAACTGGTTTCTTGATGCCGTAGCGCCCTTTTCGCCGAGCTTGTCGACGGTAAGCGAGCCGAAGAGCCCACCCGGATTGGATATTTCCAGTCGGTCTGGATAGAGGTCGATTGATACGGGGGCTCCTTGGGCGTCGACGGAGTAGTCTCGGTGCATGAGCGCATTTGCTATGGCTTCACGAATCGCGGCAAGGGGGTAGTCGGGTACGTTTTCTCGCAATCCGCCTTTCACAATGGCGCCATGCTTCATGTTGCGGGATGCGGCTCTTACCGATTCAACCACCATGGCGGGTATCGGCCCGTCGATGTTGGCGGAATCGATGAATCGTTCACCTCGAGTTCCGAGTTCTCCCTTTTGGGGCGTTGGATAGGCGGTGAAGATGACGTTGAGTCTTGGAAAGAACGCCTGAGGGTAGCTGCCGAGTGCAAGAAGGCCTGCGATGGTGGGCCTCAAGATGCCGTTAGCATCGAGGGTTGCTACTCTTCGATTCACCATGAGCTCTTCGTCGGTCATGGCCGACGCTCTTCCTAAAGTTGTCGCTCGTACGCGGGAGAGCCATCCCGAAAGAAGGTCGGGGTCCAAATCGGAAAGCGATGCGTCTTCGACGATGACAGTGTCGTTTTTCGCTACGCGATATTGGTTCTCTATGAAACGGTCGATTTCGTATATCGACATTTTATGGTCGCCATCTCCCGTTCGAATGTAGGAGCCCTGCATTTGTCCGAGCTTTTTCACGTAGCAGGGTTTTTCTTTTACTGGAGCCTCGGGAACATTGACGACGACGACGGGTTTTTCCTCGAACTTCAGAACCAGAATGTGTACCGCCTGCGGTGGTTCGACGAGTTCGCGCGCTGCTTGAGCGCTGCCTGATTGAATGCGTTTGACGTCGATTTCGACGGCATGGAATCCACCTTTTTCTTGGATGCCGAAAACGATTGCTCCGCCGTATGTGTTGGCAAAAGCCGATACGGATTCGACCGTTGATTTAGGGAATCCGTCCGCAGCGCTTTTGAGCTCGAATTCGAAAAGATCGGTGCCAGCGGCGCGCATGCGCTCAACTGCCAAGGCGAGTTCTTCGTCGTTCGTGATGAACATGAGCCATTCTCCTGCCAGATCGAGTTGACTTCCCTAGTTCCGCAGTAAAGTTCCCTAGTTCCCTAGTTAACTTATTGCCATCGCGTCTGAGGATGTTCTTTTGAAACGGGTTTCCGTGCTGCCATGTAGTGATGCGTGGGCCAATGAAGGGGGTGTCGCGGACGTTGCGGCCGGCCAGTCCAGCCCTTGCTGTTGTCTTTGCAAGGTGGTGGGCGCCAGGTCTATGTGGCGTTTGCGCCTGGTCATACGCGCTTTCTTTGGTGGACAAACGAAAAGAGACAGCCGGTTTCGTGCCGACCGCCTCTTGAGCGTGCGTATGGTTGTGGGCGCTATGCCTCGTCTGTCCCCTCGACAGCTTCTTGCGCTGCCGCTTCGCGTTCGGCGTCGATGCGGTACAGCACGTGCATCACGGCATCGCCGAGGGCACGGATGGTGACGCCTGAGTTGTCGGGCAGGTGCAGGTGCATGCAGCGACGTCCGCGGTCGATAAGAATCGACAAGTCTGCTGCGGCCTGCGCCTTGGCGAGCGTTCCCAGGCTTTCCGCCTCGACGTGTGAAAGCGGAATATCCTTAAGCTCGTCGGCCGAGATAAGCAAAAACACGCCCTTGTTGGGGCCGCCTTTGTGCAGCTGGCCGGTGGAGTGCAGATAGCGCGGTCCGATTTCCAAACACGACGCCACGCCCAGCTTGTCAGCCACGCCATGGCGGATGGTTTCAAGCGCCTCGCGGCGTCCTTCGCCGTCGAACGGCAGAAACGCATTGAGGGCGAAGTAATCGCCGGGACGCACGGAAGAGAACAAGTTGTAAAGCGCACCCTCGAGCGTGTCGGCCTTGATGCACGGGGCCATAGTGACTTCGGCTTCGCCCATGTGAACGTGCCCGATGAAGGATTCCTCGAAATCGGGTTCAGGCTGGCCTTGCTCGAGAATTTGCAGCGCAGCGGCCTTAGTGGACGCCACGTCGGGCTGGTCGAACGGGCACACTTTCATGAGATAGCCGCACATGGCGGTGGCGTATTCCCACATCACGAAGTGCTCTGCCAGCTCGGCCACGCTTTCGATGCGGAAAGAAAGCCGTGGAATGGCATCGTCGAGATATGCCAGGCTCAGGTCGAAATTCTTGCGTTCGTCCCACAGGTCGGTCTTGGTGGAATACGTGATTACGCAGCGGTCTTTAGGGTCTTCGGAAAGAAGCAGCGTGTCGATTTCGATGTTCGGCAGAATTCCCAGGCCGTTTTTGCCCAGGCTTTCGGCCACCAGCTGTTCGATCCACAAGCCCAAAACACGGCCGCGCTTCGGCGTGAAGAAACAGAATTTATCGCGTCCTGCCAGGTAGTTGTCGTAGAGAAACGACGCCAGCGCGATGGCCGGGTTGTCGACGGCGTCTTCGCTGCATGCGGCTTCGGCTTCTTTCGCGTGGCCGAGGAAATCGGTCAGATCGATGCCGGCAAGCGCGGCGGGAACCAGGCCGAACACGGAAAGCGCGCTGAATCGGCCGCCCACGGTGGGCTCGCCGGGGAAGCTCGCACGCCAATGTTCGTCGCGGGCGCGGGCTTCAAGACCGCTGCCCGGATCGGTGATGGCCACCAGGTGCGACGGAATCTGCTCGGCGGGCATGAATTCGGCGAAGTGGTCTACTACGGCATCAAGCACGCTGCGCATCTCGATGGTGCCGCCCGATTTGCTGGACACCAGCACAAGCGTCTTCTCAAGGTCGATGCCCGTCAGGATGGTGCGCACGCGTACGGGCGACACGGAGTCGAGCACCTTGAAATCGACGGCGTTGCGATCGATCTTGTTGTATTTCGTGATGGTCATGGGTGCCTGCGTAGAGCCGCCCTGGCCGATCAGCAGGACCGTCTCGATGCCGTCGGCGATCGCCTCGGCGGCGAAGGCCTGGATCTGTTCGCACGGATACGGCGGGTTGCTGGCCAGATCGGCCCAGCCCATGAAGTCGGACGCACAGTCGCACGCGCCCTCGTCGAAGGCGTAGAGCGTGTGGTCTTTGCTATGAATGCGACTGGCAACCTTATCGCGCACCAGGGTTTTCGCAGCGGGGTAGAGCTTCTCGGTTTCGCTGGCAAGCATGGGCGTCTCTTTCTCGAAAACGATATGCAAGAAAATGGCACACGAGAACGTGTGCCATCGTGATATTTTTCGCTTTGTTCTGCGCATTGTAGCAAATGGGGTGCATCACCTGCCACTTTTGCCGTTCTCATGTGGAGAGACGATGGCGAAGAACGTCGCGTTTTTCAGGGCTTGTCAGGTGTTTTGCAGAATTCCGTTGCGTAAACGTTAACGAACGACCGTAAATTTTGCGGTTCTGCCCGCTAGCAGATGCGCGGAAGCTGCTCACCAACCAGCATGTCAAGGATTCGTTTGCTGCCGAAGCCTGTCTGCAGATACACCTTGGGGCCGCGTTCGGGCGAGGCCTCGGCCACCTCGCCGATGATGGCGGCGTCGGCGCCGTACTTGTTGGCGCGCA
>JAUNLI010000189.1 GCA_030532315.1 Slackia sp.
CGGGTTCCGGCGCATTCGACTGAAACGATCCTGAGACGCGAAACTGCGCGCTATTCCGTCAGCATCTTGGCGATCTGGACCGCATTGGTGGCAGCACCCTTGCGAATCTGGTCGCCGCAGCACCACAGCGTAAGTCCATGCTGCCCCTCGCCTGCAGAAATATCCTCACGCACGCGACCGACATAGATAAGGTCCTGGTCGGTGGTGTCAAGCGGCATCGGATACGCCTGAGCTACCGGATCGTCCACAAGCTTGACGCCGGGAGCCGCCGCAAGCGCCTCGCGCGCCGCTTCCACGCTCACTTCACGCTCGAACTCAAGCGTGATGCTCTCGGAATGGGAACGCATCACGGGCACACGCACGCACGTGCAGTTGACGCGCAAGTCGGGCAGATGCATGATCTTGCGGCCTTCGTTTTGCAGCTTCATTTCTTCGGAGGTGTAACCCACCTCGTCGAAACCGCCGATTTGAGGAATAAGGTTGCACGCCAACTGATAGGCGAACGCCTTGGGATCGTCCACAGCCTCGCCCGCCGCAATGCGCGCCATCTGCGCCTCGAGCTCGCGCAAACCGCCCACGCCTGCGCCCGATGCAGCCTGATAGGTGGAAACCACCATGCGCTTGATGCCGCCCAGCTTATGCAGCGGATTGACAGCCACCAATCCGATGATCGTCGCGCAGTTCGGGTTGGCGATAATACCGTTGTGCTTGGCCACGTCTTCAGGGTTGACCTCGGGAATGACCAGCGGCACATCGGCATCGAGACGATAGGCGCTCGAATTGTCCACCGTCACGGCGCCCTTTTCGCGCGCAACGGGAACAAAACGCTTCGCGATGTCGTTTTCCGCCGCGCCGAGCACGATGTCAACGCCGTCGAAGGCCTCGTCACGCGCCTCCTCGATCGCCACGTCTTCGCCCTTGAACTGGACGATCTTGCCCGCGCTGCGCGAAGAAGCAAGAAGCTTCAGGTTGTTGATGGGGAAATCCTGCTCGGCAAGGCATGCAAGCATCTGCTGGCCCACGGCTCCGGTAGCGCCGAGCACGGCAACGTTATACGACCTCATTGAAAGAACCTTTCTCCTCGAGTTCCTCGACGGTTATCACGTTGTCGTCGGAATCGACGAACGCATCGTAAATCACACGAATGGCACGCTCGAAATCTTCGTCGTTGACGCCGGCGATGATGTCGAACTCTTCGGAACCTTGCGCGATCATGCGGATATTGATGCCCGCATTGCCCAGCTCGCCGAAAAGACGGCCCGAGATACCGGGGCGGCTCGACATGTTGCGGCCGACCGTGGAAATCAGAGCGAGATGCTCGACCACCTTGATTTCATCGGGATCGAGTTCGCGTTGGATGTCTCCGACGATCGAATACAGGCAGTCTTTCACATCGGCTCCCTGCACCACCACGGCGAACGAATCGATGCCCGACGGAATGTGCTCGATGCTCACGCGGTAGCGCTCGAAGATCGCAAGCGCACGACGCAGATAACCCACCTGGTTGGACATATGGTTGGTGCGAATATGCACCGCGACGAAATCGCGCTTGCCCGCAATACCCGTGATGATGGGCTCGGCCAAACCGGGTTCGGTCTCTTCGCTGATCACCGTGCCCGGATCGTCGGGGCGGTTCGTGTTCTTGATTACGAGCGGAATGCCCGCCTCTTTCACCGGGAAAATAGCCTCTTCGTGCAGCACGCTCGCGCCCATGTACGAAAGCTCGCGCAACTCGGCATACGTGATGCGCGCGATGGATTTGGGGTTTTCGACGATGCGCGGATCGGCGGTCAAAAAGCCCGAGACGTCGGTCCAGTTCTCGTAAAGGTCGGCATCGAGTGATTGCGCCAGGATGGCACCTGTGATATCGCCGCCGCCGCGGTCGAGCAGACGAATCTGACCGTCTGCCGTAGCGCCATAGAATCCTGGAAGAACGAAGTGCTTTTCCTCGCCGATGGCGGCGCGCAATTGCTCGCCGGTGCGCTGCATGTCGAGCGTGCCGTCTTGATTGAACGCGATCACGTCGGCCGCATCGACAAAGGGAAAGCCCAGATATTCGGCCATCATGCGCGCCGTGAAATACTCGCCGCGGCTCACGATGTACTCGGGCGTGAAATCGCCGCGCTTGGCGCGTTCGCGGAACACGCCGAATTCATGACCGATGGGATATTCGAGGCCGAGTTCTTTGGCAATTTCGCAAAAACGCTGACCAATCGTGCCCAACAGGTCGTCGCAAGAAACGTGATACTGCAAATGCGCATTGACCAGGTACAAAAGATCGGTGATCTTGCTGTCGGTCTTATCGCGCTTGCCTGCGGCGGAAACCACGACGAACCGACGGGCCGAATCGGCCTCGACGATCTTTTTCACCTTCTTGAACTGTTCGGCGGAACTGACGCTCGAGCCGCCGAACTTCGTGATTTTGATCATATGCCCACCTTCGAATCGATTGCCCGTTTACCCTTGCGACGCACGAGAACCCGCAGGCGTCAAAGCAACTTTAAACACCGTGCGTTACATCTTCGTTAACCGCAGCGGAAACGGCACGGGCATTTCCCCGACCGCTCGTACCCGCCGCTCGTTTTCTTGCTAGTATTAGCCGAAACCACGGCCGACGAGGCCCCATTCCCATCC
>JAUNLI010000190.1 GCA_030532315.1 Slackia sp.
CTCTCGTTCACCACGCGAGGCTGCTTCGTTTCGCCCTGCGCTTTTATGCGGTCGGATCCATTTCGGGCATATGTTCATCGCGCATTTCGGCTTCGATTTCTCGGTCGATGGCGCCTTTGCGGCTGGGCAACGCAATGTCCATGTCGAAATCGACCGGCTTGGTAACAAGGCTCACCAGCGGTACGATTGCCATGGAAAGCACCATGGCCAAAGCTCCGCAGTTGATCGGGCTTGCAATCAGCGGCGTGCCGAAAAATCCTGCAATCATGTTGCCGCTGGTCAAGCCGACGCCCACGATGAAGCTTGCCCAAACCGCCGCCTTGCTGACGCGCTTGCTGTACAAGCCCCAGAAAAACGGCCCTAGGAAAGCGCCTGCGAGCGCGCCCCAGCTGATCGACATAAGCTGCGCAATGAACGTGATCGAGCTGTTGTACTGCACCAACGCGATCGCTGCAGAAATCACCACGAACAGCACCAGCAGCCCGCGCATCCACAGAAGCTGGCTTTTCTCGCTCATGTCCTTGACTACGTTGCCCTTTAGCAGGTCGAGCGTCAACGTGGAAGACGACGTGAGGACCAACGAGCTCAGCGTGCTCATGGATGCGGAAAGAACCAGCACGATGACCAGGCCCACCAAAATGTCGGGCAGCCCCGAAAGCATGGTGGGAATGATGGAGTCGTAAACGGGCGCGCCGTTGGCGGAGTATGCGATCTGGTCGCCGTACAGGCGTCCGAAGCCGCCCAAAAAGTAGCTGCCTCCTGCCACCACCACGGCGAACAGGGTCGAGATGATGGCGCCCTGCTTGATGGCGGGCCCGCTTTTGATGGCGTAGAACTTCTGCACCATCTGCGGCAGACCCCAGGTGCCCAGACTCGTGAGAACGATGACGCCGATCAGGTTGGGAAGGTCGGGTCCGAACATGCTGATGAAGGCGCCTTCAAGCGCGCTGTTTTCGGTGGGAATCTGCGAAAGCGACACAAGAGCCTCGCTGAAGCCGCCGTTTCCCATGATTACGGCGGCAATTACGGCAACGATGCCGAAAAGCATGACGATGCCTTGTACGAAATCGTTCACCACGGTGGCCATGTAGCCGCCGATTACCACGTAGATGCAGGTGATAAGCGCCATGCCGATGACGCATACTTCATAAGGAAGACCGAAGGCCATGCCGAACAGGCGTGAAAGCCCGTTGTATACGCTGGCGGTGTAGGGAATCAGAAACACGAAGATAATCGCAGCGGCAGCGATTCGCAGCCCTTTGCTCGAGAAACGCTTGCCGAAAAACTCGGGCATGGTTGACGCTTGAAGGCGTTGCGTCATCTCGCGCGTGCGCGGCCCGAGCACCCACCATGCCAAAAGGCTTCCCAAAATGGCGTTGCCGATGCCGATCCATGTGGCGGCCAGGCCGTATTTCCATCCGAACTGCCCGGCGTATCCTACGAAAATCACGGCGCTGAAATACGAGGTTCCGAAGGCGAATGCGGAAAGCCAGGGGCCGACGTTGCGCCCGCCCAAAATGAAGCCCGATACGTTTCCTGCATGTTTGCGGCAGAGAATGCCGACTCCGATGGCGGTGGCGGCGAAAATCGCCACCATGAGTGCTTTGATAAGCATGGTTGTTCCTATCGATTAAAGACGAGCAGGGCTTCGTACGCGATATGGCGCGAAGCCGGACAGCGGCTTGCGTCAGAGGCAAGCCTTGGCGGGAACGGTCTCTTCGACGGTGCGAAGAGGCTATGCCGCCATGGAGGCGCACACGGCAGATGCGATTGCGCGAGAGAGGAGCAGCAATCGCATCTGCATCCGTGTGCTACAGATATCGATAGGAATATGCGTAAGAAATGATGCCAAGATGGCGATGCCCGCAATTGATGCGGGCATCAAGTGGGGTGAGATTGAACATGAAGGGGGTGCAACGCTTGCCGCAGCAGGCCGGGGAGGCCGAAATATGTGCGGTTGCATTGATCATGGCTGACTCCTTCGATGTTGCGTGACCTACTATAGGTTCGGCATGTTCAAGGGTCAATGCCTCTATCGGTAAAATACAAAAAATTTGAACGGATGCCCAAAAACAATTCAAGGATATTCACCCCTCGTTGTTGGCGACGCGTCTTTTCGCGACAGCTGTCGGTTCGGGGTGCTGTCGTGAAGGCTGTGGCATGTGGTGCTCGATTATCTGTGGCAACGACAATATCAATTGTAGGGGCAATTACTAAAAAGTATGCATACGACCTGCAGAAACGTTGCTTTATGAGCTATTCGAGAGACGATGCGGCATGTTGAATTGGATAAGGGGAGCCGCTTGCCGTGGGCTTTCAGGATGTTTTCAGGTTCTGCGCATGCACGATGACTGTTTTTCAGGTTTGAAAATTATTGGACACCTGTCCGATTTTACTGGTTGTTTTTCTCGCGCTTGCCGAAATCGAGCCAAAAGCGCGCATGTGAGTTAGGTCGTGTCGGGGCGTTTCGGTTTGCGTTGCAGGCGACGAAACAGCATTCGACGGTCGGCTACAATGAAGCGCGTACTATCTTGAGCGCGCCGAGAGAAAAGGGGAATTGCCATGCATTTCGACCGTATGGCCGACATCGTTATCGTCGGCGCGGG
>JAUNLI010000021.1:0-14152 GCA_030532315.1 Slackia sp.
TGGGAATACCCGCCGCAAAAGAGATGGCAGAACATTTCTTCGTTTCAAAGTCGATTACGGCACGTGCAGCCTTATCCACCTGCTCAGGCGTCATACCCGCAGCAATCGGCGTTAATGCTATCGCGCGTTCGACATCCACTTCCGAACTGTATTTTTCAAGCTCGTCGCGAAAGAACTTCTCACGCTCAACCTTGACACCCGTCAAAGAAATAGCACGACGAACAAGCTCGTATGCAAATTTTTCAGCCGCCACCTCGTCGGAGTTCTCTTGCGACACCGAACAAGACATAAGATCTTCGCCATCCTCGTAAACGACATCGTCCACTTCGCCCATTTCCTCTTCGACCATCGAATTCCCCTTTCTCATACGTACCGCTCAATCCACCACGCAACGCCGATACGACAGAGCATTGCACACCGAAAAGCCCCTGACCAACAAATCCAGCAGCCTCAAAGCCTAGCTTTCGAGATACTCAAGAAGCGAGTCGGCAACTTTTTTCGAATCGCGGCCCGAAGGCGCGCTTAAGAAAACTTCGCCCGCAGCGTTCTGCCAGGCAACAATGCCATCGATGCCTAGACGCTCTATTGCGTACCAGTCATCAGAGACACAAGGGGCATTCGGCCTTTCAACCTTCGTCATTGCAACGACGCTTAGCCTCTCGGATGCGCCCAATCCCGCAATTTCATGCCCGTTGACGCTACACACCCCGAGATGCTCCAAATATTCCTTATAGTCGCTCGAAAAAGAGACCCCCAGAACGTCTTCCGCCTCAAAAATCGACCGCTCAGAAACACCCTTGAGGCCGCAAAAGCCAGGCATTTCCTTTATCGATTCTACAAATCCACCCATTTTGACCTTCCTTTATCCCAGCATTTCAGCCATCGCCATCCAAAACTCTTTTCGCTGTTTAGCCCATCCCGACCCATGGTCAACATCGGACTCGTCGAAAGAATGCCAGATCTTATGATTCCCGCCAAAACGATGCTCTTCCGGGGTGAGAATGGCCAATGTGGAATCTTGCTTTTGTCCCGCATGATGCAATTCGTACGACCTCCCAGTTTTAGGATCGATTGCAGCCAATCCCTCTTTCATGCGTTGCAAATTCGTACGTCCGAATTCATCTTTGAATTTCAGGTCTATATCCCTGACCAGCGCCGTCTTTCCATTAATCATCTTAGGAACGAGCCCTGCGTTTTTGCAGATCTCGTATTGCTCCATGCTGCCGAAAAGCTTTATGACATCAAGCGGGTATCCCGACTCTTTTTGAATCGAGGCAACCTGGTCCACGGACAGACCATTCGAAGCGGGACCTTTCAATACCGAGGTTGCTTTGGAGACACCCTTCAAGGCGGCAGCCTCCCCTGCACCACCTGCGATCGCACCACTTACAGCACCCCATTTGAAACCATCGCTTGCGGCAAGAGAAGCATCCTTCACTGCTTCCTCAAGGTCTCCGTTCTCCAAAGCAGAGAAAACGCCTGCGGTTATTCCTCCCAGAGCACCTGAGGAAAGCGCAGCCACAGCTCCAGCCTTCGCAGAAACGGCAAATATCATACTTGCCGCAGGCAATCCTGCGCCGCCGGTAACAGCTGACACCGTAACGCAAAGCAGGATAACGCCCGACCCCATAGAGACATTCTCGATAACCTGGCCAAGCACGTCTTCATATGCCTCGAACGGACGAACGACTGTTTCGCCGTTATCACCCAGGGTGAACACGAATTTGCTTTCTTGGTAGACGGCCTCTATTTCATCAAGCGTATATCCGAAATACACATTCGCCTGAGAGTTGTAGATGAGATCGTCGATATACTCCTGAGACCAATACACTGCCTCGACGTTTTCGACAAAATAATCCTCGCCAACCGCCTCGATCAACTGTCCATACACTTTGTCCTGGATATAACGCGGCAACCCAGGATCGCTCAAACTATCGAAGGATACAGGCTGCTCTTCAACGAAATCGCCGCCACCTACACCATTCTCTTCGGCACCACATCCGGGAAGACATGCCGTCATCAAGCAAACAGACAAGAAAACGCTGAGGAATCTTCTCATCGGTCCACCCCTTCTTCGTCATCGTCCAGGCCTTCGCCCGTTTTCGGCAGCGAACGGACGACAAGTCGGCCTTCGATGTCGGAAGGCGTCCCTCCATGAGCTTTCTCCCGTCTCATTCTCGCAATGGCGAATGCTGCAACCACCAGTACTGCCAACAGCAAAACCGCAACCCATGCGATAGAAAATCCAGCAGAAACCCCTTCGTTTGCTTCTTCCCTATTCGATTCGGCGGAGTCGATGGACGAATCGGGGGTCGTTTCGGCAGCAAGGAGCAGCATGCCATCCTCAGTCACCTCAGCCCCTTGTTCAATCTGCGCTAACACCTCTTCGACAGAAACCGTGTTCACGACAACAGCTTTGAGGATTCTGTCTTCACCAACGTAAATTCGCTTCTCCGTACGCTCCGACGTACTGGGGTTTTTAACGGTAATCGTATACACCCCTTCGTCGACGAATTCAGACCCGTCGCCCGCAACGGAATTAAGCCTGACCTCAGTCAAACCGCTGCCCTCGTCGTTCATGACCTCGCGCCGGACAGCAATATCAAGATAATGCGAACCCGCCGTGTCAATACGGAACCCATGAGGGGCGACCGCCCTATCGAAGAGCTCTCCTCCCGTCTCCGTATCAAACAGATAGGCCATGCTGTTGCCGTTTCGAACCTTGAATTCAAAACTTATTCTGTAATCGTTATACGAAGCGGGAGTCGGAACGAAGAGAAGCTTGTTATTTTGCTTGAGCTCATAGTCAAGAGTGACTTCGTAATCGCCCTCCTCAAACAGCTCAACCTGGACACTCTCTCCCTCTTGCGCATTCGCTTCGAGATAGTTGGTGTAAACGATGGGATCGCTCGCAGCATTTCGGTAATCAGTATGGCGAACAATCAGGGTTCCGCGTCCGAAATCCGTTTTCCCCACCTGAAAGCGCTGGTCAAATCCATTTTCATCACGCGATACAGAAAGTCCTTCGATTCCGTTTAGGGAGTCGATGTTCTGCTCGAGCTCAAACCATAGGGCAACCTTATCGCCCGTGTTTTTCAGAAACACGGGCACGTCGTCGCTCCCCGTCTTGCTCGTATAGCCCGTCACATAGAATCGCCCAAGTGACCAACCGAAGTGAGGATCCTCGTTTGTAATTTCGTTGTTCTCGGAAAATCCCGTATCATGCCCGGCGTTAACCGCCTCGCCCATGTACCACCCTGAAATCCGATCATCCGAGCCGCCCGCCTCATCGGCGAATGCCCCTGAAACAGAAGCGAAGCATACCGCCATCACCAAGGACAAGAAGAACGCCTTCCTCCATTTTTCCATGACAATCAGCCTTTTCAACCTTCCCGAATCCACATAGCTTTGCCATGCGACAAACCACGAAAGCCCAAAAGAGCCATCGTTCGAATTGGCGTTTTCGCAGCTTTTCGCATATGATCGCAAACGAATAGCGGCTCTCTACAGAGAGCCGCTACAAACGATAACACACATAAACTGGGCGGATGGACAACGCCCGCGAAAAGAGAAGCCTCGGAACGGCAATCAAAACCGCCCGCGAACAGCAGGGTATTTCACAGCGCCGTTTCGCCCTGATGACAGGAACGAGCAGGTCCTATCTGTGGAAAGTCGAATCAGGTTCTGCAGACGTCGGCATCGATATTCTGTGCAAAATAGCCCGCGCGCTCGACATGAATGTTGGCGACCTCATCGATTTCTAACTCTTCGCTACGCATCGTGCTCCATCGGCCACGGCATCGCCGACTAACCATGCAATCCCTTCCGCCACCACCTCGTTTTGACAAACTTTCTCCTCACGACAATAAGAGCCGTCAACAAGGCTCGCATTGCTCTTGACAAAATCGCTCAAACAGACTGCAAGAGGGGAAAGCCGAGCCTATCGAAAGTAGCAGAGCACTCGTTTCGCCCTCATATACCCCACCCCCACAAGCAAACGACACTGAACACGATTATCGAGGGAGAAACGGATATTTTCCTCAGTTGCCAACTGAATTTCGAGAAGAAAAATCAGAGATGCGAGCAGCAACACACCGAGGGTTTTAGCGCCATGCCGCAAAAACGCAATCAAACGCCCACCGAAAACGAAGATGGGCGCACATTGCACAATGGAGGCGGTTTTCTATTTGCTTACTTTGCCTATGACGAAAATGAATAGAGAGATCGCTATGAGCAGCATCCCCATAACCGCCATCATGTAAAACGGAGAATCGGAATCGCCTGATGCCGCCCCCAAAAAATTGCCCACGATCGACATGACAAGGCCGAGCGCCAACAAAATCGCACATTGCAGGAATCGGGAGTCCCTAATTTCTCGATAAAGCGCCGCCATAATGCGCGCCTTGCTCGAAAAATCAGACACTCCTTGCACACGATCGGCATATCCACTATTCCCCGAAGATGACGATTCTCCATTAGAAACCGCACGACCACCGGTATATGGCCGAGCATAAACGAAATCAGCCTCAGAGCCATTCCAGGACGCAGAAAACGAAACGTCAGACGCGCCTCTTTCGTCATCGGGCATACGCGGCCCATTCGGCTTCGCACATGCCGTCACGAGCGTTTGAGAAAACCCCGCAATTGATTGGTATCGTGCACTCGGCTCGAAGGCGCTACCACGCCTTATCGCATCAGCGAGGGGACGCGACACAACGGTCGAATCAGCAAGGGCGCGAACAAAAGCGTCGTCTGCCAAATCGGGAGAGACCCCGGTAAGCATGTATCCGAGCATTCGCGCCAGCGAGTATACGTCGCTGCGCGCGTCCACAGGCGCAAAGCCGTATTGTTCAGGCGCAGCGAACCCCCAGGTCCCCAACGCCACGGTGTCACGCGTCGATTTTTGTCCTGTCATATGGGCGATGCCGAAGTCGATAAGATGCGCACCGTCGGCAGCAACAACAACATTAGATGGATTGATATCGCAATGAACGATTCCATGCGCATGCAGACTGCTAACCGCCTCGCAAACATCCTGTGCGATTTGCACCGCTTCGTCCCTTGTCAGACGCCCGCGCGATGCCATGACATGCTCAAGTGTATTACCTGGAACGTAATCGTACACCGCCACAAAACAGTCAGGCATCTCATACGTCGCCGCCACCTGCGGTAAACGAGGGGATTCGCAATCGGCAAGCGCGGCCCAAACGGCACGATTTGCCAACGATGAAGGAATTTTCTTGCGAACAAACGGACCGGAACCTTCGATGGTCACAAGCTGTGTCACACCCGCACGTCCCTCGGCAAGCGTTCGCTCGACATGGTAGGCGTCGTCGATGCCCAACGCATGCATGACCTGTCCCTCATTCAATCCAACTATCCTCGTTCGCGGCATAGATACGAAAACCACCTTTTCCAATACATTCGTTAAAACGCGAAAAACGCGCCCGAACGAAAGGCAACCAAAATTCTAGACAGAGCACAAAAGCGCTTCATCAGTGTACAACTGAATTTTGAAAACAGGCGAAGAAGGAGAGGGCTTTCTGTAGAGAGCCATTGTGCATGTCACCAGGACAAGCACAGCATCAGCGCAACGGCCCCGTGCCGCCTAGAAGCGTCTTCTCGCCGAAATCCCACAATTCATCGTCACACGCCGCACGCGACATACCGCGTTCGATGCACCATGCAATAATGGCATCACGACGCACCTTAGGCCACAATTCAGAAACCCCCGTGAGACGGAGCACGCGCTGGGTTTCAACTAGCGTGCAGCCCAACCCGAACGCGAGCATAATCATCTTGTCGCGCCCAGGATGCTTGCATTTGCCGGAAAAGATGTCGTAAGCAACTGTGGAATTCAAGCCCGACGCGCGTATCACCTCCGCACGTTTCAGGTTCTTCTCGGACAGGAGAACACCAAGGTAGTCAGGAAGCGTTCGGTCGATTGTGGCACCTTCGTCAAGGTATTCTTGCGGATTGGCCGCAGCACGCAAGCGGATGATCAAATCTTCGGTCAAGCGTTCGTCAGGCATAAGGCTCCTTCGTCAAAGCAACGCAGTGAAACCGAGACGGACGCCCTTTCTTCAAGAAGACCGGCAAGGCCGCTCTGCCCATCCGCAGCTCACTTTCATTCACAACCATTGTGCCACGACAAGCACCGCTTCCGAACACCTCCATCAGCATGTCGGAACCCTTTGAAATATCAAACCGAAAACGAACCTGCATACAAGCAAAAGGCGGCCTGCTTACGCAGACCGCCTTCGACGATGGATGCAGCCACCAGCCCTACTTCTTCAGCGCCCCTTTAATCAGACGGCCGATCTGCACGATTGCCGTAGGTGCAAACGCCAGGCCGATAATCTGGGCGAACTGAACACCCGTCAACGGAGCAACCGAGAACGCACTCTGCAAGAACGGAACGAACAACACCAGCGCCAGCAGCACGAAGCCGCCCAACCACGCAAGCGGAACCCATTTATTGGTAAATACGCCCAACTTGAAGATGGATTCTTCGCCGCGGCAGTTAAAGCCGTGGAACAAACGTGCCAACGCCAGCGTGGCGAACGCCATCGTGGACGCCAGAGCCGCGCCGCCCGCATTGAGGCCCAGGAAGAACGCCGTCATGGACGCCGTTGCAATCAAGGCGCCGTGCCAAACCACCTTGCGTGCCAACGGCGCATCGAGAATCGACGCCTTGGGGTCGCGCGGTTTCTGGTCGAGCAGGCCCTTGCGCGCAGGTTCCAGACCAAGCGCAATCGCCGGCAGGCTGTCGGTAAGCAGGTTGATGAACAGCAGATGCACCGGCGCGAACGGCACAGGAAGCGCCATGACCGATGCGAACAACACGGCCATGATGCCTGCCATATTGCCCGACAGCAGGAAGTGGATCGAACTTTTGATGTTCGCGTAGATGCTGCGTCCGTTCACCACGGCCTTCACAATCGTGGCGAAGTTGTCGTCGGCAAGCACCATGGAGGCGGCATCCTTGCTCACCTCGGTGCCAGTGATGCCCATGGCCACGCCCACATCCGCACGTTTAAGCGCAGGGGCATCGTTTACGCCGTCGCCCGTCATAGACACGATGCACCCGCGGCGCTGCCACGCCGAAACGATGCGGATCTTATGTTCGGGAGAAACACGCGCATACACCGAAACCTTTGGCAGAATCTCGTCAAGCTGCTCATCGGTCATGGCGTCAAGCTCGGTGCCCTCAAGCGCAACGTCGCCATCTTCGAAAATGCCCACGCTGCGACCGATCGCCGCCGCCGTCACCTTGTGGTCGCCCGTGATCATCACGGTGCGGATGCCGCCGCGCTTCGCGTCGGCCACGGCCTGGGCGCTTTCCATGCGCGGAGGATCGACCATGGCAACCAGTCCGACGAAGGTGAAATCGCACTCGTCGTCGAAGGTCACATCGGCGGATTCGACGGAACGGTTTGCAAACGCAAGCACACGCAGGCCCTGACGCGAGAAATCGTCGTTAGTCTGCGCGATGCGCGCACGCGCCTCGTCGGTCAGTTCAACATCGCCGTCGGCGGTCATCATACGCACGCAACGCGCGAGCAAAACATCGGGTGCGCCCTTGGTCAACATAAGAAGCGAACCGTCGATTTCATGCACCGTGCTCATAAGCTTGCGGTCGGAATCGAAGGCAAGCTCGCCCAAACGCGGATACTCGACGCGCATGTCCTCTTCGCGCAAGCCGTGCGCATCGCACCAGTCGACCAGGGCGATTTCCGTGGGATCGCCCACCGCCGCACCCGTCTCCTCGTCGGTGGTGGCATCGCTTGCCAACAGGCCGACGCGCATCAAGCGCAATGCAACAGAATCGGTCTCGGAAACATCGGCCGCTTCGACTTCCTTGCCGTCGAAGTACGCCTTGACCACCGTCATCTTGTTCTGCGTCAACGTGCCCGTCTTGTCCGAGCAGATCACACGCACCGAGCCCAGGCTCTCGACGGCCTTGAGGTCTTTGATGATGGCGTTTTCCTTGGCCATCTTCTGCGTGCCCATGGCAAGCATGATGGTGACGATCGAACTGAGCGCTTCAGGAATGGCCGCTACGGCCAACGCCACGGCGAACAGCAACGAATCCATCACGGGCATGTGGCTGCGGAAGATCGACAGCGCGAACACAAGCACGCACACAGCCAAAACCGCCACAGCGAGCTTCTTGGAGAAGTCATCGAGGTTTTGCTGCAACGGGGTCTTACGCTGCTGCGTCTGGTTCATCAAATGGGCGATGTGGCCGATTTCGGTCTGCATGCCCGTTCCCGTGACCACCATAAGGCCGCGGCCGTACGTGACGAGCGACCCCGAGAACACCATGTTTTTCTGATCGCCCAACGCAACCGAATCGCCCGAAAGCGCCGCAGCATCTTTTTCGACGGCCTCCGATTCGCCCGTCAACGAGCTTTCGTTCACCTTGAGCGAGTAGCACTCCACCAAGCGTCCGTCGGCCACCACCATGTCGCCCGCTTCGAGAAACACGATATCGCCCGGCACCACGTCGGGCCCGGCGATTTCCTCGCGCGCGCCGTCACGCAGCACTTTCGCTACGGGCGCCGACATATTCTTCAGCGCGTCGAGCGATTTTTCCGCCTTCATATACTGAACCGTGCCCAGCACTGCATTCAAAATGAGCACGGCAATGATGACCAGCGTGCTTTCGGCATCGCCCGTCAGCATGGAAATGCCCGCCGCAATGACCAGAATGGCAACCAGCAGATCTTTGAACTGCTCCAAAAACACCGCGACGACGCTTTTCTTCTTGCCCTCGGCAAGTTTGTTGGGCCCGTGCGCATCAAGTCGCACGCGGGCCTGATCGCTTGTCAAACCGTCCATGGACGCATCGAGCTTGTCCATCACCTGCCGCGCAGACAGGCGGTAATACGGGTCGGCCATAGCAATCCCCTCTCTCTTGGCTTGCTTTATTTAAGTGTAGCGAGCAAAGACAGACGGAGCCGCACTGCAGGCGAACCGTTTCCATGATGAAAGAATGCAGGTTCACGCAGACGCACCGAACGCAAGCGAATGTCAGCGAACAAAAGATGCAGGAATCGGGAACAGCGCCGACACACACCATGGGCAGCAAACGCAGAAAAGCCCCTTCTTCAAAAACAGAAGGGGCTCGGAGGGGACGCAATGGAAGGCGCTTACGCCGAAGCTGCTCCTCGGCCTGCAATCTGCCCGAACGTGAAAATATCCGCTATCGCGTTTCCGCCCAAACGATTGCCTGCGTGAATTCCGCCCGTCACTTCGCCGGCAGCGAAAAGGCCTTCGATGGCGACGCCCGAATCGTCAAGCACACGGGCTTCGGAGTCGATCACGACACCGCCCATCGTATGATGGAGCGACGCGCGACGAGGGCTCACGACAAAGCCGACACCAGGAGTGCTTTCGATTCCGTCGATGTCAACACGACCGGAAATGACTTCCTTGCCGAAATCGTCGTCTTTCTGCTGGTCGAAATAGCGGTTGTACGCCTCGATGGTTTCTCGCAGCGCCTCTTCGGTGAACGAAGGTTGCGCACCCGCAGCGGGTTCGGCGGACGCAGCGCACAGTTCAGCTAGCGTCTCCCCGTACCACACCTGCTTCGAATCCACGAGGTCTTTAATCGAGCCCGTCGGCGCCGTCCCCTCAAGCTCAGCACCGTGAACGACGCCGCTCTCATCGGCAACGCCGGCGTACAGGATGTAGAAGATGCCATCCTCCAGCTTAAGCGATGCCTTGGCAAGGACGTCTCGCTCGGCGTATTCGTCGACGAAACGTCGCCCTTCGCCGTCGATCCAAATCTGTTCGGACGCATCGCCCCAAACGCCATCGGTCATGGTGCCTTTGGTGGGCGAGGAAGATGGCATCATCTGGGCAACCTCCAGGCCAACCACGGCAGCACCGATATCCTGAGCCATGACGATGCCGTCACCCTCGTTGGTTCCGAGATTGGTCGTAAGCGTGGTATCGCTCAGATCATCACCCCAATAGGCATCGTATTTCTTGACCATGGCAGGATTCGCGCAATAACCGCCGCACGCAAGCACAACGCCCTTCGCAACGTGTATCGTCACATTCGTACCGTCGGCCTTAAGAGCCTTCATACCGACAACTTTTCCACCTTCGACCAGGATTTCCTTGCCCGCCGTTTCGGTGCATGACTCAACACCGCATGCATCCGCCGCAGCACGCAAAGCGTCGATACGCGGCTTGCCCGCAAGAAACGTATGGGTGCGCGGCCACATAGCCCCAAGCACGGTATAAAGCCCTTCGGTCGCCTTATCGCCATAGACGCATTCGAGACCCTGATCGTCCATCCATACGAAGGTTCCCAAGGCGTTTTCGGCAAGCGTACGAGCCAAATCGATGTTCGACGCTATCCACGTTTCATCCTGCATCTGGCGGAGACCGCCGACATAGATATGCCACATATGCAGTGCCACAGTATCGAATCCGGGCATATCGACGCCGACCGTTTTGTTCGCATGCTCAGCATAGAAAGCGGATATGTCAGACTGCAGCTCGAGAAGCACCTCTTCCCATTCAGGGAAGTCCGCGAAATGAAGCGACTCGTCCGCAGGATCGAGAGCGAGATAGCCATCAAGCGTCGCCTTTTGGGCAGCACTGAGAATCATGAGACCCTGCGCACCATCGTCGACTGCGTTGAAAGCCGCACCGGCCATCATGGTGTTGCCACCAAAGACCGACCCTTTCTCTATCAACGTGACCTTCGCCCCCGTCTGCGCGGCGGTTATGGCGGCAGACCAACCTGCACCGCCGCCGCCCACGACCAAGACGTCGGTATCCCATTCCTCGTCGGGGCCGGGCTGGCTCGTTACAACATTCTTCTTCAGGGCGCCCACGTCGAGACCGGCCGCTTCCGCGGCCTCGGCGGCGGCAGTCATGATGCCCATGGAGCAAAGTGTCGCGCCCGTAACCGTATCGACGGAAAGACTTTGATGCTCGACGATTTGCGCCGGTATGCGCTCGAGCGCCACCTCGGCGACATGGGGCGTCTCTTTGCTCTCCACGATGTCGACTGCCGTTATGGATCCGTTTTCAACCTTCATCGAAACTTTGATGTCGCCCTGCATTCCGACGCCGACGCCCTCGAACGTTCCGTTTATCGACGTGTCGACGGCAGAATCGCCGCCATCACGAGGGGCGCATCCTACTGCGGAAAACCCCGCCAACGTCAGCGCGGCACTCGCGGCGGCGCCTCTTACGAAACCACGACGATCGATGCTCATAGCAATCCCCTTCCCTCTTATGCGTATGAAGCCGGCCCGGCATCATCGACCCGGCGAATATATCCGAGCTCCCTCTCGGATAGCCCCATGCTACGCCTGATATAGTGAATCGTTGCCCATTCAGACGATGGGCTAGAGCAACTGATCGCTGCGCCTGTCGGCAACGACCGGCCGAACCGTCGGAAGAAGGCATCGTGAGCACTTTGGACTTGAGGCAACTTGAGTATTTCGCATGCACCGCCGATGCGGGAAGCTTCGCTCAAGCGGCAAATCGTCTATTCGTGGCGCCGCAGGCCGTTTCAAAAGGCGTGCAACGTCTTGAAGCAAGCATTGGCACACCGCTTTTCGAGCGCACAGCGAACGGAATCATGCTGACCGAGTTCGGCACCCTGTTCCTTCATAAGACCAAAGAAGCCCTTTCGAAAGTCTCGGAGCTTGAACGTCTCGCACAGGAGCATTTGGAAGACGCATCGAGGAAAAGCGTCATTATCGGAGTCAATCCCCTTTGCGGCGCTCGCTTCGGCGGCACGCTCGGAGGAGGCGCGCTCGTCGAGCTGCAAAAACACAACCCGTCCGCAAACCTGCGATTCGTAGAACTTCAAGGAAGCAACGTCATACACGACGTCAAGCAAGGCAGGCTCGATTTCGGAATCAGCGGAACGATGGGCGAACACCAATTCGCATGCGTCGAATTGGCGCGCTACACCATGGGAGTCATCGTCGCCGAAAACTCGCCCCTGTATCATGGAAACGATACCGTGACGTTTGAAGAGCTATCCGACGGCACGATGATCAGTTCTCCTGGAGAAAACGATTTCTACCAAGAGCTTGAACACCTTGCACGAAAACAAGGCGTGACGCTGAAAACATCACCGCTGCAGGCATTCGTCGACGACGAGATGCCCGATGACGGGTCGTTCGTCGTGCGCCCCTTGCAACACGCCATGCGCATGGCAAGCCATACGAAGGACAGGGCTCTGATGCTTATGAAAAACGATGGCACGCCAGTAGAACGATCACTTTATTTATTCTGGAATGAAAGGGACCTGTCGAAAGAGGAAAAGCATCTCGTCGAATGTATCAGGGAAATCTATACGCGATGACCCGACGCGTCGTCCTCGCCGTATACGGTCACACGGAAAACGAACGCTTCGATTCTATCGACCAGCCGGCGTGCGCCACTGACACGGATCGGGGGCAGCGCCCGCGCGGATGCCCTCGATGATTACAAACAAGCCGTTCTCGAACGAACGCTCCGAATAGCCCGCACGCACCGAACGTTTCCAACGGTCGTTAGGCGCCACGATGCGGGTGGACACGACGCGCTTGCCCGTCAGCATACCGGGCACGCGCGATTCGGTAGCAAAGCGTGCATTATCGCCTGCACCGGTTGCAGGCACGACAACCCTCTCACGCGCGGACGGCTTTTCGCGTTCGCGCTGTTGCTCTTTTTCCTCCTCGCGTTCAACGCGTTGAAGCGAACGCAGGCAGAATCCCGAAAAAAACGCGTCAGCGATGCTCAACATTTGGACAGCGATTTCTTCAGGCATGCCCTGTTCGAGATAAATCGCGCGAAGGCGCATCATGTAGGGTTCGAGGCCTTCGGATATGCAGGGGTCGTTCAAAAGCCGCGCGAAGTGGGGACGACGAATGCAAGCGTGACGCAGGGCCCGCATCGTACGCAGAAGCGTCTCTTCCCACGGCTCGCCGGGCAACGCGCGCGTATCGATGCCTTCAAGGAAGCGGGCCGCCACTTCGTTAAGCAACGCTTCGCGCGAAGAGACATAGCCGTAAACCGCCATGGCCGTGACGCCGAGCTTCGAGCCGAGCGCGCGCATCGAGCATGCTTCGGCGCCTTGCGTATCGACGATAGCAAACGCCGCCGCAACCACCTGCTGCTTCGACAGCGTGCCGCGCTTGCGTTTCGCAGCGGACGAATCCGCACCCTTCCCGGCAGCCATGGCGCTTTCCCCTTTCGACGATACCTTCATTATGCGTTTCGTTTCGATACTGATTCTATCAGGATATATGTATTTCTATACGATGTATAGCATCTCACCATCAAACTGAAAATCGTCAGGTGGAAAGACAAACTCGGCCCGATGCCGGCTGCACAACGCAGAAAGTACCTCAGGCGGCATAGACCGCCTTCACGAGATACTCGACATTGCCCTGCGCACCCTTGATGGGGCTTTCCACCACGCCTTCGATCGCGAACCCTTCGGCCGCAAACGCCTCTTTCACTTCTTCGACGACGCGCAGACGAACCGCTTCGTCGCGCACGATGCCTCGGTCGGTTTCGTCGTGGGCGCTTTCGAACTGCGGCTTGATAAGGGCAAGCACCACGCTTCCCCGCCTGCAGAGCGCCGCGAACACCGGGGCAAGCCCCGCCAGGCCGATAAACGACAGGTCGGCCACCAGCACGTCGAACGGCGCGCCCAACTCTTCGGGCATAGCGGTTTTGATGTTCGTGCGCTCGAAGGCTGTAACGCGCGGGTCTTCGCGCAGTTTCCATGCAAGCTGGCCGTAATTCACATCGACGCATGCGACGCTTTGCGCGCCCGCCTGAAGAAGACAGTCAGTAAAGCCGCCCGTCGAACTGCCGATGTCGATGCAGCGCGCGCCTTCGACGTTTTGTGCGAAGGCATCGAGCGCACCTTGCAGCTTATGTCCGCCGCGGCTGACGAACGCACGCCTATTGCGCACGAACACGTCGGCATTCTCGCGCACTTTGATGGCCGCGCTTGTGGGATACACGTCGTCGACGCGCACCTCGTGGGCGAGCACGGCGCGCAACGCCTGCCCGCGGTCATCGAAATAGCCCAGATCGACCAGCAAGTCGTCAAGACGCACTTTCTTAGGCTTGGCCTTACGCGCAGGCCTCGCATCCTGTTCGCGCGAAGCACCGG
>JAUNLI010000021.1:14252-19195 GCA_030532315.1 Slackia sp.
GCTCGTTCGTATTGTAAGCGAGCAACGTTGCAAGAGCACACCGAACGAAAGCAAAGGAGGGCGCCATGCGCACAAACGAGCACACTGCCGCGCACGTCGCCGCAACCTATCGACGCACGACCAAACCCGACCCCGAAGCCGAAGCGCGCAGGCTGATGGACGCCTATGCGAATTTGATTCTCCGCTTGAGCTTCACCTACCTGAAATCGACCCACGATGCGCAAGACATCTGCCAAAGCGTGTTGATGAAACTCATCGCTCGCCAAGAGCCGTTTCAGAGCACCGAACACGAGAAAGCCTGGGTGGTACGCACCACGGCGAACGCCTGCAAAGACCTGATGCGCAGCTCCTTTCGCCGCACGTCGGCCCCGCTCGAAGACGCCGCCGCGCACCCTGCACCTGAAGAACCCGAAGGAAGCGTCGTGCTCGATGCGGTGATGGACCTCGATGAGAAATACCGCGAGGCGATATATCTGCATTATTACGAAGGCTATTCCATCGCGGAAATCGCCGCCATCACCAACCGCACCGCTTCTGCGGTAGGCGCGCATCTCAGCCGAGGCCGAGCGAAATTAAGGGCCGTGTTGGGAGAGACGGCAAGCGAGCTTGGCCCCGACCAAAACAAAAACGCAGCCGAAGAGGACAGCCCCGTGGCGAAAAAGCACGCCCCGCGCGCGCCTGACAACCGTACGGCCGCACAAGCCGTGTTCCGAAATGCGCCTTCTGTCGCGAACAGCAGCGTCCCGTCGCTTTGAGAAAAGGCGACGCATGCAAGGCCGAACACCGACAGGCCAAGCGCCCCACCCCACCACCGAACCTACGTCTCCCTGGAGGCCGTCATGAATAAAACGTATCATCAAGCTCTCAACGAAATGGCTTTCCCCGAAGAAACAACCGAACGTCTGACAAACGATCTTGCACAGGCCATCGCCGATCGCCAGGCAAGCGAGACACAGACCGAACCCCTTGTCGCAGCAACGCCGCCCGGCAGCGCCGCCACGCAGAACGGGTTCATCCCCGACCCTGCGGCAACAGCACGCCGCCGCACGAAAGGCACGCATGCCCCGCGCTTCAAGAAACGCTGGCATCTCGTGGCCGCCGCAAGCCTTACGGGCGCACTCATCATAGCAAGCGCGGGCGCGGTCGCAGCAACCGGTGCGTTGACCACCGTAAACGGCCTGATCGACGACGTGTTCAACGGAGCTCCCGCATCGACCGAAATCATCGACGCAATCGGCCGCCCCATCGGCGCATCCGCCAGCTGCAACGGCGTCACCATCACCGCCGACGCCGTAGTGGGCGATCGCTGGAACTACGTCGTGGTATTCAGCATCGCACGCGATGACGGACAGCCCTTCGACGTGGCCCCGAACGATGCGGGCACGCTGCCTCTGATGTTCGACGGCCCCTCCGGCATCCATATCGACTGGATGGCGGCAGGAGGAGGCGGCATCCATTTCTACGATGCCGACCCGAACGACAACGCCATCCAGATGGTTCAGAGCATGTCCGCCGACACTTTCGACGGAAAAAGCATCATCGGCAACACCGCACGCGTGCATCTTGAAAACCTCTGCGTGCTCGACGACGTAGATGGTCTGCGCACCCTCGTCGAAGGCACCTGGGACCTCAAGTTCACGATGAATTACGACGATACGACCATCGACCTTCCCGCCGGGTTCTCCGTCGATTACAACGGACTGAGCGCCGACGTCGAAGCAATCGCGATTTCGCCCATCGGCATCACCGTCGATTACACGGCAAGCGACGTTGTGAACTGGCAAGAACAGAACAGCGGCAAGATGTCCGACCACAATTCGGCCGAAATGGAACGCATCCTCAATCTGCCCATCCTGATCACGCTGGCCGACGGAACCGTGATCGACGCAACCGAAGGCGGATCGGCAAGCAAAGTCAACGACAACGGCACCACGAGCGTCCATAAGACCTACGTGTTCGACGTCTTTGCCGACCCCGAAGAGGTGGAAAGCGTCACCATCGCCGGCACGGAAGTCTGGCCGCGTTAACGAAACGCGCCCAAGCCGCACGACACCGGCAAGGCTGCGTTTTGACATACACGCAAAAGGGCGACAGAAACGAATCCGTCGCCCTTTTCGCTATTGTGCGCAAGCGGCTGCCAACAAGCGCGCCTTCGGTTTTCCTACGCGAGAGAGCCCTTCAAAGCTGCAAGCTTCTCGCGAATGCGATTCGCCATGCTTTCGGCATCGAGACCGACTTCTTTATGCAGAAGCGCCACTTTGCCCTGGCTGACGAAACGATCGGGGATGCCGAACGTCAGCACGGGAGGCACCTTCGCCGGCGGGTTGGCCGCGAGCGCCTCGAGAATGCCTTCGCCGATGCCGCCTTCGACCACGCCCTCTTCGGCCGTGGCAACCAGCATGCACTGCTCGGCGGCGGCGCGCACCGCATCTTCGTCGAACGGCTTGATCCAACGCATATCGACCACACGCACGCCGATGCCTTCCGCCGCCAGAATGTCAGACGCGCCTTCGGCCTCTTGAACCATGCGCCCGAATGCGAGGATGGCAACATCGTCGCCCTCGCGCGTGGTGCGCGATTTGCCCACTTCGAGCACCTGCGGAACGTCAGGCAATTCGACGCCGCGCGCCTCGCCGCGCGGATAGCGCAGCGTCACAGGACCGTGCAACGAAAGCGCCGTGTGCAGCATATGCACCAATTCCGCTTCGTCGGAAGGCGCCATGACCTTCATATGGGGAATCATGCGCGTGTAGACAATGTCGAACACGCCGTGATGCGTCGGGCCGTCGTCGCCCACCAGGCCTGCACGATCGAGGCAGAACACCACATCAAGATCGGGCAAAGCGTTGTTGATGATCATCTGATCGACCGCACGCTGCATGAACGTGGAATAAATGGCCACGACAGGTTTCTTGCCACCGATCGAAAGGCCGCTTGCAAGCGCCACCGCATGCTCTTCGGCGATGCCGGTGTCGATGAAGCGCTTCGGAAACTTCTCGGCGAATTCGGTCAAACCCGTGCCGTCCTTCATCGCAGCAGTAATGGCCACGATGTCTTCGTCAGCGGCAGCTTCACGCACAAGGGCGCGCCCGAATACGCTTGTATACTTCGGGGCGCTCGACGACGATTTCTTCACTTCCCCCGTCGCAAGGTCGAAAGGCCCGACGCCATGGAAGACGTCAGGACGGCGCTCGGCGGGCTCGTAGCCCATGCCCTTCTTCGTGACCACATGCATAAGCACCGGCACCTCGGCTTCAAGTACCACGCGCAACGTGTGCTTGAGCGCGGAAATATCATGGCCGGGAACGGGGGCAGTGCACAAAAAGCCCAGCTTTTCGAAAACCATCTCGCCGGGAATGATCATCTGCTTGATGGAATCTTTCACATTACGGCCGAAATCGACCAGGCCGTGTCCCCATTCGCCCTGCGCTTCGAGCGCGCTCTGAATGCCGTCGCGCACCTGGGTATATTCCTTCGAAGCACGCTTGTGGCCGAGATATTTCGCCAATGCGCCCACGTTGCGCGAAATGGACATCTCGTTGTCGTTGAGAATGACCACCATAGGCGTTTGCAGCTGGCCCGCGTGGTTGAGGGCCTCGAACGCCATGCCCCCCGAAAGCGCCGCATCGCCGATAATCGTGACGATTTTTTCGTCGCCTCCGCGCATGTCGCGCGCCATGGCCAGGCCGAGCGCCACCGACACCGAATCGGACGCATGGCCCGACGGATGAACGTCGTAGGGGCTTTCGGATGCCTTCGTGAAGCCCGACATTCCTTCGTACTGACGCAAGGTATCGAACGCATCGAGACGGCCCGTTACCAGCTTATGCGCATACGACTGATGCCCCACGTCGAACAGCAGTTTGTCATGGGGACAATCAAGCAGGCTGTGGCACGCCAGGGTAAGCTCCACCACGCCAAGGCTCGGGGCGACATGCCCGCCGTTTCGCGACGTGGTGGTAAGAATCTGCTCCCGAATCTCAGAGGCAAGAATGGCAAGCTCCTCGTCGGTGAGGAGCTTGAGATCTGCAGGAGACGATATCATGTCAAGAATGCGGTGTTTCATACATCCAGCCTTCGTTTGCGGGCATTCGCCCCGTGGGCAAAAGAGGCGTCAGCGCGCCTCTTCCTCCGACTCGGCATGATCGCCTTCCTCGATGGTTTCCAGAAGCTCCGTCGCCTTCATACCGAGCTTCACCGCTTCATCGTAAAGGTCGAGAGCGGCATCGAGAGGCATGTCGTCGCCGCGCACCTGATTTGCGATTTCGTCTAAGCGGTCGCGTATATCGGTGAAACTGCGGCGAGTCTGTTCATCCATTCCCATGCCTAGCTGACAGCCTGATCAGGCTGTTCGGCAGAGCAGTCGGCTTCCGACGCCGTTTCGTCGTCGGAAACAAGGGGCGCTTCGGCGGTCTCGACATCCGCCGTGGCTTCGACGGCAGCGGACAGCTCCGCCTCTGCGGGTTCGACGACCTCTGCGGAATCGGCGCCTTCGACAGCAACGGGCTGTAAATCGGCCGCGTCTTCTCCCGATTCGTAGTCGCGCGCGATGCGGCCCAGGATGCCGTTGACGAAACGATGCGAGTCGTCTTCGCCGCCGAATTCTTTGGCAAGCTCGACCGCTTCGTTAATAGCAACCGACACAGGAACGTCGTCGACGTATTTCACCTCGAACGTCGCCAGACGCAGAATGGAGCGGTCGACCACGGGCATGCGGTCGATGGCCCAGTTCTGAGAGCTGACGCTGATGGTGCGGTCGAGGTCGGCCTTATGAGACGTGACCCCGTAAATCAGCTTGCGCGCGTAATCGCCCATGCCCGCCTCTTCGGGAACCAGGCCCTCTTCGACCACCTGATCGGCCGGCTTGTTCAGTATTTCGCTCTGATATAGAACCTGCAGCGCGCAGCGGCGCGCCAAAGAGCGCTCGTGACGTTTCATCTATT
>JAUNLI010000191.1 GCA_030532315.1 Slackia sp.
AACAAGAGGAAAACGTAGGAGGGGGATATGGAAGAGCAGACCACTCATGCGACGAGCCGCCGCAATTTCTTGAAGGCCGCAGGCTTGGGCATGATCGCCGCCGCCGCTTCGGCGGGCGCGTTCAATGCAGCAAACCCGCGCGTTGCTGTGGCAAGCGATGCTTTGTCCGCAAACCAGAAGGGCGTTACTGACTTCAGCCAGACGGCCGGCATGTACGAAGAGGTGTTCCAGGTTCCGATGCGCTCCATTCCGGTGCGTGACGTGGAAAGCGATCTTGACCGCCAGGGCAACGTGGCGTTCGAGATGCGCGATTTCGACGAATCCGAAATCACCCGTACCGAAGAGACGGACGTGCTCGTGGCGGGCGCCGGCATCACCGGCATCGTTGCGGCCGTTTCCGCATCCGACGACGGCGAGACCAAGGTCATGTGCCTTGAGAAGATGAGCGAAGGCCGCGGCATCTTCGAGGGCATGGGCGTTGTGGGCGGCAAGAAGATGGCCGAAGCCGGTAACAACGTGGACAAGGCCGAGGCTATGGACGCCATGCGCAATGCTGCGTATTATCGCGTGCCCATCGACCCCATCAAGCTGTGGGGCGAACGTTCCGGCGAAGCCGCCGACTGGCTGCAGGAGAAGTTCGACGAGGGCGATGCCAAAATCGAAACCTATTTCAAAGAAGGCAAGCCCAATTCCCACTTCTTCCCGAGCGTTCAGACCGAAATCGCCTTCCGCTGCGACCAGTGGTCCGAGCAGACCACCAAAAACGCCGGCGGCGCAGGCATCTTCATCGTGAAAGACCTTGCCAACACGTTCTCGAAGCGCTCCAACGCCACGCTTCGCTATCGCAACGCCGTGGTCAAGCTCGAGCGCAACGACGAAGGTCGCGTCACGGGCGCCATCTGCAAAGACTCCGACGGCTACTATCGCGTGAACGCCAAAAAGGGCGTCATCTTGGCCACGGGCGGTTTCGATGCGAACCCGCAGATGCTTAAGGCCTGGTGCCGTCCCGAAGACATGGTGAACTACGGCTCTTGGTGCCCCACTTACGGCACGACGGGCGACGGCCAGCTCATGGGCCTTGCCGTCGGCGGTCAGATGGATCCGCTGCCCGCATGCGTCATGAACTTCGATATGGGCAACGACGACGCGTTCTATTCCAGCAGCACGGGCATGCGCCCGTTCCTCGGCGGCATCTTCATCAACGAGCGCGGCGTACGCTTCGCCAGCGAAGGCATGCCGTTCCAGGCGCGTTCCAACGCCATTTCCGCCCAGCGCAATTTCGGCGAGAAAACCTGGAAGGTGGCTTCCGACACGCAGTTCGCGGGCGTAAGCGATGCCGACAAAGAGAAGGCGTTTGCGAAGTTCGAAGAGATCAAGGGCAAAGGTTGGGCGGTCGAGGCCGATTCCATCGAGGGTCTCGCTGAGCAGATGGGCTGCGACGGCGCCACGCTGCGCGAAAGCATCGAGCGCTTCAACGGCTTTGTCGACGCGAAGAAAGACGACGATTTCAACCGTCCGATGGAGGGCGTGGCGAAGGTCGAGGGAGAGAAATATTACGCCATCGCGCATCAGTCTTCGATTCTGGCGACGTGCTCTGGATTGGTGGTCGACTATTCCTGCCATGTTCTCGATTGCGACAACGAGGTCATTCCTGGCTTGTATGCCGCGGGCGGCGCATCGGGCGGCTTCTTCTCGGGCAACTACCCGCGTCACATTTTCGGCCCCTCCATCGGTCGTTGTGTGACGTTCGGATACGTGTCGGGTCAAAACGCTGCAGAGGAGGCATAAGAAATGAAGAAATCCAATCGTTTGAAGTCTCTTCTCGTCGTGGTTGCGGGCATTGCGGCGCTGTCGCTTGCTCTGGCCGGCTGCGCGTCGGGCGCATCGACCGGCTCTTCCGCCGCATCGTCCGATCTTGAGAAGCAGTTTCCCGCCCATACCGCCAGCGTCGAAGCGGGCGAGGGCGAAGCGGGCTTTCACGCTCAGCTCGGCCAGGACTGCGAAAGCTGCCATGTGGGCGATCTGAATGCCGAGGTGGCAACGCTCGCAGGCGCCGATTCGGGCGAAGAGCCCGCGCTTTCTTCCGCGTATTACATGGATAGCCAGGTATGCCTCGACTGCCATGGCGGTACGTGGGAAGAGCTTGCGAAGCTGACGGAGGATCTGGGCGATTACAACCCGCACAACTCCCTGCATGGCACGATCGAGAACTGCAACGAGTGCCACAAGGGTCACGCTGCGCAGGTCGATTTGTGCAGCGAATGCCACGATAACGGCGGTCAGACCATGAAAGGCCTTGTCAACGGCCCTGTCAACTAGCGTCGATTCACTCGAGCGACTCGATTCCCCCTCGTCGAATCGCTAAAACGAAGCCGGACGGTTTTATCCGTCCGGCTTTCTCGCGTTAATGGCTTCAGCCTGCCCTCTGCGCCGTAGGCGCGAGAGGCTGTAAACCACCCGCTATGCGGGTGGATGGCACGGGGCTTTACAAAGCCACCCTCCTG
>JAUNLI010000192.1 GCA_030532315.1 Slackia sp.
GATTGAGCGGGTTCGACAACGTGATGTGCCGCGCGCTTTCGCTCGGCGTGGTGGATGCGAAACGCGAAAGCGCCGAGGCTCTTTCCATGGTGGGTTTGGCCGATATGGCGAAAAAGCGCGTCAAATCGTATTCGCTCGGCATGAAGCAACGCTTGGGGCTCGCGATTGCATTGGTGGGCTCGCCCGATTTGTTGCTGCTCGACGAGCCGTTCAATGGGCTCGATCCTCAGGGCGTGCGTGAGGTGCGCACCTTGATAACGAGGCTTGCATACGATCGCGGCGTTACGGTGTTCATCAGCTCCCACGTGCTCGACCAGCTTGAACGCATGGTGACGCGCTATGGCGTATTGCGTGAAGGTCGCTTGGTCAAAGAGCTTACTGCCGAAGAGGTGGAGCGCGCCTGTGTCGACCATGTGGTCGTTCGCTGCACGGCTCCGCAGTTGGCGATCGTCGCACTTCAAGATGCGGCCCCCGAAGCTCGCTGCTCGCTCATGGAAGACGATGCTATTCATGTTCAAGGCATTGACACCGAGACGGCGGGCCGCGCGCTTGCGGCGGCGGGCGTCGTGGTGACCGAGCTGTCGATGCGTGAGAGCGATATCGAGGATCTTTTCATTGGCCTTATGGGAGGAAAGGACGACGACGCGGACGTTTCTTCCACTGGTTGCGCCGCGCGTGCATCCGCCTCGAAGAGAGGTGGTCGCCGTGCTTAGCATGCTGAAGGCTCACTGGCATTACCTGGCGAAGTCGAATTTTACCCTGGCCGCTTTTGTCGTTCTTGCGTTGTTGTGCTCCTTCGAGGCGATTGCCGTGTGGATGCATTTGCATGTGCCGTGGTTTACCGAGCTCGGCATGGTTGTGGGAATTCACGACGGCGTGCCTTCGCTTGCTCTTTGGGGGTCGTCGTTTGTGGGCGGCGCTTTTGCGCCCATGTTCGTATCTATTCTTGTGGCCGCGTCGACGGCGGATCTGTTCAGCCACGGATATGTGAAAAACCTGCTGCAGGCGAAGGGCGGCCGTGTGTCGTTCGCGTTCTCTCTGTCGCTGGTGTGCGTGGCGATGGCTGTTCTTTCGACGGCGGTCGGCATCGCTGTGACCGAGGTTGGAATGCGCATTGCAGGATGCGTACCCGCACTGCCTTCGCTGGGCGATTTCCTTCAGTGGTTTGTCCAGGTGGCGCTTTGTGTGTCGGCATATGCCGTATTGACTCTTCTGGTGGTGTTCGTGACGAAAAAGCAGGTTATCGGAATCATCGCTGCTCTTTTCGTGGGAGGCGGTCTGGTCGAAAGCCTCCTGCAGTTCGTTCTCGCGAATATCCCTTCTTTATCGCCAGCTATCAGGGATTGCCTTGACGGATATCTTGCTGCCGACGTTTCGGTGCTGGCCTCTGGCGGCATATGCGATCCGCTTTCGTATGCACAATCGATCGGAACCATTCTTGTCGGCGCCGCGTTGTGCGTGCTTGTGATGTGTCGACGCAGCGTCGGGTAGGGTTGCTCCGTTGCAGGGTGCGATGCGGCGTGAGGCTGCGCCGCACTCTGCTATTTTTTGTCTCGGCCACCTTCGGGTGGCGGGGGCGTCCGGAATCGAGCGATCGAGTCCGAATTTACAAGGTGAAATCGCGCCGCCGTGGCGCTGGACACACGGCGACGTATACGTGATATGAAACGTCCGGCGGAAAAGGGAAGGCGAAGCCGTGCTGACAACCGTCATCGCATTTGCCGCAACGCTCGCGGCTTTCGTGCTCGCGTTCGTGGTGGTGAGCTACGAGCGTGAGCTGCGCGCTATGGCGCGTTTTCTCAATCAGCGTGAACGCGGGGGCAACGAACGCGTTTCCGTGGAGTTTTCCACGCGCGGCATCACGAGGATAGCGCGTTCGATTAATGGCGAACTCGATGCCCAGCGTGATGCGAGAATCGAGCGTCAGCATCGTGAAGAGGCCTTTCGCCAAGACCTTGCCTCGCTTTCGCACGACATCCGCACGCCGCTTGCCGGTGCGCAGGGATACTTGCAGCTTTGTGAGCGTGCGCACGACGACGCCGAACGTGCGCGCTGTTTGCAGGCGGCCCAGGACCGCCTTGCCGCCATGCGTGCGCTGACCGACGACTTGTTCGAATATGCGAAGGCGTCCGATCCGCAAAGCCCGCTTTCCGTGGAATCCGTCTGCCTGTTTTCTTCGGTCGCCGATGTGCTGGCGGGCATGTATCCCCAGTTCGTCGAGAAAGGGTGGTCGCCCGAGCTTAATTTCGAAAGCGAGACGGCATGCGTTTCCGCCGATGCCGAAGCGCTCTCGCGTGTGTTCTCCAATGTTTTGTCGAATGCACTTCGCCATGGCGTAAGCGCTCCGCGCATCGTGCAGCGTGGCGCAGTCGTTGAGGTGTCGAACCGCGTGGTCGATGCGGCCTCGATCGATCCGTCGTGTCTGTTCGGGCGCTTCTATCGTGTTGATGCATCGCGTTCGGGCGGCGGATCGGGGCTCGGTCTGGCCATTGTGGCCCAGC
>JAUNLI010000022.1 GCA_030532315.1 Slackia sp.
GGGGCTCACGTACCGAAGTACGCTACGCCCCGCCTTCACGCCGACTGCATCCGCCGCGCCCGCCCTCGCCTGCGCTTCGGCAACCTGGGGCGAAAACGATTTCGACCTGCGGTGGCGCTGCCGTCGGTTCGGGTGCCCCGCCTCGACCCTCCGTGCTCCGGTCGCGCACCGAAGTGCGCTCCCTGCGCCGATCGGGCCGATCCAGGGCACTGGGCGGCTTTTCGCTCCGTTGCGGCGACCTGGGGATTTTCCGAGGCGCGGGCAAGGTCTCGCGCGCAGTTCCGCATGGAAAACAGTCCGGTGGACTGTTTTCTCCCTGACCAGGGCGCCCGGGAGGGCGCGCCAGGGGGCGCTTGTCGAACCCTGGCAACGTGGCTTTCGCGCGAGCTTAGGACTGTTTGGGCACGAGGTCTTGCCCACGCCCATGCCGGACCGGCTTGCCACCGGGACTTTTCATCACTTTGCGCTTTTGCCCGAGCCGTCTTTGGCGGCCGGGCTGGAAATGCACCGATAAGCCGTCTGCGTTTGCAGGCGGCGGTTGCTTTTTCGGTCTATTTCCAGCCTGAGCTTTCGGAATGTTTGCATCGATAGAAGGGGTGCTTATGCTCAACAAGCCTCTCGACGTCATATTCCCGAATCCGCCTGCCGGACTCGATCCTTTCGCGCTCGATCCCGAGCGCGTTCCTGAACATGTCGCCGTCATCATGGACGGCAACGGCCGTTGGGCGAAAAAGCGCGCCCTGAATCGTTTGAAGGGACACAAGGCCGGAATCGAAGCCGTGCGCGAGACCATCCGTTGCGCAAGCGATGCCGGCGTGCGTTATCTGACCATCTATTCTTTTTCCACCGAGAATTGGAAACGTCCCGAAGAAGAGGTCGTCGGGCTGATGGGCCTTTTCGCCAAGACGATGCTTGCCGAGGTGGACGGCCTTCATGAGGAGCACGTACGCGTGCGCACGATTGGCGACCTTTCGGCTCTGCCCGAAGAAACGCGCGAGGCGTTTAACGAGGCTTGGGAAAAAACCAAGGACAACGACGGCATGACGTTGCAGGTGGCTGTCAATTACGGTTCGCGCCAGGAGATCCTGCACGCTGTGGAAGCATGCATGCGCGAAGCCGTTTTGAAGGGCGAGGAAACGGGTGAACTGCCCGCTTTGACCGAGGAAATGTTCGAGCGCGGGCTTTACACGGCCGGTATTCCCGACCCCGACCTGGTGATTCGCACGTCGGGCGAGATGCGCGTGTCCAATTTCTTGCTCTGGCAGATGGCCTATTCCGAGTTCTATTGCACCGATGTGCTCTGGCCCGATTTCAACAGATATGATTTCTTGCGCGCTCTGCTCGACTACCAGGGCCGCAACAGGCGCTTCGGGGCGGTGCAGGCGTGAGCGAAAAGCACGACATGAGAAAACACGCCCATCAGGCGTACGAATCGGCGAAATCGACGGCGGCGAGCAAACGCAGTGCGGCCAAGAAGTTCGTCTACGATAAAACGCCCGCCAAGTTCAAAAACGCGAGCGACCTTCAAGTGCGCTTCCGTACGGGCTTCATCTATGTGAGCGTTTCCATTCTCTGCATCATGGCGGGCGAGCTGACCACCGTGCTGCTTTTATGCGCGCTCTCAGGCATTGCGGCGGGCGAGTTCTTCTATATGCTTCGAAGCGACGCGAAGCTTCCCAACGAGCTTTTGGGAATCATGGCGGCGGTCGCCTATCCCATCAGCGTATGGCAGTTCGGCATGCCGGGCGCCTTGATCGTGACGGGCGCGCTGCTTGTGGCGCTTTTGGTGTGGTATGTGTTCTGGATGCGTGCGCGCATTGGCGACGTGGGCGTTTCGTTTTTCGGAGCGGCCTACACGGGCCTTCTGCTGTCGAGTCTGATCGTGGTGCGCCAGGCCGTGCCCGGTTTTTGGGGCGGCGTGCTGGTAGTGGGCATCTTCTGCAGCGTCTGGGCGAACGATTCGTTCGCGTATTTGGTAGGAAGCCGCTTCGGCAAGCACAAGCTTGCGCCGCGCATCTCGCCGAAGAAAAGCTGGGAAGGCTTCATCGGCGGTTTGGCGGGTTCGGTCGCCATCTGGTATGCGCTCTCGTTCATTCCCGGCGTGCAGATGAGCATTGCCCAGTCGGTGTTTTTCGGCATGGCATGCGGTTTGGCGGGCGTTTTGGGCGATCTTGCCGAAAGCCGTATCAAACGCAATTCCGGCGTCAAGGATTCGGGCACGATCATGCCTGGCCACGGAGGCATCCTCGACCGATGCGATTCCTTGTTTTTGGCGTCGGTGGTCGCGGCTGTCCTCATGGTTGCGGGAGGATGCATTCCTTACGTGCTCTAGCGTTTACGACGCGAGGGTTTCGTTTCCGATCGTTTTTAACGGCCGGTTCGTCTCATCAGGTGCTATGGGACGAACCGGCCGTTTTGTGTTAAAAGGGCCGGCTTCAGTGCCGTCTGCCGACGGCGAATGGTTAATTTCTCTACAAAAATGAATAGCTATCCCATCAATATTCCTAAATAAGCGAATTAAAGAGTATCGCTTCGTATAATAAAAGAATAGTTATTAAACAAATTTAGGAATGTGGGTAAAAATGAAATACGAAATCAACGAAGAAGAGTCGATGATCCTCAAGATGGTCGACGATATTTGCACCGATGTCGTATCTCAGCGCGCAGCCGAAATCGACGAACAGGACGAATTCCCCGAAGACATCTATCGCCTCTTTGTCGAGCAGGGCTTGTTCTCGCTTGCCTATGGCGAGCAATACGGCGGCTGCGAAGTGGGCATGCATTGTTGGGTGCGCATGATCGAGCGCATTTCCAAAGAATCGCCCGCCGTGGCGCTTATGGTGCTCATTTCCGCAATCGGATCGGACGCGCTGGTGTTTTCCGGCACCGAAGAGCAGAAATCAACCATCCTTCCCAAGCTTGCATCGGGCGAGGCGAAGATCTGCTTCGCGCTGACCGAGCCTCGCGCGGGTTCGGACATCTCTTCGATCGCTACTGTCGCCAAGCCCGTCGAGGGAGGCTGGAAAGTCAACGGGGCCAAAATCTTCATCACCAACGGCGAAGTGAGCGACTATTTCACCGTGTTTGCGAAGGTGGAGCAGGATGGCGAGATGCTGCCGACGTGCTTCGTTGTGCCGCGCGACACGCCCGGACTCGTCATCGGCCGCAAAGAGCACAAGATCGGCTTGCGCGGTTCGGTGACTTCGCAGCTGTTCTTCGAAGACATGGTTGTGACGCCCGACATGTTGGTGGGAGAAATCGGGCAGGGCTTCGAAATCGCCCATCACACGCTCAACCGCGGCAGGCTTGCGGTGGCCGCCCTTTCGACCGGCGTCACGGCGGCATGCGTCGAAGCCGCTGCTACCTATGCGCAGGAGCGCGCCCAGTTCCAGCGCGCCATCTCCGATTTCCAGGCGGTGAAGTTCATGCTGGCCGATATGGAAATCTCTCTTGAGGCTTCGCGTCTTCTGCTTGACCAGGCCGCCGACGCCTATATGGACCAATCGCCCGACATGATGAAGACCGCCTCTGCGGCGAAGGTGTTCTGTTCCGAGCATGCCGTGGCGGCAGCACGCGATGCCGTGCAGATTTTCGGCGGCTACGGCCTGTGCAAAGACTATCCCGTCGAGCGTTATTACCGTGATGCGCGCGCTTTCACCATTATCGAAGGAACGAGCCAGGTACAAAAAACCCTGGTGGCGAAAGCCGTTCTGAAAGAGTACGCCAAGCAGAAAGCATAGGCGCGGCTCTTCGTCGACGCAGCCTGCGACCGCTGTGCCGCAAGCTGCGCGCCTGTTCGATCAAGCCGTCCTCAAGGAAAGGAAGCCGGCATGAAAATTGTCGTCTGCATGAAACAATCGATCGATTCCGAGGCAGTTCTCGCATTCGACGATGCGGGAAACGTTGCCAAGGAAGGTCAGACGCTCGTCATCGATCCCTATAGCGAATTCGCGGTCGAAAAAGCCGTCCAGCTCAAAGAGAGCGTCGGTGCCGAAGTGGTGGCGTTGTGCATCGGGGCCGCCGACGCTGTTTCCGCCATTCGCCACGCGCTTGCCATGGGAGCCGATTCGGCGGTGTTTGTCGAAGATGCCGTCTTGGCCGATGGCGACCCTGCCGCAAAGGCTGCAGCACTTGCCGAAGAGCTGCGCGGTATGGGGGCCGATCTGATCATGGGCGGATGCAAATCGTCCGATACCGCGCATGCCCAGGTGATGCCACGCATTGCGGGAATACTGGGAATTCCCCACGTGAACACTGTTGTCGAGCTTGATGTCGAAGAAGGTGTCGCCCATGCGGTGCGCGAGGTCGACGACGGAAAGGTGTCGATTGACGTCGAGCTTCCGGCCGTTATCTGTGCGCAGCAGGGTCTTGCCGAGCCGCGATATCCCACCGTTCGCGACATCATGCAGTCGAAGCGCAAGCCTATCGAAACGCGGCCTGCCGCCGCAGTGGAGGCGTCCGCGGCGATGCAGGTGTTGGAAACGAACCCCAAGCCTAAGCGTGCAGGCGGAAAAATCGTCGAAGGCGAAACGGTGTCCGAAGCCGTGGCGAACGCCGTACGCATGCTGAAAGACGAAGCGAAAGCGTTCTAGGAGGAGACGACATGGCTGATATCTGGGTATACGCCGAGGTCAAAGATAAGAAACTGCGTCATGTGACATTCGAGATGGTTTCGGCTGCGCGCGCGCTCGCCGATGCGGCGGGGCATGACGTCGTTGCGATTCTCGGCGAGACGGGCGTTGAAGACATGCAGGAACTGGCGGCGTACGGAGCCGATAGCATTGTCGTTTTGGCGGATGCAGTCGATCCGTATGAGACGCAGGCCGCCGCGGCCTTGCTGGCAGACCTCGCTTTCGAACACAAGCCTGCGATTGCGATGTTCTCTCATTCGTCGTTCGGAATGGACGTGGCGCCTTGTATGGCCCAAGCGCTCGGCGCGGTCTACGTTCCTGAAGTCGTCGCCGTCGAGGCGCAGCGCAGCGCCGTGGTGCGTGAGGCTTATTCGGGCAAGGTGCTTGAAACCGTATCGGTTGCTGAAGGCAGCGCGCCTGCGATCGTCACCGTTCGCCCCAAGGCGATCGAGGCCGTAGCGGTGCGCGAAGGCGCGAGCGCTCCTGAAATTTCCTGGGCGCCTGCGGGTTCGCAAGCCGTTCGCCAGATTGTCAAAGACGTGGCGCGCAAGGTGTCGGGGCGCGTCGATCTGACCGAAGCCGACCGCGTGGTGGCGGGCGGCCGCGGCGTAGGCGGCGCCGAAGGGTTCAAGGTTATCGAAGAGCTGGCGGATGTCTTGGGCGCCGCCGTAGGCGCGTCGCGTCCGGTGGTCGACGAGGGGTGGCTCGACATCCAATATCAGATCGGCCAGACGGGCAAAGCCATTGCCCCCGAACTCTACATTGCATGCGGCATTTCCGGTTCGATCCAGCATATGGCGGGAGCGGCTGCATCGAAGTGCATCGTCGCCATCAACCGCGACCCCGAGGCGGAAATTTTCAAAGTGGCCGATTACGGCATCGTGGCCGATCTGTTCGAAGCGGTTCCGCTGCTTACCGAGGAACTGAAGGCAGCGCTTGAAGCGTAAGCGCCTGTTTGCAAGGAGGGGATGGCGTCGATGGATGCGGTAGTGCCCACACGTGAATTGTTCTGGAATATCTCGGGACAGCAGATCATGTATCCGATGCTGCTGGCCGTCATCGTGTTCTTCGTCGTCTTCTTCATGCGGCGCGTGCGTTTGTGGCGCATCGGACAGCCTGAGAACCGTTCGGGCCATGTGCGCGAGCGCTCGTGGGGAGCGCTGCGCGATGCCGTATTGCAACTGCGCGTGCTTCGCGAGAAAAAAGGCGGTTTGATCCATCTGGCCATGTATGCCGGCATGCTCGTGCTGCTTTTGGCCACTGCGCTGACTGCGGCTGATGCCGATCTGGGCACCTCGTTCGTACAGGGTGGCCTTTATCTGTATTTCTTCTCGTTTGCGGTCGATGTCGCGGGCCTGTTGTTCTGCGTCGGCATGGCGGCGGCTTTGATTCGCCGTGCTTTGCGCCGTAATGCGGGTCTTGAAACCACGCCCGCCGACATCGTCATCCTGGCCGTCCTGCTTGCCGTAGGCATTTCGGGCTTTTGCGTGGAAGGTCTGCGCATCGTGGGAACCGACGATCCTTGGCGCGCATGGTCGCCGATCGGCAACGTGTTCGCCCTCGCGTTTTCGGGGCTCGACGCGCAGCAGATTTCGCTTGCGCATCGAATTCTGTGGTGGGGCCACCTTATTGCGGCGTTTGTCATTTTGGGAACCTGGACTTACACGAAGCTCGTGCATGTGCTCCTCGTGCCTGCGGGCGTGTATTTCCGCACACTCGAACCGAAGGCTTCGCTGCCATATATCGACCTCGAGGATGAAAACCTCGAAACTATGGGCGTAGGTGCGATCGACGAATTCACCTGGAAAGATCTGTTCGACACCGAGGCGTGCATCCGTTGCGGCCGTTGTGTGAACAATTGCCCTGCCAACCTGACGGGCAAGGAGCTTTCGCCGAAAGGCGTCGTGCAGGGTCTGCGCGCGCATTTGGAAGAGCACGGGCCGGAAATCGCGGCATATCGCAAGACGTGCAAGAAGGCCGAAGCCGACGGGCAGGATGCGACGGCCTCTGCGGCGGGTTCGTCTTGCTCGCCCGAACCGCCCGAGCGGGCAGCGCTGGTCGGGTCGGCTCTTTCCGAGGCTGCGCTGTGGGATTGCACCACGTGCGGCGCATGCCAGGAGCAGTGTCCCTCCATGATCGAGATTCCCTCGAAGATCGTGAAGATGCGCACCTACCAAGTGTCGATGGAAAGCGCGTTTCCCGGCGAAGCGCAGCAGGCGTTTCGCGCTCTTGAGACGAACGGCAATCCGTGGGGTCTGGGGTGGCAGACGCGCAAGAACTGGACCGAAGGGCTCGATGTTCCCACGATCGCTGAAAACCCCGACGCCGAGTATTTGTACTGGCCCGGCTGTTCGGGAGCTTTCGATGCGCGCAACCGTAAGGTGAGCGTCGCGCTGGTCAAACTGCTTCAAGAGGCGGGCGTCGATTTCGCCATTCTGGGCAACGAGGAGAAATGCTGCGGCGATGCGGCTCGTCGCATGGGCAACGAATACGTGTATTACATGCTGGCATCGGAAAACATCGCCACGATGAACTCGTATGGCGTGAAAAAGATCATCACGCAGTGCCCGCACTGTTTTACCAGCTTAAGTGTCGATTATCCGCAGCTTGGCGGCAATTACGAGGTCGTCCATCACACCGAGCTGCTCAAGCAGCTCGTCGACGAAGGGCGTCTGCCGCAGGCGACGGACGCGCTGTCCAAGCGCGTCACCTATCACGATTCGTGCTACCTGGGCCGCTACAACGGCATCTACGAGGCTCCGCGCGCATTGCTGCATGCGGCAGGCGACGAAGTGGTGGAAATGCAGCGTTCGCATGCGGAAAGCTTCTGCTGCGGCGCAGGCGGTGGACGTATGTGGCTCGAGGAGAACGAGGGGGTGCGCATCAACGCGGCGCGCGCCGAGCAGGCGCTTGAGACGGGTGCTGACGAGGTATGCACGGCGTGTCCGTTCTGCCTGACCATGCTCTCTGACGGCATCGCCGCTCAAGACGACCGCGTCGCCGTGCGCGATATCGCCGAAATCCTTGCGGAGGCTTTGCCCGAACGCGAGCGCCGTTCTTAACCCCCGAAGCGTTTCCCCTAAAGCGTCCCATCATGCGCAGGCGCCTTCCGGCCGTTTTTGACCGGTGGTTCGCCTGCGCGTTTTCGGCTAGACTGTCCCATGGCTTGTTCGGCATAAAAGAGCCGTTTTATGCCATATTGCGGAATATGAACGCCATGAGAGATAGGATGGGCCGATGTGCGAACTCGATGCGGCCGCGCGTGGCGCGGCTGTTCATGAACGCGATCTTGAAGGGAAGCGTATTCTGGTGACGGCGGGGCCGACGCAAGAGGCCATCGACCCGGTGCGTTTCATCAGCAATCATTCCACGGGTCGCATGGGATATGCGATCGCGCGCCGCGCATGCGAGCGCGGGGCCGATGTGGTGCTGGTGACGGGCAAGGTTTCGATCGATCCCCCCGCAGGCGTGGAAGTGGTGCCGATCGTCAGCGCGCAGGATATGTTCGAAGCCGTCGCGGCGCGTTATGAGACGTGCGACGCCGTGATCAAGGCCGCCGCTGTGGCCGATTACCGCCCCAAGCATGCTGCGGCCGACAAGGTGAAGAAAAAAGACGGCGACATGACGATCGAGCTTGAACGCACGGTGGACATTTTGTCGTGGCTCGGCGCGCATCGCATGCCTGGCCAGCGCTTGTGCGGCTTTTCCATGGAAACGCGCGACGTGATGGAGAACTCCCGCGCCAAGCTCGACCGCAAGAAGGTCGACATGATCTGCGCGAACTGCCTGAAGGAAGACGGCGCCGGATTCGGCACTCCGACGAACCACCTCACGTTGATTTCGCACGAGCGTACGGTCGACCTTCCCTTGATGGACAAGGCCGACGCCGCCGATCGCGTGCTGACCGAGCTGTTCTCGATCGCGCCGAAGGGGGAATAACGTCATGCTTTTGACGGTGGACATCGGAAACACCAACGTGGTGATGGGCCTTATGCCCGAGCGTGGCGTGCTTGCTTCCAGCCTGCGTTTTCCCACGGACAAGCGCCGTACGGTGCAGGAATTCATGGAGGGCTTCGAGGCGCTCGTGGCCATGCACGGGTTCGACTTTTCCAACGTGGACGGCGCCATCGTGAGTTCGGTCGTGCCCGAGCTCACCGATTCGGTGGTGGCATCGGTGCGCGCGAAGACGGGCGACGATCCGCTGGTGGTCGACTACCGCATGGATCTGGGCTTTTCGATCGACATGGACACGCCTGACAAGCTGGGCGTCGACATGATCGCCGATGCCGCGGGCGCGATCAACGACTACGAGGGCAACCTGGCCATCTTCGACATGGGAACGGCCACCACGTGTTCGGTGGTCAGTGCCGATCATGTGTATCTCGGTTCGATCATCATGCCGGGCGTCGTCATCTCGCAAGACGCTCTGACCGCCCAGGCGTCGGCTTTGCCGTTTATCAAGTTCGAGCGTCCCAAGCAGCTTATCGGCCGCAACACGGTCGATTGCATGCGCAGCGGCGTCGTCTATGCCAACGCCGCTATGATGGACGGCCTGATCGACCGCATCTCCGATGAGTTGAACGGTCCGGTTCTGGCCATTGCCACGGGCGGCATCTCGCGTCTGATCGTGCCGGCGTGTCGCCGCTATGTGGTGCATGATCCCGACCTTTTGCTCAAGGGGCTTTGGGATCTTCACCATCGCAACATCGGATAATGCAGACGTGCAGGGCGAAAGCGGGCTTGCTGCGCGCATCCATTGCTTTGGTGCGCTTGCCGTCCGGCGGTTTCTTATGCCGAAACGCCCTGATACAATGAATCCACCGTTTCGTACGAAAGGAAGTTCGCATGAACATCGTATTGTTGGGCGCTCCCGGCGCCGGCAAGGGAACCCAGGCCGCCAAGCTGGTCGAGGAATTCAACACGCCTCACATCTCCACGGGCGACATTCTGCGCGCCGCTGTGAAGAACCAGACCGAGCTGGGCAAGAAGGCCAAATCGTTCATGGACGCGGGCGATCTTGTGCCCGACAGCCTGATCATCGATCTGATGAACGAGCGCCTTCAGGAGCCCGACGCCAAGGTCGGCTTCATTTTGGACGGCTTCCCTCGCACCACCGCGCAGGCTGTGGCGCTTGACGACATGCTTGCCCGTCTCGAGCGTCCGCTCGATGCCGCGCTGCTTGTCGACGTCGATTCCGAGGTTATCGTGGGCCGTCTGACTGCCCGCCGTTGCTGCAAAGATTGCGGCTATATCGGCTCTGCCGCTGACGCCTCCTGCCCGAAGTGCGGCGGCGAGATGTATCAGCGCGATGACGACAACGAGGCCACCGTGCGCAACCGCCTCGATGTCTACGAGAAGAGCACCAGCCCCTTGATCGACTACTACAAGGGCAAGTCGCTGCTCAAGGCCGTCGACGGCGATCGTCCGGTCGACGAGGTCTACGCAGACGTCAAAGAGCTGCTCGGTCTGTAATCCAGGCCCATATTCCGCCGGCTTAGACGGTGTTTCGACGGGAGGAAGGCATCGCGCCTCCTCCCGTTTTTTTGTCGGCTATAATGTCGGCCATGCGTGCATTCATGACATTGCTGCGAGAATTCGTAGCCACCCATCATCCTGAAATTCGTCGCTTCTTCAAGGCGGCGTGCATTATCGTGTTCTGTGCGGCGCTGCTTGAGGCGGCCGTGTTCAACTTCAACCATTGGCGCTCGCTTGGCTGGGAAACCGTAACGCTTGATTCGAAGGTCGATCTTCCCCAGGCGGCCGACGGGCGCTTTCGCATATCCGCCGTCGACAACGATATCGAATTCGACCATCTTGGCGTGGTCGTGCACAATGTGCGGCTTGATTTCAGCTGGAACCAGGGCGCGCAAAACGTGCCCGTGAAGATATGGTTTACCGACGACGCGCATTCGACGTATTTCGACGATACCGACTACACCTCGGGCGTTCCCGTGACGAATGTAGCCACGAACTGCGACGAAAGCGAATATCTCAACCTGAATTCATCGGGCGAAATCGGCAAGCTCCGCATTGAGTTCGGCGGCGAGAAAACGGTGTATCCGCTTTATCTCGACGGCGTGTCGATCAATGCGCCCGAGCCGTTCTCGTTTAGCATGCTGCGCTTCTTGACGGCCGTTGCCGTGATGACGTTCGCCTACGCGTTTCGTCCGCGCAGCGGGCTTTACCGTATCGCCATCAAGGAACACCCGCATCGTTCGAAGATCGCGGCCATCGGCATCGTGGTCGTGGAGGTGTGGCTGTGCTCGTCGTTTT
The DNA here is from genome assembly GCA_030532315.1 of Slackia sp. Lineage (GTDB taxonomy): Bacteria > Actinomycetota > Coriobacteriia > Coriobacteriales > Eggerthellaceae > Slackia. Next base: position 10,905 of record JAUNLI010000022.1, read on the forward strand.
TGTTCATGGGTTCCAACCTCGTGGGCGTTGCCACGTCGTCTTACAATTCCGGTTCGTGGGACGGCGTAAGTCTGGTGAACACGTTCGAGGTGGGTGGCGACAACGCCCAGCAATATGCCGAGCTTGCCAAGAGCATGGCGCACGGCAAGCTGTATCTTGAAGAAGAGCCGCCGAACTGGCTTTTGAACATGGAAGACCCTTACGATCGCGGCGCGCGCGACCAGCTGGTCAAGGAAACGGGCGAGAACTACCTGTGGGACGTCGCGTATTACGAAGGGCATTATTACGTGTACTTCGGCGTCGTGCCGGTGGTGCTGTTCTATCTTCCGTTCTATCTTGCCACGGGTGCGAATTTCCCCACGGCAATAGGCGTGCTGATCGCCATGGTTGCCTTCATTGCGGGCGTTTCCGCCTTGATCGACCGCTTTGCGCGCTATCACTTCAAACGCGTGAGCTTGGGGCTGTATCTATTGCTGCAAATGGCGCTGGTAGGTTGCAGCGGCGCAATGTATCTGCTGAAGTTCCCCACGTTCTATTCGCTGCCGATCATGCTCGCTTTGGCGTTTTCGGTCTGGGGCCTGTATTTCTGGATGCTTGGGCGAGCCCATCGTCGCCCTGAGCTGTTCTATCTGGCGGGTTCGCTGTGCATGGCGTTGGTCGTGGGATGTCGTCCTCAGCTTGTGATGCTGAGCTTTTTGGCGTTTCCGTTGTTCTGGCGTCCGTTCATTACCGAGGGCCATATCAAAACCGCGGCAGGCGCACGTCAGTTCATATGCTTGATTGCGCCGTATGTGCTGGTTGTTGCCGGTGTGATGTGGTACAACTACGCGCGCTTCGGCTCGCTGTTCGATTTCGGGGCGAACTACAACCTCACCGTCAACGATATGACCAAGCGCGGTATGGCGCCAGGTCGCATTGCTCCTGCGCTGTTCGCCTATTTCTTCCAGCCTCCGACGGCATCGGGCGTGTTTCCCTATCTGCAGGCGACGCCTTTCGATACCACCTATCTGGGCCAGACCGTTAAAGAGGTTACTTTCGGCGGCATTTTCGCGTGCTTCCCGCTCTTGTGGGTCCTGCCGTTCGCCCGAACGGCTCTGCGCATGCGCATGAGCCAGCGCAAGACGCGCACGATCGCGGGTGTTGTCGGTGTGCTGTTGGCGTCGGGTTTGATCATCGGCATCGCCGATGCCGAAGTGGCGGGCATTCTGCAGCGTTATTTCGCTGATTTCAGCATCATGTTCTTGATGGCCGCGGTGCTGGTGGTGTTCATCCTGAACGAGAATATGGCGCCTGGCAGCGCGCTGCATGCGCTCATGTTGCGCGTGTTGCCCGTGGCGGTGTTTGCGGGCCTTGCATACACGTTCCTGCTTTGCTTGACGGCGGAATCCGGTTGGTGGAGCGATGCGTATCCGTGGGCTTACCAGTCGCTTCTGGAAACGTTCCAGTTCTGGACGTAAGGGCGCGTTGTTTTGAGACGGGGTTCGGGAAGGGCCTCGTGCTCAAACAATCCTGAGCTCGCTCAATCGCCCCGTCAGGGGCGATTGGCTCGTGCGGAACTGGCGCGCGGGGCCCTTCCCGAACCCTGATGGATGGGCGCGCTCTTACGTCCAGGGGGGAGGCCCTCCAAGCGACTGGTAACCCAGGCTGGCATCTTGTGGGGAGGGGTGCGGAACTGTGCGACGTCCTTCTCGAATCTCCGATGGGCGAAAGCGCTCTGGAATCGCGTGTGAAAGGGATGTGCGGAGGTTTCACGCGCAGTTCCGCAGGAGCTGAAAGCCACTTAATGTGGCTTTCATGCGACCTCAGGACTGTTTGAGCATGGAATCTTCGCACATCCCTTCGGGTGGATGCGGCTTTCGAGGGGGTTGCGCTTTTGCGAGATGACGATGGAAGGTTGGTATGAAGAAGCTTTTCGCTCAGTTCATGAAATTCGGCGTCGTGGGTGCGATTGCGTTTGTCATCGACTACGGTCTGCTGGCGCTGTTGACCGAGCTTTTCGGCGTGAACTATCTGATAAGCGCCACGGTGTCGTTCACCGCATCGGTGGTGTTCAACTACGTGGCTTCGATGCGCTATGTGTTCACGCATAAAGAGGACATGAGCCGTCGCCGCGAGTTCGTCATTTTCGTCGTGTTGTCGGTGATCGGCCTGCTGATCAACAACGCGTGCATGTGGGCGGGCGTCGAGCTTCTGGGCGTGCATTACCTTCTGACGAAAATCGTAGCGACGGCGGTCGTCATGGTATGGAACTTCGTCACGCGCAAGATTTTCCTTGATGCGGGCGAGGCATAGGAGAAGCTCATATACGAAAACGGGACGCCTTTCAATGGAGGCGTCCCGTGCTTTGACGTTTGATTGCCGACGGTTTTACGTGCGGTCGGCGTTTGTCGGCCGTCGATTTTAGGCGACGGTTTTCTGAGCCATGCGGAAGAGGTCTTTGAACAGGCAAGGGCGCGTCATGACTTTGCGCTTGGTGCGCATGTCGCATCCTGCTCCGCGGCCCTGGGCATCGGTGAGATACTCGGGCTGATGTGCTTCGATGGCATGGCCGACCTGCTGGGAAACTTCCCAGGCGTTTGCTTTCGCGGCGATGAAATAGGCATTCATGGGAATGCCTCCTTCCTTTTTTTCGAGGCGTGTAATGCTTCGTTTGCCAGGGTGCCGCCCTGACGTTGTGGCCACAATACCATGGTTCCTCGAAGAAAGACGATAATTTTTATCTGATTTAACAAATGTCAATGGAATCTTACATTGATTCGGCGGGTGGATAACCGTATTTGGCAAATGGTGTCTTTTTTGCGTTGACGGGCGGTTTTATGCACGGGTTGCCCGGTTGTTTTCGTGCGTTTGCATGATGGCGACCGATGGGAAAGAAAATTTGCCACGCGTCGGAGCGTATCCCTTTGCCTCGGCTTTTAAAAGCGGGCCACGGTTCGCTTGTTGCTTTGTCGTGCGTTTTCTGGCTCGCGGGAAGCGTCATTGGTAGAATCGGGAAATCGTATGGACGCGCCCGATAAAGCCTGCCGCTTTTCCAAGGGCGCATGTGACAAGGGGACGGGTTATGAGCGAAATCGACGTGCGCGCTGCTCTTGCGCACTGGACCGAGTGCGTGGCCGACGCCGAGCTGGCAGCGCAGCTTGAAGAACTCTCGAATGCGGGCGATGCAGCGATCGCCGATGCGTTTTTCCAGAGTCTGGAATTCGGAACGGCCGGTTTGCGCGGCGTGATCGGCGCGGGCACGAACCGCATGAACGTCTACACCGTGGCCCGTGCAACGCAAGGCCTGGCAGACCACCTGAACGCGCACTTCGATCAGCCGAGCGTCGCCATTGCGCGCGACTCGCGTCACAAGGGCGCGCTGTTCGTGCGCACCGCCGCATGCGTGCTTGCGGCAAACGGCATTCGCTGTTTTGTCTATCCTCGCGTCGAACCCACGCCCGCTCTTTCTTTCGCGGTGCGCGACTTGGGCTGCAGCGCGGGCATCAACATGACGGCGAGCCATAATCCTGCCGCATATAACGGCTACAAGGTCTATGGTGCCGACGGATGCCAGATTACGAGCGAGGCAGCGGCCGATATTTCGAAACGCATCGCCTGCCTCGGCTATTTCGAGGCCGACGGCGCATGTGCTCGCACGATCGATTTCGACCGTGCGGTTTCCGAGGGCCTTATCGAAGAAATCGGTGACGACACGCTTGCACGTTTCGTCGATGCGGTGCTTGCGCAGTCGCAGGAAACGCCCGAACAGACGAAGCGTCCGCTCGAGGTGGTGTATACGCCGCTGTGCGGCACGGGGCTCGAATGCGTGAGCGCGACGCTTGACCGCATCGGCGTTTCGAACCTCGACGTTGTTGCAGGGCAAGGGGAACCGAACGGCGATTTCCCCACGTGCGAATATCCCAATCCTGAAGAGCGTGCAGCGCTCGAGGCGGGCATTGCGCGCTGCCGCGAGCGTGCGGCCCAAGGCGCGGCCCCCGATTTGCTGCTTGCCACCGACCCTGATGCCGATCGTGTGGGCGTGGCGTGCGAGGACGGCGACGATTACACGCTGGTCACGGGCAATGAAATGGGCATTCTGCTTATGGACTACCTGGCCCGCATGCGTGCCGAGCGCGGCGAAGACGTTTCTCGCTGCATTGCGGTGACTACCATCGTCTCGTCGGCCATGGCCGACGATGTGGCGCGCGCCCATGGTTTCGAATTGCGTCGTACGCTGACGGGCTTCAAATACATCGGCGAGCAGATCGGTCTGCTCGAAGCCGCAGGGGAAGCCGATCGCTTCATGTTCGGTTTCGAGGAAAGCTACGGGTATTTGGCGGGAAGTCACGTGCGCGACAAAGACGCCGTGGTTGCATCCATGCTGATTTGCCAGATGGCGCGCTTCTATCGCGAGCAGGGAATGAACCTGGTAGAAGCGATGCGCGCGCTGTACGAGCGTTACGGCTACTGCCTGAATCGCACCATTTCGCTGAGCTATCCCGGGGCGGACGGCGCGCAGAAGATGGCGTCGCTTATGGCGGCCTTGCGTGCCGACGCTCCGAGTTCGGTTGCGGGGCTTGCGGTCGAGCGCGTGACCGACTATGCCGAAGGCGCCGCTATGCCTGTGGTGGGAGGCGCGGCCGAAGCCGGGCAGACGCTTCCGTGTGCGAATGTGGTGGAGTTCTCGCTTGCGGGCGATTGCAAACTGATTGTGCGCCCGAGCGGCACCGAGCCCAAGATCAAGGCATATCTGTTCGCGAAGGCGAATGCGGCCGAAGAGGCGTCGGCATTGCTCGATGCTCTTGAAGCGGCCGCGCGCGAGCTTTTGGCATAACGCGCAAATGCAGGAAATCGATTGCACGCAGCCTTTTGCGGCTGCGAAGACGAAAGGGGAACGCCGATGATTTTCGGACATATCGACACGACGGACATGAACTCGATCGGACACGCCGGCGTTCGACGCGCAATCGAATATGCGCGCGAGCACGATCTGCGTGCGCTCGAGCCCGGTCGTCATGACATCGACGGCGACGTTCTGTTCGCCAACGTCTGCGCCTACGACACGCGCGCATTCGAAGATTGCCGTTTCGAAGCCCATCGTCGTTACATCGACGTGCAGATGGTACTCGAGGGCGCCGAGCGCATCGACGTGCAGTTCGTCGGCGCGCTTTCTGCCGAACCGTTTGACGAAGAGGCCGACAACATGTTTCTCGACGGCGATGCCGCAGCGTCGGTGGTCATGACGCCCGGCACGTTCGTGGCTTGCTTTCCCGACGATGGCCATAAGCCGGGCATCGCGGTGAACGGTTCCGTGCCGGTGAAAAAAGCGGTCTTCAAGGTGCTGGTGTAAGGCGAAACGTTTTCCGCTACCATAGTGAAATTATGTCGCGCGTGTTTTCGCGCAGCTGCGCATGCGGGTTTTCCGCCGCGCATCCATGCGAAGGAGGGTTCGTATGACGGACCAGAATCAGATTCCGGGCGCTGCGCCGGTGCCGCCCCAGACGGCTCGGCCGCAGGCGTATGCGCAGCCGTATGCCCAACAGGCCTATGCGCAGCAGCAATATAGCCAGGCCCAGCCGTATGCGCAGCAGGCTTACGCGTACGCCCCCGCGGCGGCTCCGCAGAAGAAAAGCAAGGCGCCTTGGATCGTCGGCGGCGTGTTTTTGTTCATCATCGTGTTCATGTTCACCATCGGCGCTCTTTCGTGCTCGCATGTGTATTCGAACATGATGTCGGTCGGCCAGACCGACATGGCGGCCGTCACCACGGGCGACAGCGTCGGCGTGATCGACATCGCCGGCACGATTCAATACGACGGCACGTCGTGCAGCCCCGAAGGTCTGCGCGATCTGCTGCAGGAGGCCGAGGACAATCCCGATATCAAGGCCGTGGTGCTGCGCATCGACTCCGGCGGCGGCGTTGCCACGGCGGGCGAAGAAATGGCCGCTTACGTGCGTGATTTCTCCAAGCCCGTGGTGGTGTCCAGCGCTTCGATGAACTGCAGCGCCGCTTATGAGATTTCTAGCCAGGCCGACTACATCTTCGTGAACGAAACCACGGCCATCGGCGCGATCGGCACCGTCATGCAGACGTCCGATCTGTCGGGTCTGATGGATATGCTGGGCATTTCGGTGGATAATATCGCTTCGGCCGATTCGAAGGATTCCAGCTACGGCACGCGTCCTTTGACCGAAGAAGAGCGCGCTTATTACCAGGAGCTGGTCGATACGATTAATGAGACGTTCATTCAAAACGTCGCCGAAGGCCGCTCCATGACGGTCGACGAGGTTCGCGCGCTTGCCACGGGCATGCAGTTCGCGGGCACGACGGCTGTCGAAAACGGCCTTGCCGACGAGGTGGGCATTTACGACGCGGCGCTTGATAAAGCGGCCGAGCTCGGCGGCATCGAATACGATATCTACGAGGGCTCGCCGTCTTACGATGTGGTGCGTCTCACGCCGTCTGCGACCGATCTGGGCGCTTTGATGGATTTGTTCGGTTCTTCGGCTTCGTCGCAAGCGGTCGAAGAGTTGTTGGGCTTGTTGAAGCAGGAAGGTGTTCTTTCGTGAGTTATCTGAGCACGGTATCTTGGCCGAAGCGCGCCGTGGTGACGGCGGGCATGCCGTATGGCAACAAGAAGCTGCATTTCGGGCACGTCGCGGGCGTTTTCGTTCCCGCCGATGCGTACGCGCGTTTTTTGCGCGACCGTCTGGGCGCTGAAAACGTTTTGTTCGTTTCGGGCACCGACTGTTTCGGCTCGCCTATTCAGGAAGGCTATCGCAAGGCCTGTGCTGCATGTGAAGGCGAAGGGTTCGAGGGCAGCATCAACGACTACGTCAAGCGCAACCATGATGCGCAAAAGGCCACGCTCGACGCCTACGACATTTCGCTTTCCATCTATGAGGGAAGCGGCATGGGGCGTGCGGGCGAGGTCCATCAGCAGGTGACCGACGCCGTGTTGCGTCGTCTGCATGAGAACGGCCACCTGAACACGATGGAAACCCTGCAGTTCTACGATGCGAAGGCGGGCGCGTTTCTGAACGGCCGCCAGGTGCTGGGCCATTGCCCCGTGCAGGGCTGTAAATCGGAAAAGGCCTATGCCGACGAATGCGATCTGGGACACCAGTTCAACCCCGAAGACCTGATCAAGCCTGTTTCCACCCTTACGGGCGAGGTTCCCGAGATGCGTCCGGTGCGCAACTGGTATTTCGACTTGCCGAACTTCCGCACTCAGCTGCAAGAGCATGCCGCACGCCTCGAAGCAGACGAGGAAGTGCGTCCTGTGGTGGTCAAGGGCGCCAAGGAGTTCCTGGTGCCCCCGGTGATGTATATCAAAAACGAGCTTGAAGATGATTATCGCGCTATCGCAGACAAGCTGCCTTCGCATGTGTTCCACGAGGCCGAAAAGGGCAAGCAGTCGTTCGAAATCGAGTTTGAAAGCATCGAAGACCGCGACGCGGCCCGTGACTTGCTGTTCGAGGCGGGCGTGCGCTTCCGCACCGGCAAGGCGCTCGTGCCGTTCCGCATTTCCGGCAACGTGGAATGGGGCGTCGACGTTCCCGAGATGGACGGCGTGGAGGGTCTGACCGTGTGGTGCTGGCCCGAAAGCCTGTGGGCGCCGATCAGCTTCAGCGCCACGGCGCTTGAAGAGCGCGGCGAAAACCTTGCTGCCGTGCGTGACTGGTGGTGCTCGAGCGAGGCGTGCGTCTATCAGTTCATCGGCCAGGACAATCTGTATTTCTACGGCGTTGCCCAGCCTGCATTGTGGATGGGTCTTGAAGAAGGCAATGCCATGCAGTCCGAACCTGCCGAAGGCCAGCTTCAGCAGACGCGCCTGATTGCAAACCATCACATTCTGTTCGGCAAGACGAAGGCCTCGTCTTCGGGAGCGCTTAAGCCTCCTTCGGCCGACGATCTGCTCGAGCATTACACGGTCGAGCAGCTGCGTGCGCATTGGCTGGGCCTTGGTCTCGATCAGAAATCCGTCGGATTCAAGCCCAAGCCGTTCGATCCCGACGAAGCCAAGCGCAACGATCCGCGTGTGGCCGACCCGGTCCTCAAAGAGGGGGCGCTACTCACCAACGTGTTCAACCGCCTGGCGCGCAGCTGCTTCTACGAGGCGCAGAAGAACTTCGA
>JAUNLI010000193.1 GCA_030532315.1 Slackia sp.
TGTTCGCCATGGACTCGTAGCGAACGGGCATCTTCTTGATCTCTTCGCTTGCGATTTGGTCTTCAGGCACCCCGGCGGCCTCCATGAGCTTGTCCATGACGTACTCGGGAACGGTGTTGGACCCGACGCCGATTCCTTTGCCTGCAAGGTCGGCCAAGCTGGTGATACCCGACTCGGGGCAGGTCATAATTCCGAAACGACCCTGGGAAGCGTCAGAGCCCAAAGTCACCCAAGCAAGCTGGACGTCCACGCCCGAAAGCTGCAAGGCCGCGGCCTGCTGCACGTCGGTCATGGCCGCATCGATCTCGCCCGCCGCGAATGCGGTGGAAAGCTCCTGGGCGCTCTGGAAGGTCACGATCTCCACATCGGCGGAGACGCCGTTCGCGGTATACAGGCCATCCTGCTCAGCAACCCAGAACGGAAGCGAATCCTCGGTCTGCATGGTGCCGATGCGCATGGACGCCTGCTTGGCGCCCTCCGACGGAGCCTCTTGCTGGGAATTGCCCGCGCAGCCCGCCAGGGCAAACGCCGCGCACGCCACGAACGCGGCGCATGCGCAGGCGAGCAGTTTCTTCTTCAAACTCATGAATGCCTTTCCTCCTTTGTGTTGACGATGCATTCGCGTCTTCGGGAAAGCGGATTGTATGCCGCACAGCGCCGCTCAGAATGACGATGCGGCGCACTCGCGCGAAAGCCGGCATACGCGCACGGCGCGGCAAAACGCCCCCGAACGCAACAACGCGCACCGCATGAGCGATGCGCGTATTTTACGCTAGCGCAAAAGCATTTTACGAAAGCGACAGAAATTCGAAAGCAGCGTTAGCGGCATTCGCGCCATCGCCAACGGCGGTGGATACCTGACGCAACGCTTTCGTGCGTAAATCGCCCGCAACGAAGACGCCGGGGATGCTCGTAGCACCCGACTCGCCCGCCACAACGTAGCCCGCCGCATCGAGTTCGATGCCCGAGCCTTCGAGCAGCGTGTTTTTCGGCTGCGTGCCCACGGCCACGAACAAAGCCGACGTGGGCAGCTCGAAGGAATCGCCAGTCTTAACGTTGCGTACGGTCACGGCCGAGAGCTTGCCTTCTTCGTCATGAAGGCCGTCGACGACGCTGTTCACATGAACCGTCACGTTGGCAAGATCTTCGAGCGCATCCGTATAGACGGCATCGGCACGAAAGCCCTCGCGACGGTGGACCAGGTGAACCTCGGAGCAAATGCGAGAGAGATACAGCACGTCGCCGAGCGCGGTATTGCCGCCTCCCACGACCACGGCGGTCTTTCCGCGGAAGAACCCGCCGTCACACGTCGCGCAGTACGAAACGCCTTTGCCCGCGAGTTCGCCTTCGCGATCGACGCCGAGGGCGCGCGGCTCGGCACCCATAGCGAGAATCACGGCATCGGCGGTGTATTCGCCGCCGAACGCTGTCACGAGCTTTTTAGGAGAGGACGCAAGGTCCAGAGACGAAATCTCCTCGTTGACGGAAACGGCGCCGAAGCGGTTCGCCTGAGCGCTCATAGCAAAGGCCAGATCGAACGGAGAAACGCCTTCGGCGAATCCCGGGTAATTGTCCAAGTGCTCGGTTTCGGTCATCTGACCGCCTGGCCCCATTCGTTCGAACACGACCGTGGAAAGCCCGGAGCGGGCGGCGTAAAGCGCCGACGTAAGGCCCGCGGGACCCTGACCTATGACAGCGACGTTGAAATGAGTGTTCTTCTCCATGGTGATCTCCCTGGTAAAGCAAGCGGGCGAACACGCCGAAAAGCTTGCGAAAGGTTACGAACTCGCGCGATCGCAGCAAACGTCTCCGCGCGATGAAAAAAGCCCGACTCGACGAGCCGGGCTTCGCGTTTGATTCAAAGAGCCTAGCCCAGAAGCGCCAGGAGGTTCTGTTTGGGCTGCGCGCCCATGGTGGAACGCTTGACCTCGCCGTTCTCGAAGACGAGGATGGTGGGAACGCTCATGATGCCGAAGCGCTGGGCAAGCTCGGGAGACTGATCGATATCAACCTTGTAAACCGCCGCTTTGCCTTCGACCTCTGCGGCAACTTCGTCAAGAACCGGGGCGAGCATCTTGCAGGGGCCGCACCAGGTGGCGAAGAAGTCCACCAAAACCGGACCCTGTGCCTGGATGACCTTGGATTCGAACTCGGAAGCGTTGATAACGTGTGCCATGATAGGTCCTTTCGCGATGGGCGGATGCCTTAGGCGGACGCGGTTTTCCTTCGATTCCCCTCGTCTGGCTTCAGGCTCCAACCTGTTATTTGATACAGAAATAATATCATATAAGGCCGATATTGCAAGCCCGGAGCGCTTCGTCACGATCTGCGCACATCCGTGTTACCGCGGCGTTGATTATTCGATGGTCTGGTGCAGACGCTTGACCGGCCCGCCGCTTTGCTCGAGGATTGCAGAAAGCAACCAAGAAAACGCCTCGCCGCGCATCAGGAAAAGAGCACGCATGAAGCAATCGTATTACACAAGCC
>JAUNLI010000023.1 GCA_030532315.1 Slackia sp.
GCGCGCGAAAGAGGCGCTCGCTGGTGAGACCGGCACGGTTATCACCGCTTAATTAAAAGGGTACAAAGTCCCGCCGGGGGTAGGGGTGCCTTCGGCGGGATTCCATGTCTTATGGAGGAAAGAGCCATAAGACATGGATACCCATTTGAAAGGGGAATATCATGGCTGACAAAGTTAAAAAGAAGAAGGACCCTATTAGTTCCTTTAGTATCCTTCTTATCTTGTTGGTTGTTCTGGCTGCTGTCTCTTGGGTTGCGGCTATGGCAACTGGCGGCACCGTTACGGGTGCATCTCTCTCCAACATTCTGACTGCGCCTATCTATGGCTTCACTGGTGCGCCCGAAGATATCGTTCTCGGTGCTTCCAACCCGGATACGTTCCCGGGCGGCGCTCTTGAGGTCTGCTTCTTCGTTATGATTCTGGGTGGCTTCTTGGGTGTTATGACCAAGACCGGTGCTCTCGACAACGGCATCGCCGTTCTGGTGAAGAAGCTGCATGGCAATGAATTGGTTCTTATTCCGATTCTGATGATTCTGTTCTCTATCGGCGGTACCACGTACGGCATGTGCGAGGAGACGGTTCCGTTTTATGTTCTGCTTGCTGCAACCATGTACGCTGCAGGCTTTGACGCGCTTGTCGGATCCGCTGTTGTTTTGCTTGGTGCTGGCTGCGGTGTTCTTGGCTCGACGGTCAACCCGTTCGCTGTTGGTGCAGCTGTCTCCTCTTTGGTCGACGCCGGCATTCAGGTGAACCAGGGTACCATCATCATGCTCGGTGCCATTCTCTGGATCAGCACGCTTGCTGTTTCCATCCTTTTCGTTATGAAGTATGCCGCCAAGGTCAAGAAGGATCGTGGCTCGACCATCCTTTCCCTGCAGGAACAGCAGGAAGAGAAGGAAAACTTCGGCAAAGACGAAGCTGAAGGCGAAGTTGTTCTGACTGGTCGTCAGAAGGGCGCTTTGGTCGTTTTCGCTCTTGCTTTCATTATCATGGTCATCAGCTTCATTCCGTGGGAAGACTTCGGCATCACGTTGTTCCTTGGCTGGTCCGAGGTTATCACCGGTCTTCCGCTTGGCCAGTGGTACTTCGTTGAGGCTGCATGCTGGTTCTTCGTTTTGGCTCTGATCATTGCTTTCGTTGGCGGCCTCTCCGAATCCGAGACCGTGAAGGCGTTTATCGATGGTTGCGCCGACATGATGAGCGTTGTCATGATTATCGCTCTTGCTCGCGGTATCTCCATTCTGATGGCTGAGACGGGCATGTCTGACTGGATTCTTCTGAACGCTTCCAACGCGCTTCAGGGCGTTTCCGCATTCATCTTCGCGCCTGCATCCTGGCTGCTCTATGTGGTTCTCTCGTTCCTGATTCCTTCGAGCTCGGGTATGGCTACGGTGTCTATGCCCATCATGGGCCCGCTGGCTGCGAACCTCGGCTTCTCCGTTGAGACCATGGTTATGATTTTCAGCTCTGCGAACGGTCTGGTGAACCTGTTCACCCCGACGTGCGGTGCCATCATGGGTGGTCTTGCTGTTGCTCACGTTCAGTACGGTACGTGGCTCAAGTGGGTCTGGAAGCTCCTGATCGTTCTTGCTGCCATCTGCCTGGTGGTTGTGACTGCCGCAATGATGATCTTGTAGGATCTGCCTTACATTTGATTTTGAAAGCCCCGGTTTTCCGGGGCTTTCTTATGCTGTAATGGCTTGCTTGTTTCTAGGGATGCCATCTGTTGCGATCATGACGATGGTAGGATACGGCGAAGATATACGTACAAAGGAAAATGCACGTTCAGGAGACAGAGGAAAGCAGAATGGCTAATTTCGACGTTCGGTATGACGCGAAAGACGATGCTTTTGCTATTCGAACGAAGGTGTTCGTTGAAGAGCAGGGCTACGAAGACGAATTCGATGACATTGATGCATATGCGGAACATATAACGATTTTTAGCGATGGCGAAGCGGTGGGGTGCGCGCGATGCTTTCCCGAATCTGAGTCTTCGCGGTGCTACATTGTTGGTCGCGTTGCTACATTGCCTGAATTCAGGGGTCGTGGCATTGGGCGGATGCTTGTGAAAGAATGCGAATCGGCCGCTTCGCGTAAAGGGGCTCTTTCGATGAGGCTTCATGCGCAGGCTCGTCTTGAAGGCTGGTATGAAGGAATGGGCTATAAACGGGTCGGTGACGTCGACTATGAAGATGAAGGGCAGCCTCATATTTGGATGGAAAAGATTTTTTAGAATAACAGTGACAAAAAACCTTCCGTATGAGAAAATAGCAAGCCTTATGGGCGATTGGCGCAGCGGGAGCGCAGGTGCCTTACAAGCACAAGGTCGGGGGTTCAAATCCCTCATCGCCCACCAGTGAATACGACACGAACCCTTTGGGTTCGTGTCTTTTTCTTTTTATAGGCCCTCATGCGGTTTGCGCCTTGATGGGGCATCGTCGTTCGACTTCATGGGCCGGAGCATTTGCTCCGGCTTTTTGTCTATATTCCTGGTTTTAAGCTGGACGTCCGTTGTCGTGGACGAATTCGAATCAGGGATCTTCGAGCCGTGCATGTTCGGGAAGCAAGGGCTTTGCATTTGATTACGCAGAAGAATCCGACTTGAAAAACAGCCGTCATTGCCGGATAACGGCAAGGTTTCGGCCTGAATACAGCATGCGACAAGTCAGGAATGCCGATTAAACCTTCTTAAAGGCGACCGGGTGTGTTCGTCATCATTGAATTGCTTTCAAACGACGGGCTCGATGTCGATATGGCTGACTTATCTATTCGTTCCGTACATCTTGAATCGTTGTTTAGGGAAGCGTGCGGATGGGAAGGGGAGCTGATGCGACGTCGGGCACATTTGGCCATAGGGGCGGTATGCGGCGTGATGTGTGTGTTGGGGATTATGTCCTATGCCGCGGATTTGCGGGCCGATATGGAAAAAGAACGCTCTGATGCGCTCGCCCGTTACGGGGGCGAACAGGTTGAAATCGTCGTTGCAACCGAGGATATAGCGGCAGGGGACATGCTCGATTCGTCCAACTCCGAGAAGCGCCTTTGGTTAAGCGAATTGGTACCTGACGGAGCGGTGTCCGACCTGACGGAAATTTCCGCACTCCCGGTGACAAGTCCTATTTATGCAGGTGAAGTCATTGTCGAGCAGCGTTTCAATGAGCATGAAAACGTGGCGCTGCAAGTTCCTGATGGGAAATGCGCCGTCAGTGTGCCTGCGAAAGCGGTATCGGCCGTGGGTGGCTCGCTCGCTCCTGGGTCGAGGGTGGATGTGTATTCCGCAACGGGGTCGTCTACCGATCTGCTCGCATCGCGTGTTCTGGTGCTTTCGACGAGCTCCACATCCTTGGAAGAGTCGGAGAAAAAACCTGATGTTACATGGGTGGTATTGGCGGTCGAGCCGGAAATGGTCGAAGAGCTTATCGCGGCTTCGCAGAAAAGCGAATTGTACTTCTCGCTTCCTTCCGAAGAAACGTCGGGCAGTGATGCTTCGAAGGAAGATGCGCGCGGCTTTGCTTCCGAGAGACGAACGCAGGGAGGCGACGAGGGGTCGGCGGAATTAGACGCGACCGGTTTGGGTTTGACGGATGGCGGTGCGTCGGCGGAGGCAGGGTCGGTTTCGAAAACGGACGAAGTTTCGAACGATGCCGAAGGACGCGAAGCGAAGGAGGTGTAGCACCATGGATAAGTATGTTTTGCTTTGCACGGATTCCCGAACGAAGCGGGCTTCGTTTTCTGAAAGACCTTTCGGCGCAAACCAAGATTCGTCGTGGCTTGCGTGCGAGACAAAAGCCCAAGAATGTCGATCGACAGCGTGTTCGTGTGCGCATATCGATGAGGTGTGGGTGGAGTCGTGCGACGATATGGAGCCGATTAATATTGCCGCCGCAATCAAGCACGACGATCCGCTGAAGAAGGTTTTCCTTATCTCTGACGGACAGAATGGATCGCTTGCAAGTCGTGCTGCGAATGCGGGGATAGACGCCTTATGGTCGCGGGCGGTATTCGAAAAACGCTATGCGAGGAAAAGGGCTGAATTTGCATCGTGCCTTGAGGCGCCTGCGCTTTCGACGAGAAACGAAATGCCGATTGAAGATGACGGCCTCGGCTCAGGATTGTTTGAAAAAGACATGGTCGAAGAACGGCGGCGAGTTGAACAATGCGTGCCAACGATTGGCGTCGCACATGGCACGCATGGTGAAGATTGCGAAGCACCGCCAGCATCCTCGCTTTCTGCGGCAAAAAGAGAAAAGCGAGAAGACTCTTCCCCGGTGAAGGGGAAAGGGGGAATCGCGCACGGCGCAAATGAAAGTCGAGGTGGCGAACCTAGGGATGGCGAGATGCTTCATAAAGAGGATGAAGCGATCTTTCATCCCGAGAAACCATCTGGTTCGGCGGCAGGCGGCGCATGCGAAGAAACATCGGGAAACGTTCTCGATACGAGGGCAATTGTGTCGACGGACGGAGGGCGAGGAGGCTCTTGTTCCGCAAATGCTGCGCCTATCGTTTCGGCCGCGCATTTTTTCAAGCCAGTGATTCGCGTCGCAGGGGCTATCAGCGATTCACGTGTCGCCGAATCCGAAAACGCACCCCATCGGACCTACAAGGTGGCGGGTACTCCTGTGAAAGAAGGGGCGGGAACGGTGATTGCCGTGGTGTCGGGAAGCGGAGGGTGCGGTAAGAGCACGTTGTCGACGATGCTTGCGCTCGTTGCAGCCCGATCGGGGTTGAGAGCGGCGGCATTCGATGCCGATTTCCAATTCGGCGACTTGGATTATTTACTCGGAATCTCCTCTCCGCTTCGTGTGGAAGAGGTTGTGGAAGACCCGTCTCGACTTGCAAACACGACCTCTTCGGACCAGGCCCCTTTTCTTATCGCCGCGCCACGAAGGCTTGAGGTTTCCGAGTTGGTAACGAGTCATGCCGTCTCGATCGTGTCGGCGCTCAAGCGCGCTTTCGATGTCGTGGTGGTGAATACGGGATCGATGTGGACGGACGGTCACGCGGGAATTCTCGAAGCGTGCGATGTTGTTGCGTTTGTTACTGACAGCAGGCCGTCTTCGCTGCGTGCGACGGTCCATGCGGTCGAGCTATGTGCGCGCATGGGAATTGCCACGACAGGATTCACATTCGTGGTGAACAGGCACAACAAAGCAAGCTTGCTGTCTGCAGTCGATGTCTCATGCGCTCTGCGGGGCTCGCATGCGGTCGAGCTTGCGGACGGTGGAAGGGATGTTGACGAGCTGCTCGGTGCGGGATATCCCGAAGAGTTGATTGAATCGAAGAATGTCTTTGCCAGCGGTGTTCGGGATCTTCTTATCGAGATGCTGCCAGGTCATCGCAGTGAAGTGGTGAAAGACGGGCGACGAATGCCGAAAAGGCGTCGATCGCTATTCGGGAGGGGGGACGGGAAATGACGCTGATGGAACGGGTGGGCGCCGCCCAGGCTGAAAGCGGACAATTCGTCCTCGACGCCAACGCGTGGATGCTCGACGAACTCAAGGACGAGGTGGGCGCCATCATTGCCGGTGATACGCTTGCATCGCTTGCGGTCGATAATCCGAAACGTGCGCGCAGCGAGCTGAAAAGCGCGATGAAATCGGTGTTTGCGACACCGAAGTGGGCGGCGCGGTCAAATGATGCGAAAGACCGTCTTTCCGTGGAATTGCTTGACACCGTGTTCGGGCTCGGTCCGCTTCAGCCGCTTGTCGAGGACGTCGATGTGACTGAAATCATGGTGAATGGCATCGATGCAGTGTTCGTCGAACGCTTCGGCGTTATCGAGCCGTACGGGGCGCTGTTTGCAAGTACGGCCCAGCTTCGCTCTCTCATCGACAGAATCCTTGCTCCTTTGGGGCGCCGCGTCGACGAAAGCAGCCCCATGGTCGATGCGCGATTACCGAGCGGGCATCGTGTGAACGTGGTCATTCCTCCAATCGCATTGGACGGCCCTGCCATCACGATTCGGAAATTCACCGAACGTGCGATGCGTCTTGAGGAGATGGAACGAACGGGCTCTTTTGACGGTCGGGTTGCGAAGCTCCTGCGATGGGCGGTGGTTTCGCGCAAAAACGTGGCGGTGTGCGGTGGGACGGGAAGCGGCAAGACCACCATGCTCAACGCCCTTTCGTGCGTCATCGATTCGCATGAGCGCATCGTAACGATTGAAGATTCCGCCGAACTGCGTTTCACCGAGCATCCCCATGTCGTGCGCATGGAGGCACGGTCGCGCAATGCCGAAGGGGTCGGCGAGGTTTCGATTCGTGATTTGGTGCGCAACGCCCTCCGCATGAGGCCTGACCGCATCATCGTGGGCGAATGTCGAGGGGCGGAAGCGCTCGATATGTTGTCGGCCATGAATACGGGCCACGATGGCTCGCTTACCACGCTCCATGCCAATTCCCCTGAAGACATGATGATGCGTCTGGTGACCATGGTGCGCTATGGGATGGATTTGCCCGTCGAGGTGATAGAGGCAAACATCGCCTCGGCGCTTGACGTGGTAGTGCAGGTTTCGCGCGACAGGGACGGAAGGCGCTTCGTCAGCTCCATCGCATCGGTGGAGCACGGTATCGATTGTCCGTGCTGCATTCGTGAGGCTTTTGTTCGCGTTTCGATGGATGGCGAAGGGGAATGGAAGGAGTGTCCTTCTTGGGTCGAAGGGGCATGCGCCCGAGGGCTTATCGACGAAGGCGAGGTGGCACTGTGGAAAGCGGAGTGTTTCTAGGGGTTTCCTGTGTGACGGGGTTTGCCTGCGCTTTCATGTTCGCTGCGGCTGCGGAAAAAGGAATTTCGCGTGCGTATGCGGCGGTCGTCGCGCATGCCGCAGCTTCGGGCGAAGCGTCGGTGAAAGATCCGCGCGCTTTGGCGGTGTTGCTGGCTCGCTATTACGTACGCAACGGCGTTGCTTCCTTTTCGGGGTTTTCGCAGGCTGCGACGAAAAACCATTGCGTTCTGCGCATTTCGTCGGATGCAGCGGGGCTGCTGAGGCGTCGCGGTTGGGACGCATCGTCCGAAAGCGTGGTGTCGTTGTGCGCGGCTGTCTGCTGTGTCGCTGCGGGCGTTGCTGCCGTGGTGTTCAAGACGCTTCTGTCGGCGCTCCTCGTCCCATTTTGCCTAGTTCTTGCGATGTCGGTTGCTGTGTCGCAAGGGAGAGCGAAGGAGCAGGAGCTGCTTCGAGACCAGGTTCCCGATGCGCTTCGGTGCATGGAGGCGTGCCTGCATGCGGGGTTGTCGCTTCCTCAGGCGTTTTCTGAAGTGGCGCAGGAAACCAAGCAGCCTTTGAAGGAGTCGTTTGTCCAGGTGAAACGTGATATCGATCTTGGATTTTCGGTACAAGACGCTCTGGAGCGATTTCATGGCAATGCGGGAATAGAGGAGCTCGGGTTCGTTGCCATGGCGCTTGATGTGCAATACGTCTGCGGCGGTAGCGCTACTCCTGTGCTTCATGCCGCGCAGGATTCGGTGGCGCGCGGGCTTGAGCTGCGCCGCTCGCTTCGGGTGCAGACGGCGCAGGCGAGGTTTTCTGCGCAGATGGTCAGCGTGCTTCCTGTGTTTTTGATGGCGGTGCTCTCGGTGGTGAGCCCGGGGTTTCTGTCTCCTTTCTTCGCCGACGTGCGGGGCCTGGCGTTGCTTGTCGTCGCCATCTGCATGCAGGTGGCGGGCGTTGTGTTTGTGCGAAGGATGCTGGCAATCGCGTTGTGACCAGGGATGCAATGGCGGGAGGGTGCAATGGCGACACTTGTATTTGCGGGTTTGTGCGCCGCGATTTCGGGATCGTGTTTCTGGCTGTGTGCGCAGGCGTTTTTCCAGGAGAGGAAAAAGGGGCTAAGGGCGAGAAGCAAGGCGCTTGGATCGGCGGATGCGCAGGGTTCGTTTGTCGCGATGCGGGGGCAAAGCGCACGCGCTTCCCTTTCGCGAAAGAAGCGTGCGTTGGCGAAGCTGTCCATCGAGCGTCATGTTCCCGAGATGGTGGATGCGGTTGCCCTGGGTATGCGGGCGGGGCTTTCTTTCGAAAGCTCATTCGCCTTGTACTGCGATCGCTTCGACGACGAGTTGGCTGCGGCTTGTCGCCGAGCGTGCTTGTCGTGGGAAAGCGGATTGGTGTCGCGCGACGAGGCGTTGAGACGTCTTGCCCAAGACCTGGACGTTTCGTCTTTGACGATGTTCGTGAATAACGTGATGCGGTGCTTGCGCTTCGGAAGCCCGATGTCGCGCATGTTCGAAATCATGGCGAGCGAGGCGCGGAGCTGTTACCGGGCGAAGATGGAAGAGATGGTGGCGAAGGCGCCGGTGAAAATGCTTGTTCCTACAGCGGCGCTCATTTTGCCGGCAATGCTCATTGTGGTTATGGGTCCGCTTTTGCTTGAGTTTCTTTGAGCGGCCCTGACGGATAGAAAGGAGAGGTTCATGGGAAGAGCGAATGGTGTGGAATGCATGGCCTTGCAAGAAGGTGCTTTTCGGGCGATGTCGAAGGCTTTGCGCGAACGGATTGAACAGGCGAGCGCGTGTGCGGGCGGGTTCGAAAGCCGTATGCGCTCTGCAATGGCACGCGCGCATACGAAGGCAGTCTGTCGCAGCGGACAAGGGACGACGGAGTATGCGATCCTCGTGGGTGTCTTAGTTGTCATTGCGATTGTGGCCATCACGGTATTTCGTCCCAAAATCGAGGAGTTGTGGAATGCGATCGCGGATGGGATCAATGGGTTGTGATGTTCGGCAATGTTTTGACGTGCGTCGGCTGCTACTTGGCATCGGCTTGCGTCGTAGGACGCGCTGCCTGGGTGCGTGTGGTCAGGGAACGGTGGAATACGCTCTGGTAACCGCGGCGTTTCTGGCAATCGCCTTGTGCCTGGGTGTTTTGTGGCGGTTTGCTTCCGAGGGAGGGTTCGCATCGGGCGTGGTCGATTCGCTGACGCACAGGCTTGCGCGGGGGATGGCCGATGTCGTTTTGTTCTGAGTCTTTTCGACGCACAGGTCGTGTGCACGGCGACGCCTTCGGTTATGCGGTCTCAGGCCGGTGAAGCAATCGAGACGCTGTGTTCAAGAGAAGGGGTGTTCGATGGAGCGAGCATCGAGGGAAAGGGACCGTTTTGTTGTGGAGGGCCTCGTGCGGCCCGTCGGCAAACATTACGTCCGACCAGGCGAAAAGCGCTTGGGGCAGGCAAGTGTCGAGGCGGCTTTGCTGGCGCCCCTTCTTCTCGTGGGTTTTCTGATTCTTTTGCAGCCTTGCATCGTGCTTTACGACCGGGCGGTCATGGAGACCGCTGCGTCGTTTGGATGCCGCCTTCTGGAAACCCGTTCTTCCCAAGGCGATGAAGAGGTGCGTGCGTTTATCGAGCGAAGGCTCGAGGCCATCCCGAGCGTGGATATCTTCCATGCGGGCTCGTGGGACATTCGTTTCGACGGCACGCAGGAAAGCGAGCAGGTTTCAGTGTCGATTTCTCATGCGCTCAAGCCGCTTCCATTGGCGGGGGTGGCTATGGATGTCGTAGGCCTTGTCGACGAGGGAGGAATGCACAGGCAGGAGGTTTCGTGTTCGGCTTCGGTTCGAGATGAATGGCTCTTGCATTCCGAGAGGGGGTGTGGCCCCGAAGGATGGATCGAGCGATGGAATGACAAGGTCTAGTTGTCTCAAGGAGGCGTGTTATGGAGGCGATGTGCGGATTCTTGCGGAAGAAACGCTATGCAACCGAGTGGTTTTCCGATAAAGAGGGGTTTACCACGTTCGGTTCGGCATGTGCGATTCTTGCGGCCTGTGCCCTTGCATTCGCGTGTGTATGGACCGCGCGGAGCATGTCGCGCGCAGCGGGGGTCCAGGTTGTCGCGGATGCGGCGGCGCTTGCGGCCCAAAACGAAGTTGCGGAATTCGTCATCGCCGTGCGCGTTGCCGACGCCTCTTTGTTGAGCATGTCTCTTACGGGGCTTGCGCTTGTGGGAACGGGCACGGCATGTTGTTGCGTTCCCGCAAGTGCCGCTGTTGGGAAATCGCTGATAGATGTCGGAAAAGGGATTTTAACAAAACGAAACGATCTTGCTCGGGCTGCTGAAAAGACGCTTTCGACAATGCAAGAGGGCTTGCCCGTGGTTGCGCAGGCTCAGGCTCAGGCGATCATCCAGGAGAATGCCGATTCGCTTGGAGGGGATGCGCTGGGCTATGTCGAGCTGGTTCCTTTGCGGGGAGAGCCGATTTCTATCGGCGATTCGGAATCGTCGGGAGAAGCTGCTGATGCAGCGGAAAGCCAAAGTGACGAGATAGCCGAATCGGCCGCCGTCGCGCAAGAAGCGAGAGAAGACGCACAGAATGCGCTCGAGGAGGGCTTTAAGCATGATTGCGGCAACGCTCCGGGATACTGCATGTATGAACGGGCCGATACGGTTGCGGGCATGCCGTCCTCGCAAAATCCGATATACCACAGCGTGAACACATGGTCTTTCAAGGTCGCGCTCGATCGTGCCAAGGCCTATTACCCTCATCGGGTTGCCATGGAGGCGCCCGAAAACGACAGCGTCGAAGAACAGGCCCGCAGTGCGCTGCGTAAGAAGTTCTACGAGTTCGCTGCACGCGAGGTTGCCAAGGGCAAGGCGGTAGACGAAGGGGAGTCTGTTCCCGACATTGACTTCCCGATGCTTCCCAAAAACACGACGGAAATGAAGAAGACCTCGCTTTACACCGACGAAGCCTATCCGGTTGCGGCGGGATGCCTTCATGCGTGGCAGGGTTGTCCTGGCGCCCGGTCGGGCATCGAAGGATTCGGGTCGCTCGCCGAGCAGGATGCGGGAGCCTTCGGGGTGTGTGCGACGTGCGATTTTGATGCGGTTTCGCTCGGCAAGGTTGCCGCGGCCTCTTCATCGATCGACAACGGGTTCGAATACCACTACCGCAAGGTCGCGGAGGCGTCAAATGACTACGTGGCCGCGCTTGAGCGGGCGATTCCTGCCGAATCCGAGGCGAAAGACGCCGTGAATGGGGTGTTCGACCTGATAGATGAGGCGCTTCAGGATTTGGGGTCGTGCCGCATCGAGGCCTATCCGCCGGGACGTTTCGGCGCCTTGGCAGCGCTTGCGTTCGATATGCATGACGAATCGGCCGTCCCGTTCGTTTCCGAGACACGCGAGGAGGGGGCCTATGCGGCTATATCCGCAAGCGTGCTTGGGGAAGATGGCGAAGAAGACGTGCTTTCGTCGCTTCTCGACGGCGTGGTCGATGACATCGGACCGCCTCTTTCGGATGCGGGGCCTGCCGTGCTGTCGCTTTGGGCGTCGATGGTAAAGGCGTATTCGTCCGGAACGGAGGGCTTGTGCGAAGGCGTGCAGGAACTGTTCGATTCGCTGCCGCTTCTTGGATCGACGGGCTTGGGGTCGTGGGCCGCCGATTCCTTGATGGGCATGCTCGAAGCGGCGGGACTGGAGCCTGCCAATACCGAGGCGGCGAAGCCTTTTGTGGCGAATACCGAACACGTGGCGGCCCAAGGTGATGGGCCCGTTGCTGCAGCGGTGGCGTCGATGAAGGGGGTTCCGTGATGGCTCTCGTAAGAGCGAAAAAACGCATTGCATCAAGCTGCGCGGCGTGGTTGGCAAGGGCTCGTTGGGGCATTTTGCGCAGCAGCTCGGCTCAGATGGCGGTTGAGTTCGCTGTCGTGACTCCTGTTGTCGTCGCTGTCGCATTCATCTTGCTCAACGGTTTGATTTTCGTGGGAGACTGTGCGGCTTTCGATATCGCCGCGCGTGATGCGATCCGTCTTCAGGCCGACGACGGATGGGAGGACGGGTCGGCGGCGGAAGTGCGCTTGCGTATTGAGCAGCGTCTTGGAATGGACCATGAATCAGTCGAGGTCGTATGCGAGAAAACGGGGATGGGCCACATTCGCTATACGGCGTCGGCACGTTTTGCGCCTCCGTTTCTTGAGGGTGTGAGCGTGTTCGGGGTCGACGTTGTCGGACTGCGCCATGAGGTGGAATTCACGGTGAGTCCCTATAGGAAAGGGGTGGTGGTATGAGGAGTTTGCCTTGCGAATCGGGCGAAGAGGGCGTTGCCGTCTTGACGGGAGTTTTCGAAAGATTGCGCGGGCTGAAAAGCGACGCGGCGTCTTCGTGCGGTTCTTATGCGGTGCTTGCGCCCTGTTGCGACATCCATACCTTCGGTATGAGATTCCCTATCGATGTTGCCTTTGTGGACAAGAGGGGAGTGGTGATTGCGGCTTATAAGCGCGTTTTGCCTGCGCGAAGGCTGCGCTGTCATGCGGCCCGTATGGTTTTGGAGCGCCGTAGCAGCAAAGGCGCCTGGTTCGAGGTGGGTCAAACGGTGTTCGTCTTTCCAAACTGACGTACGTTTGCGCCGACGCAGCGAAGCGTCGTTTTCAATGTGGAGGTGCGCGGTTCGTTTTCGTGCGCCTATCGTGTCCTGCGATTGCATGGGTCGCCGTTGCTTGTGGAAGGGCGATAAGGGGTTGAAAGGAGCCTTTGATGAAAAAATGTCCGGTGTGTGGAGCGCGCTGCTTCGACGACATGGCCGTTTGCTACGGATGTCTCTACGATTTCTCGCGACAAGCTCCTCCGCTTACGCACGACGGTCGTCTGCTTGAGACGTCGCGCTTTTTCGATGCCACCGTCGCTCCGGCTGAGGCGATCGGCGATGCTGAGGAAGCGTGCGAGCCAGGGTGCGATTTCCAGCGTGTCGACCCTCCGTGGTTTTCTCCGTGTGTTTCCGCTTCGCATGATTTTGAAAAAGGCCGATGCGGGACGTTCATGCCGATTCCGATGGTCACGGTGGTGCGTCGTGGAAGCGAGGAGATGGGCAGATTGTCCGAAAAGGACGGATCTGTCGCTCTCGAAGTGTGCATTCCTGCAGGTGGGCGTGTTCTTTTAAGCGCTCGATAGGAGCTGTCTGAAAAAGTTTCATAAGGCTTCCTTTTTTGAGTGATACGTGGTATGTTCTTATAAGTTTCACAAGGTTTACTTAATCCGATGGCTTTGAAGGACGGCGCGATCATGGCAAGGATGGCTTCTTTGTTCGATGCGATACGGGCGGGCAATACTCGGAAGGGGAAGGGCGAAGCGGCGTCGTTTTCGAGCGAATCGCAAAATTGCTCTGTTTCGGACGATTGCGGCAGCTGCTCCGGCGGCATATTGGCTGCTGCACCCAAACAGGGCTTGCGCGCCGATGCCGCGAATCGAGCGGCCTCTGTGCCCCTTGCGTTCGTTTCGTCGGGCGATAGGGCCGTGGTTTCGGTCGTGCGCGGATCGAAAGAGGCAAGACGCCACCTTGAAAGCCTCGGATTCGTTGAGGGCGCGCAGGTAGGCGTTGTCTGCGAGACGGCCGGCAGCCTTATCGTCGAGGTCAAGGGGGCGCAGGTGGCACTTGATCGCCAGGTTGCTATGAAAGTGGCGGTGTGCTTTTGATTCTTGTTTTCCTCGGGCGGCTTTGGGGCGGTGTTCGCTCGGTGTCCGAATGAAGAAATCGACGCGGCGAAGGGGCGTCGTTTGAAAGAGGAAGGAACGTTTATGCAGCAGGAACAGGCAATGACGTTGCGCGATGTGCCGGTTGGCTCTGGTGCCCGTGTGCTCAAGCTTGCAGGCGAGGGGGCGCTCAAGCGCCACATTATGGATATGGGCATTACGAAAGGCGTCGAAGTGCATGTGCGTAAAGCCGCTCCACTCGGCGATCCCATCGAGGTCACGGTGCGCGGCTACGAGCTTTCTCTTCGTAAAAACGAGGCCGAAAGCGTTTTGGTCGCCCTGCTTTCGTAAGCGGCATTCCGATATGGCGAAAAGGCTGCATGGGCAGCCCTTTTTTCGCAGATAAGTTAGCTAAGGAAAACTTTTAAGAAAGGACGAGCATGGCGATCAGCATTGCGCTTGCCGGCAATCCCAATAGCGGCAAGACCACGTTGTTCAACAGTCTGACGGGGTCTTCGCAGTATGTCGGCAATTGGCCGGGCGTGACAGTGGAGAAAAAAGAAGGCAAATATACGCGCGACAAAGATGTGGCGATTATCGACTTGCCAGGCGTCTACTCGCTTTCTCCGTACTCCCCTGAAGAAATCGTCAGTCGCGATTACCTTATCGATGCAGGTCCTGATGTCGTGGTCAACTTGGTTGATTCGACGAACCTCGAGCGCAATCTGTATCTGACCATGCAGATTCTCGAACTCGGCCTTCCTGTGGTCGTTGCTTTGAACATGACGGATTTGGTGAGGAAAAACGGCGATTCGATCGATGTGGCAAAACTTTCCGGGCAGTTGGGGTGTCCCGTCGTCGAGATAAGCGCGCTGAAAGGCGATGGCATCGTCGAACTGATGGATACGGCCGTTGCTGCGGCTCGAAGGGGCGAACCTGCCGCGTCGCAGATGTGTTTTGATGCTGCCATCGAGCATGCGATCGGAGGAATCGAATCTGTAATCGACCATAAGGTCCCAGGTCGTCTTGAGCGGTGGTATGCGGTCAAACTTTTGGAAGGGGAGCGTCGGGTCGTCGATTCTCCTCTCTTCGATTCCGATGTCGTTGACTGTGCGGCGGCGGTACGATCTGACCTCGAGCAGCGTTTCGACGACGACATCGAAAGCATCATGACGTCCGGGCGCTATGAAGCCATCGCCCATGTGCTTGACGGCACGTACCGAAAATCGTCTAAGGGCATGTCGACCACGCAAAAGATCGACCGCATCGTCACGAATCGCTGGCTCGGTCTTCCTCTTTTCGTGCTGGTGATGACGTTGGTGTATTACATCGCCGTCTCTACCGTTGGCACGATTGCCACCGACTGGGCCAACGACGGCGTTTTCGGCGACGGATGGCTCTATACGGGAACCGCGCAGTATGAAGAGGCGCTGGGCGAATACGAGGAAGGCTTGATCGCCACGGAGCCCGATCCTGCGGAATTCGGGCTCTACCTGCCAGGCATCCCTGTCTACCTTGAGGCGTGGCTTGCTTCGATCGACTGTGCGCCGTGGCTGCAATCGCTCATTCTCGACGGCATCGTCGCTGGCGTCGGCGCCGTGCTCGGTTTCGTCCCGCAGATGATCGTACTCTTCTTGATGCTCGCTTTCCTTGAAGGCTGCGGCTATATGGCGCGCGTCGCGTTCATTATGGATAGGATTTTCCGCAAGTTCGGGCTTTCGGGAAAAAGCTTCATTCCTATGTTGATTGCTTCGGGCTGCGGCGTTCCTGCCGTCATGGCCACCAAGGCTATCGAAAACGAACGCGACCGTCGCATGACCATCACGACCACTACGATGATTCCCTGCGGCGCCAAGCTGCCGATCATCGCCCTTGTGTTCGGCGCCCTGGCGGGCCAGGTGACCGATGGTGTATGGTGGGTTGCCCCGTTGTTCTATTTCCTGGGTGTTGCTGCCATCATCGTTTCGGGCATCATGCTTCGTAAGACGCGTATGTTCGCGGGTGAGGCGACGCCGTTTATCATGGAGCTCCCGCAGTATCATCTGCCTACGGCGCGCACGGTGCTGATGTCTACCTGGGAGCGCGTGAAAAGCTTCATGGTGAAAGCAGGAACCATCATTTTCCTGGCTTCCATCGTGATCTGGGCGCTTTTGAACCTTGGTTTTTACGAAGGCTCGTTCGGGCTTCTTGACACCGAAGCGGACGGCTACATCCAGTATAGCTTGATGGCCATGCTCGGAAGCGTCATTGCCCCGTTGTTCGCGCCGCTCGGCTTCGGCGATTGGCAGTCGGTGGCAACGTCGATCACGGGCCTTGTTGCCAAAGAAAACGTCGTTTCAACGGTGGGCATCATCACGAGCCTGGGCGATGCGGGTGAGGGCGATGCGTCTTTGTGGCAGGCGTTTTCGGTCATGCTCGGCGGCAGCGCCCCTGCTATCATGGCGTTTTGCGCGTTCAATTTGCTCTGTGCCCCGTGCTTTGCGGCGATCGGCACCATCCGTCGTCAGATGGAATCGGCGAAATGGACCTGGTTTGCAATCGGCTACATGACCGTGTTCGCATATGCGGTAGCCTTGATGGTTTTCCAGTTCGGCACGTTTTTCGAAAGCGGGCAATTTACGGCGGGAACGGCGGTCGCTGTCGTGGTGCTGGCGGCCATGCTTTTCCAGCTGCTGCGTCCGATGCCCGATTTTTCCGAGAAGAAGACCTCATCGGCCTGCGTTGCGGCCGCATAGAGCCGGCGTTTCGGGGCTGATTCGGCGGTGCGATTTCGCGCACATTTGAAAGGAGCCAAGAAAGATGAACATATCGACTGCGGTTGTTCTTGCCATAGTTATCGCATGCATCTGCCTGGCCATCCGTTCGTTTCGCAAGAAAGGAATGTGCGGGTGTAAAGAGCAGTGTTCGTCGGAATGCTGCGCATCGTCATGTTCGTCATGCGCGGCGGCCGACAATATGGTGAAGTCTATGGACGAAGCGCTGAAAGACTGACGGTAACCGGTGTTTTCCTGGGACGATTCTAAGACGTATGCGGATGCTTTACTTCGGCGGGTTGCGTCGATGAATCCTCGTTGAGACAGGGTGGCATGAGCCGATCCCGCGATGTCGCCGCGTTCCAGCATGCTGATCGAGCGCCCGCTTGCATGAAAGATGCAGGCGGGCGTTGTGGTATGGTATTGCGCCGAAAAGAGGTGAGCTGCATGGCAGGGGGATTGCTGTTTTTGGCGCTTGTTGCTGCAGGCGTGATTTTCGTCGTCGTGCGCATTGTGCGCAAGGGTCCCGAAAGCGGCTTGCCGCGCTGTTCGACGTGCGCAGGCTATACGGGATGCGCGTGCGACCGGCCGAAAACGAAGACCCGATCATCCGACGGAATGCCCAAGGAGAACGAATAATGTCTGACGTGCAAACTGAAACGATGCTTGAATCGCGTGCGGATAACGCGTTGAGCCACTCGCTGGAAGACTATCTCGAGGCCATTGCCGATCTTGCGGGCGATGCGAACGGTTCGGTTCGCGCGGTCGATGTTGCCACCAAGCTTGGCGTATCGAAGGCATCGGTTTCGAAGGCCGTGGCCAACTTGAAAGAGAAGGGTTACGTCGACCAGCCATATTACGGAGATATCACGCTGACCGAGGAAGGCTACGCCTACGGTTCGGCCATATGGCTGCGCCATAATCTGCTGTTTCGTTTTCTTGTCGAAAAGGTGGGAATCGATCCCGAAATCGCGAATTACGAGGCTTGCCAGCTCGAACACGGCATCAGCCGGGCGTCGTTCGAGAAATGGAAGGAATTCTTCGCCTCCATCGGAATCGAGGAAGGGCGTTAATGGGCAATTGCATTGCATGACGCCCTGGTTTCTTTCGTGGGAAACGCATGCTTTTGGCGGCCGCATGTGCGGCCGTCCTCTATTATTGGGGCGTTTCGAAAAGAAAGGAGGAGCCGATGCAGGTCGAGCTTCTTTACCATACCCCCGATCCTGAACGCGCCATCGCTACGGCGGCGCGTTTGTGCTATGCGCCCGTCGGAGCGTCCGAGCTGATGGAAACCATGTCGCCCGAACGGGTGCAAAGCGTGCTTTCCACCATTATGAAAAGCGGTCATTTTTCGACGCTTGAACATGTGAGCTACACCTTCGCGATCGACGGTGTTTCGCGCGCGTTGACGCATCAGCTGGTGCGTCATCGTCTTGCCAGCTTCAATCAGCAGTCTCAGCGCTACGTGAAGTTCAAAGACGGGCTCGAAACCGTCAAGCCTTCCACGATTGCGGAAAACGAAGAGGCGAACGCCTTGTTCGACCAGGCCGTCGAAGCGGCTGTTTCCGCCTATGAGAAGCTTCTGGATGCCGGCATTCCCGCCGAAGACGCCCGCTATCTGCTTCCCAACGCGTCTGAAACGAAAATCGTGGTGACGATGAACGTGCGCGAGCTTCTGCACTTCTTCGAGCTTCGTTGCTGCAATCGCGCTCAGTGGGAGATTCGCGAGCTCGCGCATGCGATGCTCGAGCTGGTGCGTCCCACGGCGCCTTACGTGTTCATGGACGCCGGTCCGTCGTGTGTGCGTGGAAAATGCAGTGAGGGCAAGATGACTTGCGGGAACCCGTATCCGAAAGTGGTGCGTCCGTAGTGGCAGACAAGCAAAACGATCTGAAGCGTGCGTTTTCCGAAGACGGCGCGCTCAAAACGCATGTAGGCGGTCAGGCGCTGATCGAGGGCGTCATGATGCGCGGCAAGTACAATTGGGCAGTCGGCGTGCGCGAACCCGCCGGCACCATTTATACCGAAGAGCATGATTTGGCCAGCGGTCGAGCGAAGAACAAATGGCTGTATTGGCCGATTGTGCGCGGTTGCCGCGCTTTCGTGGAAAGCCTCGTGCTGGGATACAAGGCGCTCGAGGTGGCGGCGCTGCACGCATTCTCCGATGCGCCGAACGACGCTGCGCAAAAGGACGGCGACGGCGATGCGCCCGTGGGCGATGGCGCTGTTGCGGATGACGGTGTGCGTACGGATGCGGCGCAGCAGAATTGCGACGGCGAAGAAGGCGGCAAGGATAGCTGCTCGGCCGAAGAAGGCGATCGTTTCTCGTGGAAGGACGATTTCGGTCGACCCGACACCGTGATCGATGCGCTCGGAGCGCAGACGAAGCTTGAGCCTGTCGACGTTTCGGGCGAGCGCGGTTGCGACGGCTCATTCGGTGCAACTGCGTCTGAGGAAAAGGACGAAGGCCTCACCGAGCCATTGCCGTCGCGCGATTCCTCGCGTGCCGCATCGAACGAAGCATCCGACGACGAATCGTTCGAATTCGGCAAAAAGGAAATGGCGTTTTCCATGGTGCTCGGGTTGGTGCTCGGCGTGGTGCTGTTCATCGTGGCACCCGCGCTTATCGCGAATCTGCTGGTGGGCGAATACGACAGCAACACGCTTGCGTGGAACATCGTCGATGGCATCGTTCGCGTGGCGATTTTCGTGTTCTACATCTGGCTGATCGGCCGCATGGAGGACATCAAGCGTATGTTCGGCTACCACGGGGCGGAGCATAAGACCATCCATTGCTTCGAGCACGGTTTGCCGCTGACGCCTGAAA
>JAUNLI010000024.1 GCA_030532315.1 Slackia sp.
TTCCACCACTCCGACATGGCAGCCTCGTCGGCTGCGAGTTGATATATTATGCCAAACAAGCGTCATTGGCAAGAAGAAATTTGAAAAAAGTTTCTTCTTGTCCGATCCTACTGACCGGCAATAGAACCCTGCGGATAAATGATCATCAGAACCAGCAAAGAGAGCATGAACACAACCGCGAAAATGATGGTGATGCGGTCGAGGTTCTTCTCGATAATGTTCGTGCCCGTCTGCGTGGAATACAGCGAGCTTGCGATCATATCGGAAACACCCGTGCCTTTGCCGGAATGCAGGAGGACGAAAATAATAAGACCAATGCCGGAAACGGCCCAGATGACAAGAACTGCGATGAGCAACGGATTCACGTTACTTCTCTCCTTACGATGTTT
This sequence comes from Slackia sp., assembly GCA_030532315.1. Classification (GTDB taxonomy): domain Bacteria; phylum Actinomycetota; class Coriobacteriia; order Coriobacteriales; family Eggerthellaceae; genus Slackia. The sequence goes on from JAUNLI010000024.1 coordinate 390, forward strand.
CGAAATAAGTATGGCAAGTTATGAATTATAGTCGTTGCCCTTATTTCCCCGCAAGTAGATTCTGCAAAAACAGCAGCGCTTCGCGATATCCCTCGATGCCGTGACCGGTGATGGTGCTCGACGCGGCCGGGCGAATATACGATACCTGCCTGAAATCCTCGCGCTTTTCAACTGCCGAGATATGGACCTCGACGAAAGGAATTGCAACAGCCTTCAAGGCATCGAGGATAGCGACGGACGTATGCGTGTATGCCGCAGGATTGATGACTATCCCGTCGTACACCCCGTAGGCTTTCTGTATCTCGTCTACGATGGAGCCTTCGTGGTTGCTCTGGAAGCAGTCCGCCTCGAATCCGTTTTCCCTCGCCGTCTCGGCAACAAGTTCTACCAATGCCCGATAGTCCTGCGTGCCGTAGATGGACGGTTCTCTCAGACCGAGCAAATTGATATTCGGTCCGTTTATGACAAGAAACCTCATGGCATATCCTTCTTTTCTGTCGCGTTGGCTGCCGGCTATCCCTTCACCACGTTACTCACTTCGTCCAAAGCCTCGATAATGCGCTTGACCGTATCATCCGGGGTTCCATCGTTTTCAACGGCGATATCCGCCCAAGCTTCGTAGAGATGATGCCGCTCATGCTCGAGGGCTGCGATACCTTTGGCTATGCTCATGGGGCGACCGTCCGAAACAAGCAGCTCGATCGGACGACGCAGCAGCACGACAATGCCGTTCTGATGAAGCAGGTCGTAGTTTCTCGGCTGGGTGACAACTCCGCCGCCGCATGCGATGACAAGGCCGGAACGTTTGCAGATATCGCCGGTCACGTCGGTCTCTATGCGGCGGAAGACCGCTTCTCCATCGTCTGAGAATATCTCGGGGATCGACTTGCCGGCAGCGGCGGGAATATGGTTATCGATGTCGACGAACGGACGATGGAGCTTCTTCGACAGAAGGGCGCCGATGGTGCTCTTGCCGCCGCTCGGCATGCCTATCAATATGACGTTGCGCATCTCGAACGCGATGCTCTCGAGCACCGAGCGCATCGTCTCGTCGGAAATCCTCGTTCCCTGGAACAGCTCGCTAGCCCGTTTCGCCTGGGCCACAAGCATAGGAAGGCCGTTGACGTAAGGAACCTTGTGCTTCTCCGCCTGCAGCAAGATGTCGGTTCGGGCTGGGTTGTATACCACGTCGAACACCGCATGGAGGCCGTCGCGATAGCCTTTGCGCGTTTCCCCCGCGATGGTGAACGGCTCGATGTCGACAAGCGATTCGGGGCAGTTCGGATACATGCCTACCGGCGTGGCGTTCACGATGATATCGGCGTCGTAGTGGTCTTCGATGGTGTTGAGACCCGCTCCAGGAAGACTGCGCGAAACAACGGCGACCTCGCGCGCGCCGCGGTCGGTCATGACGGAGCAAACCGTCTTCGAAGCACCGCCAGCTCCCAGCACGAGAACCTTTCTTCCCTCGATAGGCACGCCTGAGAACTCGACAAGGTGAGAAAAGCCGTAATAATCGGTATTGTCGCCGTAGAGCCTGCCATCCTCTTTGCGAACGATCGTGTTCACGCATCCGATGATACGCGCCGCATCGGAAAGCTCGTCGCACATTGGCATGACGGCCTCTTTGTACGGCATGGTGACGTTGATTCCCGCGTACTCCCCGTTTTTCACGAACGATTCGAGATTCTCGGGTTCAACCTCGAACAGGCGATATTCGTACGACCCGAGCAAAGAATGGATTTTGGGGGAATAGCTGTGGGCGAGCGTATGCCCGAGCAGGCCGAATATGGGTTTTTTCGAAGATGCCACGGTTCTCATCCTTTCAGGCCGCATGCCACGGCCGCTTTATTCGGGGCGATTTTGTATCATACGACGCGGTCTTCCAACCGCCAGAATGCATCAGCGCGATATCTCGGCGTAGCTTCCCAGGTAGCAGCATCGGTCGCATAAAGGGGGGATTTGCATAGCCAGCTGGTCAAAGGCCGCATCTCCAGGCACTGATTCCACGTCGACGTAGAACATGAATTCGAACTCACGTCCTGGAATTGGACGGCTTTCGAGCTTGACCATGTTCACGCCGAGCGCCGCGATGCGAGACAAGACGCGATAGAGCGATCCTGGCTCGTGAGGCAGCACCAGCAAAAACGAGCTGCGGTCGGCGTCGGAGGAGACGAACGGCCGATTCGACACGCAGACAAAACGGGTGAAATTGTTCCGTTCGTCTTGCACCGACTCACGAAGCACATCAAGCCCGTAGATTTCGGCGCATTCCTTCGAAGATATGGCTGCAACGTCGAAGCGTTCGCTCGCGGCAACTGCCTGGGCGGCAAGTGCGGTGTTCTTGCATACCGTCGCATGGACCTCACTTGACAGCGAGGAGATGAACTCGTCGCATTGGCGCAGCGCCTGTTCGTGCGAGAACACTTCGCGCACGTCTTTCAGCAAGCATCCGGGCTTGGCCAGGAGGTTGTGGTCGATGCGCAAGGTGACCGCCTTGACTATGTAGAGCCCTCTGGTCGAGAGCAGGTCATAGACGCGGTCGACCGTCCCTGCGGTGGAGTTTTCAAGAGGCAAGACGCCGAATTCGACCTCCTCCTGCTCGACCAGGTCGCATACTTCCGACCAGGTAGAAACGAATTCTATCTTCGCCTGAGAAAACAAGGCCTTCGACGCGATGTGGGAATACGCGCCCGCAACACCCTGGCACGCCACCTTCGGAGATTCGGGCAACGTAGCGCCTTTCGAGATATGCGCAACGAAGTCGCTCAACGATGTAGGTCCGTCTATAGAATGGTGCTGATACGTGCGGCTCATTTCCATGATGAGGCCGAAAAGCGGCGGTATGAACTGCTTGAAATCATCGTCTGCAAGGCTTGTCGCGGCGGCGATTTTTTGAGCTTCTCGCACGGGATCGAGCACGGGCTTGCCAGTAGCGCGTTTATAGCAGGCCACATCGTGTGAGACGCGCATGCGCTCTTCGAACAAGCGGACGATTTCGCGGTCTATCGCGTCGATTTTCGCACGGGATTCGGAAAGCTCCACGATTCCGCCCGCGGGCGCTTTGCCGCAAGTGCTTGCGGCGGACGGCGCGGGCGTTGTGCGCGCTTCGCTCATCGGTCCATCCTTTCCTCAAGAAGAAGATCATACAAGGCCAGGGCGCACACCGCTTCGACAACTGGAACGGCACGCACGGCAACGCAGGGGTCGTGGCGTCCTTTGAGGGAAAGTTTCGCATCAGCCCCGTCTTTCAGGTCTACACTATCCTGCTCGACGAAGATTGAAGAGGTGGGCTTGAAGGCGACCCGGAACACAATGGGCTCTCCCGTCGAAATGCCGCCGAGGATGCCGCCTGCATTGTTGGACCGAAACGCAACGTGATCGCCATCCATGCAATACGGGTCGTTATGCTCGCTCCCCTTCATATCCGCCGCCTCGAAGCCGCGGCCGAATTCGACGCCTTTGACGGCAGGAATACCGAAGCAATACGCGGCGATCGCATTCTCGACGCCGTCGAACATCGGCTCGCCAACGCCTACGGGCATGCCGACAGCCGCGCACTCGACGACGGCTCCTACGCTGTCGCGATTCGAGCGCGCTTCGACAATGGCGTCCACCATGCGCTCGCCCGCTCGATCGTCGACAGCGGGGAAAAGCTTCTCCCCTGGCGCGATGACATCCTCAGCCGTCAACGCATGCATATCCCACGCAACATCGTCGATGCCGGCCACGCGCCTCAGGTGAGCGCCGACATAAACGCCTGATTCCTCAAGAAGCTGTTTGGCAATGCCGCCCGCGATGCACAGCGGCGCGGTCAGGCGTCCTGAAAAATGCCCGCCGCCCGAAGCGTCCTGATGCCCGCCGAATTTCACCTCGGCCACATAGTCCGCATGGCCTGGGCGCGGAATTCGACGAAGAGCGTCGTAGTCGGAGCTTCTGGTGTTGGTGTTGCGAATCACGGCCGCTAAAGGGGCGCCGCACGTGATGTCACCGACCAATCCTCCGAGAAACTCCGGCTCGTCGGCCTCCTTGCGCGGCGTTGACCAAGGCAGACCGCCCGGCGCGCGCCGCTTCATGAAGGCGGAAAGAGCCTCCCGGTCGATCCGATGCCCCGCGGGGATTCCTTCGACAACGCAGCCGATCCCGGCGGAATGGCTCTGTCCGAACACGGATACGGCGATGTTTTTTCCAATATGCGATGACATAGCCCACCTCGAAATATCATGAAATACCCAATCGGAGCCGCTTGGGTCCGTTGGAGACAAACCGCGCCTCTCGCCCGCCCGCCAGCAGTTGAAAGGCGACACGGAAAACGTCCGATGCGCACGCCGGCCTCAGCCGCACGCGTCCGCGACGAAACGGCGAAACTCCTCAAGATCGAGAGATTCGCAGAATGCCTTTCCCATACCTCGCACGAGAACGACCGAGATGCTGTCGCCTTTGCGCTTCTTGTCGAGAAGCGCCGCTTGGTACAGCGAAGAGGAATCGAAATCCGTTTCACAGGAAAAACCGTAGGAGCGCAGGACGGCAAACAGGCGATCGGCGCTCGATTCGCCGCATAGGCCGCGAATCGAGCATGCGCGAGCAACAAGGGCCATGCCGCACGCCACGGCGTATCCGTGGGTGATTTCGAAATTCGAACACCTCTCGATGGCATGCCCGAGCGTGTGGCCGAAGTTGAGCAGCTGCCTGCGGCCTTGTTCGAATTCGTCTTCCTGGACGATGTCGCGCTTGATTTCGACGCAGCGTCGAATGACCTCTTTCAGACGGGAGTCGCGAGCGACAAGCGGTTTTTCCAGCAACGAAAAAAGGGCTTCGTCTGCGATAGCGCCGTATTTCAGAACCTCGGCGCAGCCGTCGGTGAAGAAATGATGCGGCAGGGTTTCCAGCAGCGAGGTGTCTATAAGGACCGCATCAGGCTGAAAGAACGCCCCCACGAGATTCTTTCCCTCAGGCAGGTCGACCGCGGTTTTTCCTCCGACCGAAGAATCGACGCAGGAAAGCAACGAGGTGGGAACCTGAATGCAGGAACACCCCCTCATATAGGTAGCGGCCGCAAAACCCGCCAGGTCACCCACGACTCCGCCGCCGAGCGCGACGACCACGGAAGAACGGGTAAGCCCCGCTTCGGCCATCGCGCTTTGGCAGGCTGCATACGTCTGAAGCGTCTTAGAGGCCTCGCCCGCCTCGAAGACGAACGACGAGGTTCGATAGCCCGCTTCGAGAAGCGACTCCATAACCCGGTCGAGATACAAAGGCGCCACATGAGTATCGCTCACCACGAAGGCGGCATCTCCCCCGCTGACGCGTCGCGTCAGTTCGCCCACCTCATCGAGCGTACACTCGTCGATCAGAACGTCATAAGGCCTCGAGGCTTCAATATGAACGATGCTCACATGATCACCTCGGCATCCGCAAAGCGACCGTCGGCCTTCAATTTGGCCACCGACCCTTCCTCGATGAGCGCTTTGAGCGTTTCTTCGTCATGCGAGGCCAGAGCCTCGCGATAGAACCGAAGCTGCTCCACGACAGAATCGAGCTCCTCGACGAGGTTGTCGGCGTTGTCGAGAAACAGCTCGGTCCACATGGGCGCGTTCATCTCGGCAACGCGCGTCAGATCCTTATAGCTGCCCGCCGAAAACCCGCGATGCTTCTGGGAAGTGGGACTTTTGACGAATGCCGAGCTTACGATGTGCGCGAGCTGCGAAGTGTACGCGATAAGGCGATCGTGCATTTCGGGCGTCGTGACGGAAAACGACCCGAAGCCGACGACCGAAAGAGCCTCCTGCGCCCGAGCTATGACGGACGGATCGTAAATCGGCGGAGGAACAAGTACCATGGGAGACCCCGCGTACAAATCGGAACGAGCGGCCCTGAAGCCGCTGCGATGCGTACCGGCCATGGGGTGTCCGCCGAGGAAGGTGAATCCATGCCGTTCCGCAAGGGCGAAACAATCGGGGCAGATGCTTCGCTTGACGCCGCCGCAATCGATGACAAGGGCGTCTTTGGAGATTCTCGGCGCCATTTCGCGCAGCCAGTCGACGGTAGCCTGGGGGTAGAGGGCAATTAGAATCAAATCGCATTCCCCGACGGTTTTGTCATCGAGCGCGGAGACGATGCTGCCCTCGGCCGTAGCCGCCGCAAGGGATCGCTCGTCAATATCGGCGCCGTAGACTTGCAGGCCTGCATCGGCGTAGGCTTTTGCAAAAGAGCCTCCGATAAGGCCGAGGCCAACCACGCCGATATGGCGCAGCGATGCGGGAGGATTGCCAATGGATGCCGCATCGAATCCGTCTTGATGCACCAGAAGCGGACGAGTATCCGCCGTATTCGTTTCGCGCGAAGCGAAAGGGGCGACGAAAGAAGTTCGAGGCATAATTACCCCTCCGTGATGGGCTCGGTCACCGCCGAGCGAATCAGAGCGAGGCGCTTCATCATCTCGTCGAACTGCTCGGGCAGAAGCGCCTGGGCGCCGTCGGAGGCCGCATGAGCGGGATCGTGGTGAACTTCGACCTCAAGGCCATCGGCACCTGCCGCCGCTGCGGCATAGGCAACGGGCGCGACAAGGCGGGTATAGCCCGTTGCATGGCTGGGGTCGGCAATGATGGGAAGATGCGTGAGCTCGCGCAGAACGGGAATGGCGGAAACATCGAAGACGTTGCGGGTGCGCTTGTCGTAGGAGCGAATGCCGCGCTCGCACAACATCACGCGCTCGTTGCCGTTCGCCATGACGTACTCAGCCGCCATGAGCAATTCGTCGATCGTAGCCGCCAGACCGCGTTTGAGCAGGATGGGCTTGTCGGTTTTCCCAAGCTCTTTCAAGAGCGTGAAATTCTGCATATTACGAGCACCCACCTGGAGGATGTCGATATCCTCGAACAAAGGAAGGTCGCGCGCATCCATGATCTCAGAGACGATAGGCATGCCGAATTCACGCTTCACCTTGACAAGAATGTCAAGGCCCTCCTTGCCCATTCCCTGGAAGGCATAGGGAGATGTGCGGGGCTTGAAGGCTCCGCCGCGAAAGACCGTCGCCCCAGACTTCTTCGCCGCCTCGGCGATAATCATGCACTGCTCTTCGCTTTCGACAGAACACGGCCCCGCCATGACCTGGAAGCTACCGCCGCCGAATGCAACGCCGCCGACTTCGACGACGGTATCGTCGGGGTGAAACTTGCGATTCGCCTTCTTGAAAGGCTCGGAAACCCTGCGAACCGCTTCAATCTGGTCCATGGATTCAAGCAGGTGGATATCGATGGAAGTCGTATCGCCGATCAAGCCGACAACCGTCTGCTTTTCGCCCACGATTACGTGAGGCTGGACGTTCTGGCTTTTAAAGTATTCGCAAAGTTCATCGAGGCCGTTTTGGGTGATTCCTTCGCGAACAATGGCAATCATGGCGATACCTTTCTCTAGATGCCGATGCCGGACCTGTGGCCCGGCATCGAAGTCTTTAGTGCTAAACCGTGGGCGCTATACTAGCACTATTGCACACTAAAGTGTCAGAGAAATGTTTCCGACGTGTTAACTTAGCGAACGAGCAGGCTTTCTCCCGTCATCTCGGACGGAATCTCGAGCCCGATGGCGTCAAGCAGCGTCGGAGCGATGTCGCACAGGGCGGCTTCGCGACAGTCAGGCGTACGCAGACTCCTGCCCTCGCACGCACCGTCCACCAGGACGAAGGGAACGGGGGCCGTCGTGTGCGCGGTATGCGGCGAGCCGTCTTCGGCGAGCATTTTATCGGCATTGCCGTGGTCGGCAGTCAGAAGCGCGAAGCCCCCTTTCTCCTTTATGGCCTCGATAACGGCTTCGACACCGGAGTCAACAGCTTCGACGGCGGCGACGGCGGCAGGAATGACGCCGGTATGTCCGACCATGTCGCAATTGGCGAAGTTCGCGATATACACGTCCGCTTCGTCGTTTCGAATGGCCTGCACAAGCGTGGCGGCAACTTCGGGCTCGCTCATTTCCGGCTGCAAATCGTATGTCGCCACCTTCGGGCTCGCAATGAGGGCGCGATACTCGTTTTTCTTCTCCTCTTCCTTTCCCCCATTGAAGAAAAACGTCACATGCGCGTATTTCTCCGTTTCAGCGATATGGTACTGGCGCAAGTCCGCATCGGCCAAGGCATCGGCCAAGACGTTGGCAGGGAATTCCTTGGGAAATGCGACAGGGGCGTCAATAGCGGGATCGTATTCGGTGAGACACACGAAAGAGACCTCGGGGCGCCGCTCGCGATCAAAGCCGTCGAACTCGGCGTCGACTATCGCACGCGTCAATTCGCGGGCTCGGTCGGGGCGGAAATTGAAAAACACCGCTGCATCGCCGTCTTGCATGCCTCGTCCGTCGAATGACGTCGGTACGAAGAATTCGTCCGTCACGCCGTTTTCGTAGGATGCTTCGAGCGAATCGAGCACGTTTTCATCAGAGCGCGGAACGCCGCAGACCACCGCGTCCCATGCGCGCTCGACCCGTTCCCAGCGCTTGTCTCGGTCCATGGCATAATAGCGCCCTTCGACCGAGGAGATACGGACCTTTCCCTCGAGGTTCGGCTCGGCCATCACGTCAAGAAGCTCGCGCAGGTATTCGCCGGCGCTTTGCGGCGGCACGTCGCGCCCGTCCAAGAAGCAATGGACGCGAATGTCTTCGACGCCTCGATCGGCCGCGTGGCGCATGAGGGCATAGAGATGCTCGTTGCTCGAATGCACGCCTCCATCGGACAAAAGACCCATCAGATGAAGGGCTCCTCCGCTTTCTATCACCCGGTCGAAAGCCTCGTTGATCGCATCGTTTCTACGGATGCTTCCCTCTCGGCATGCTTTGTTTATACGCGTAAGCTCCTGGTATACGACACGGCCCGCTCCAATGTTCAAATGACCCACCTCGGAGTTTCCCATCTGACCGTTGGGCAGGCCTACGGATTCCCCCGAAGCCTGCATGGGCACGGACGGAGCATTGGCGAAAAGCCAATCGAGATACGGTGTGTTCGCCAAAGAAACAGCGTTTCCTTGCGATGGCTCATCGAGGCCGAAGCCGTCCATGATGACAAGCAGGGCCGGCAGATTCAATGGGGATGACATACGCGCCTCCTGATTCAACGGTTTAAACACAGACGCCGCAGGCCTCCGTCGGCGACCTGCGGCATGGACCGGCATTGCCGGCGGCAAAACTGACTCGTTGGGCTATTTACTCGCAGCTGCGACAAGGGCGGCGAAATCATCGGCTTTCAAAGCCGCCCCGCCGATGAGGCCGCCGTCAACGTTTTCGCAGGCGAGAAATGCCTCGGCATTGGCAGGCTTCATAGAGCCGCCGTACAGGATGCGCATGCCCTGCGCCGTCTGCTCGCCGATGAGCTCTTGCACCGTAGCACGAATGGCCGCCGCCATTGACTCGGCCTGTTCAGGAGTGGCGGTACGACCCGTGCCGATGGCCCAGATGGGCTCATAGGCAATGGTGCACTGGGCCGCTTCGTCGTCGGAAAGGCCGGCGAGTGCGGCGCGCACCTGATCGCACACGAATCCTTCCGCATCGCCCGCATCGCGCACCGCAAGGCTCTCGCCCACGCAGACGATGGCCTTCATGCCGCTTTCAACGAGCGCGCGGACCTTCTTGTTCACCATGGCGTCGGTTTCGCCGAACATTTCGCGACGCTCGGAATGACCGACGATGCACCAGGTGCAACCAACGTCCTTCAGCATGGGAATGCTAATTTCCCCGGTGTAGGCGCCCGAAGCCTCCCAATGTACATTTTGAGCACCGACCTCGATGTTCGATCTATCAAAATCAAGGACGGTGAACACGGAACGAAGGTCGATCGAAGGCGGGCACAAGACGACATCTACCTTGTCCCACTTGCGATCGTAGTGATTGGAAACGCCCTGGGACAAAACAACGCTTTCAGCCGGCGTCATATTCATCTTCCAGTTGCCTGCGATAATGGGTTTGCGAGCCATACATCCTCCTGCATGCGCTGTATCGAATATCAGTTAGCGAAGGGCTTCGACGCCCGGAAGGGGCTTGCCTTCGACAAGCTCCATGGAGGCGCCGCCTCCCGTGGAAATGAAGGTCATCTGGTCGGCGAGCTCGAACTTGTTCACCGCGGCAACGCTGTCCCCGCCGCCGATGATCGTTGCGGCCTGCGTGTTGGCGGCGACAGCTTCGGCGACGGCCTTCGTGCCGTGTTCGAAGGCTTTCATCTCGAACACGCCCATGGGGCCGTTCCAGAACACCGTCGCGCCTTGTGCGATGGCGGAAGCATACAGCTCTTCGGTTTTCGGACCAATGTCAAGACCCATCATGTCCTCGGGAATGGAATCCGCATCGCAGGTGACCTTGGCGGCGTCTTCCGCAAACGCGTCGGCGGCGACGATGTCCACGGGAAGCAGCAACTTGACGCCTGCGGCCTTCGCCTTCTGGATCATCTCGCCCGCACGCTCGACCCAGTCCTCCTCTTTCAGGGAGGTACCGACCTGTTTGCCCTCGGCGAGCAGGAAGGTGAAGCACATGCCTCCGCCGATGATGATGGTGTCGGCCTTGTCGATCAAGGCGTCGATGACCCCGACCTTGTCGGATACCTTCGATCCGCCCAGGATGGCGACGAAAGGACGCCCGGGAGCATCAAGCATGCCGGAAAGCGTATCCACTTCCCCCGCGAGCAGGAAGCCGGCATACGAAGGCAGCAGAGCGGCGACGCCTGTCGTGGAGGCATGCGCACGATGCGCGGTGCCGAACGCGTCGTTTACGTAAAGATCGGCAAGAGAAGCGAGCTCTTCGCAAAATACCGGGTCGTTTTTCTTCTCGCGCTTGTCGAAGCGAAGATTCTCGAGCACGACGATAGAGCCATCGGACAGATTCGCCGCCTTGGCCCGGGCATCTTCGCCGATGGTATCGGAAGCAAAGACAACGGGAGCATCGATAAGCTCGGCAAGACGCGCGGCAGCAGGCGCCAGGGTGAATTTCTCCTCGTAGCCTTCGCCCGCAGGACGTCCGAGATGGCTCATCAAGATGACCCTCGCTCCATGCTCTACAAGGTACGAGATGGTGGGCAGGGCTGCCCGGATGCGCGTGTCGTCGCCTACGACACCGTCTTTGACGGGAACGTTGAAATCGACGCGCACAAGCACACGTTTCCCACGCACGTCCACGCCTTCGATGGTCTTTATATCGGCCATGATGCCTCCTATGATGATTCCTCGGTCGCTGCCGTCGCGTCGTGCGACCGAAATGTCGAAACGAAATTGCAAACGCAAGCGAAAAGCCGCTCGACGCCGCCGACGGTCTCTCGCGCCCAGGTTAAACGGGAACGCGGGAGAACCGGCACGGCATCAAGCGGCTTCGCAGCGCCCATGCAAAGCGCCGTTCCCTCGAACGGCGCTTTATGCTTTACAGCATGATTTTCGCAAGGTCCTTGACGCGGTTGGAATAACCCCACTCGTTGTCATACCAGGAAATGCACTTGACCATATTGCTCTTCTCGCCCATGACCATGGTGAGCTGGCTGTCAAAAATCGAGGAGTGAGAGTTTCCGACGATATCGATGGAAACGATCGGGTCTTCGGTGTACTCGAGGATGCCTTTGAGCGGACCTTCGGCGGCAGCCTTCATGGCCGCATTGATTTCTTCCTTGGTCACCTCGCGATCAAGCTCGACCGTAAGGTCGACCATGGATCCATCCGGGGTGGGAACGCGGGTTGCAAAGCCGTCGAGCTTACCCTTGAGCTCGGGAAGAACCAGAGCAACGGCGCGAGCGGCGCCCGTGGTGGTAGGAATCATGGACAGCGCGGCAGCGCGGGCGCGGCGCAGGTCCTTGTGGGGAAGATCGAGAATCTTCTGGTCGTTGGTGTAAGCGTGGATGGTGTTCATGTAGCCGCGCTTGATGCCGAAGTTCTCCATGAGAACCTTGGCGAAGGGTGCGAGGCAGTTGGTGGTGCAGGAGGCGTTGGAAACGATATTGTGCTTCTCCTTGTCATAGTCGCCGTCGTTGACGCCCATGACGATGGTGATGTCTTCGCCCTTTGCGGGGCAGGTAATCAAAACCTTCTTGGCTCCTGCTTCGATATGCTTGGACGCAAGCTCACCGGTCTTGAAGATACCAGTGGACTCAACCACGATGTCGACGCCGAGCTCACCCCAGGGAAGGTTGGAAGGCTCGCGCTCGCTCAGGACCTTGACCTTATGGCCGTCGGCGATAAAGCCATCCTCGACAACCTCCACCTTGTCGAAAGCGCGACCGTGGACGGAATCGTATTTCAGAAGATGGGCCATGGTGGGAATGTCGCCCAGGTCGTTGACGGCGACGACGTCGAGCGCCGGATCGTTCGCCATTGCACGATACACAAGACGGCCGATGCGACCGAAACCGTTGATGCCGACCTTGATTGCCATTGCAAACCCCTTTCTAGGTTTTTCCATACGCACCGAATTATACGAAGCGAAGCCCCCTTCGCAAGAGGCATCATCGGCATACGGTCGAATGCGCACGGCTGCGGCGAACGACCCGCACGCCCCTTGCTGCGCCGCGCGCGGACGTCGTGCGAACGCCGCTGCAATAAGGACGACGGCGTATGCGGAGCCTCTTCATCTACAGGAACAAATCGAGGAACTTCTCGAGCATGTTTTTCTCAGGCTGCTCTTCTGAGGCTTCAACCTTTTGCTCGGGAGCATCGATGGAACGAGTTGCGATGACGAACTGTACGCTGGCCACATCTTCGGTCTGGCCGGTAACGAAATCGGTCGGCACGCTCTGCGGGTTAAGATAGTCCGTCAGCTTGTCCTGAACAGCTTCCATCACGTCATCGTTGAGACTCGCCGTTGCCGTCGCCAATTCAGTCGACCCGGCCGAGAGACCCGCCGCGCCCTCGCTAAGCCGACCAGCGCCCTGTTCGGCTTGCAAAGTGCTTTCAGCCAGCAGGTCGGCGCCGGATGCGGCCTCCGATACACCGTCATGATAGGCATCGGTGCCCTGGGCCAATGTATCCGCACCCTCGGCCAGCTGTGCCACGCCGTTTCCCGCCTGCTGTATAGCGGCGCCCAGCGCATACACGCTCGCCGGGCTGCTTTGGTCGACCAAGGTGGCAATACCTGCGTCAAGGTCCGCATAACCAGAAAGCGCACCCTCAAGCGCCTGTGCTCCGCTTGACGCGCCGGTCTGAGCAGCTTGGGCGCTCACAAATCCTGCCAACGCCTGTTCAAGCGCCTGCTGCTGACCCGCAGTGGCCGAAAGCGCCGAGCCGATTGCCTCTTGCTCGCTCATGCCGCTTGTAAGCGCTTGAGCGAGCGCTGCGCCGTACGTTAAAATATATTCTTGCTGAGCGGCCTCATAAGCGGCTTGAGCGGTAGCCACATCGACGGAGGCAGCCTGTCCCTCAAGCGCCTGGATCTGGGCCGAAAGACCATCCGCGTACGCGCTCGAACCCTGCACGAGCGCCTCTGCACCAGAAACCAGCTGCCCATTCACGGCGGCATCTAACTGTAAGATGCCTGCCGCCGCTTCATCAAGGCCTTCCTGCATAGCCGAAGCGCCCGTAGCGAGCTCGCTCCCCTGGCTCTCCAACACAGATAGACCCCCCGAAAGCAGGCCGGCCGCACCGCTGACTTCGCCCATACCGGCATGTAGTTCTGCTATGCCGTCCGATACTTCCACAGCGCCATCGGCCAACCCCGCCGTCGCATACGAAACATCGTCGAGACCGGAATCGGCGTCCAGATCGTCGTCGGAAAGCTCAATCGCCAAAGACAGCGGTACGCCTACGATTTGCCAGCCGCCAAAAGAAAACTCATCCGTCTGAGCCGTCACCGTATACGAAACGCTTTCGCCCGGTAACACCATATAGGTGAATTGCGTGGCGTCTCCAACCTGCGCAACACTGGCATCGGGGGCGGAAATACCATGAAAACAATCGTTATCGAGACTACCCGAGACCTGCAAAAGATAGCTGTCTGCAAAGTCCCCCTCGCGCGAAAATTCCCCATTGGGCTCGATTTCCACAGTCAGCCGCACCTCTCCGGCCGCTCCTCCCAACTGGGAAGCGTCTACCTCACGACCGTTCAGCGTATAATGGGCCGTCACCGTCCATGGGAGCTCCGTTTCTGCAGCCAAATTGCCCTGATAAAGAAACGGCTCCCCCTTCGCAACCTCGATGCTGTTGGTTCCCTGCGCACGCAGTTCCTGAGCGTCGGTGAGGTTTTGCACCTCGGTATAGTCCGCCGCATCGCGCACCACGCCGCCCGTGGCGCCATCGAAACGGTTGACAACATATACCCCGCGATTCGACCCGTCAATATCGGCGTTCACGTAAACTACTTGGGTTTTCTGCGCATGAGACGTTTCGCCTTCCTCTTGGGCGAAAGCTGCGGCAGGAATCATACACGAACCCAGCAGGGCGCACAGCGTGCACGCGGTGACCTTGTTTGCTGTCGATTTTTTCATTATGCTCTCCTTATCCCTACGCATTGTGTACGAAATTCGCTTTCCAGGTAGTTTTGCCGATTAGCCCGTCCAAGACGTACAGCACCCCCGGCAAAACCGCCAGAACGAAAAACAGGCTCATGATTACGCCGACGCCCAAAAATGTCCCAAGCTGAGAGAGTACGCCGTGACTTGAGACCGCCCCCATCGCCAAGCCGACCGCCGCCAAAACGGTTCCGCTGGTAAGGATGGGGATGATCGAAGTGGCGATGGCCCGACGCAGCGCTCGGCTTTTCGGCAACGCCGTACGCAGCTCTTTATAGCGATCCGTAAGCAAAATGGCATAGTCGACCGTCACGCCTAACTGGATGGTGCTGACAATCAAATACGACAGGTAGAATTCCGGCGCACCTGTGAAATAAGGAACGGCGAAGTTCAACCAGATGCCCGTTTCGATCACGAACACCAAAATGACGGGAAGCGACAGGCTTCGTAGCGCCACAAGCAGCACGACAAGAACCGCAACCACGGCAAATACATCGACTTTCTCTTTGTCTTCCACGATGGCACTCATCAGGTCGGCAGTCGATACGCCTTCGCCTGCCAGCATCCACTGGTCAGGATAAATCCGCTGGGCCGTTGCGCGCACTTCGTCGACCAGATCGAACGTCGCTTCGCCTTCGAAATCGGCATCGACTGTAAGTACCATGCGGCTATAGTTGTCCGACTGCAGCAAAGCCAATGCATCCTCGTCGAGCATACCCACAGGAACGGATGTCGAGGCCATATCGACATAGCTGATAATGGAAGCCACTTCAGGAATGTCATGCAGTGCATCCGAAAGCTGTCGTTCGCGCGCAATATCCCCTGTCGGCACCATGAGCACATAGGTGTCTTGCTTGCCGAAAACGTCCTCGATCTGCCGAATATCGCCCCCTATCTGGGTTTCAGAACCGAAGATGTGCGACGATCCATAGCGATATTGAACCTCATCACTGGTAGAGGCAAGAAATGCAGGCACAGGAATCAAGACGAAGACTGCAGCTAATGGCACGCAGACCTTCATAACGCTCGCCGCAAAGCCCTCCATCTTGGGAACGAACGGCCTATGCATACTGCGCTCTATCAGGCGATCTGCGCATACGAACGACGCAGGAACGAATGTCATCGCCGTAACAAGGCTAATCACCATGCCCTTCGCCAACGCAAAGCCTAAGTCGGGGCCTATGCCGAATTCCATGACGCATAGCGCCAGAAAGCCCATGGTGATGGTACATGCGCTCGAAATGATAGCCGTCGACACGCCGCATAGCGCTTCGACCATGTCCGTTTTTGCACTGCCCGTGGTGCCGCGAGTTTCGGCATAGCGATGCAGCAAAAACACCGAGAAGTCCAGTGCGATAGCAACCTGGAGGATAGAACCCGCCGCATCGGTAACAAAGCTTATGGTGCCGAACATAAGATTGGTTCCCGAATTGAGCAACACCGAAACACCTAGCCCGGCCAGCACCAGCAGCGGCTCGACCCATGATTTTGTGGTAATGACCAAGACAAGCAGAATGGCCAGAACGGCAATTGCGGTAATGATTCGAATTTCGCTCACGGTCGATTGCGTAGCCACGGCATCGCTAACAACACTGCCGCTCATGCAGCCTTCGTCTCCAATGATATCGCGAATCTGCGTCACCGCATCCAAACGCCTGTCGTAATCGACCGTTAGCGAGAACAGCGCATTTCCGTCTTTGAAATAAGGCGCGACCGCATCTGCATCCGCCATCTCTAACGGCACCGACAGACTCACGAAATCATCCAGCCATACGACAGACGAAACGCCGTCGACGGCCTCGAGTCGCGCCTTGGTGTCGAGCGCTTCGGCCACGCTTACATCCTTCACCATGACGCGGGCATTGGGAATATCCCCGTCGAACTCTTTCTCCATAACATCGAGAGCTATGGTGGATGCGCTCGATTCCGGCAGATAGTCGGTCATGGAATAGTTGACACCGACTAGCTGGGAAGCAATGGCGGCAGCGAAGGCTGCCGCCACATAAACCGCGATGATGCCCAGCCGATGTCGCACCACCCACTCAAAAAACTTCCTCTTCATACTTCATCCTTAGCGACACATGTCTTTTTATTTACATATGACGCTAATATTCTCTATACTTATCGTGAATGCAAGAGCCAATACTCCGCTCATCGACAGTTAAGAAACATGTTCATTTGTAGTGTCTTCGAAATTCCCGTCGAAAAGACGCAACAGGAAGCCCCGGAGCCTTCCTTGTCGAGTCGACAGGCGAATTGTTGAAAAGAAAGGAAGCGAAAAGATGCCCGCAGACCTTCGCGTTCAAAGGACCAGAAAGCTGCTCACGGACGCATTCACCGAACTCATGGAAGAGCGTCCTTTCGAAGAGATTTCCGTGTCGGCTCTTTGCAATCGAGCAATGATCAGGAGGACCACCTTTTACAAGCATTTCGCAGATAAAGATGAGTTTCTTACCTTCTACATCCATGCCATCAGGGACGAATTCGAGCAGCGCATTCGAAGCGGCGCCAATGCGTCTTCGTCCGAAACGCACGAGCTCGACATGACGCGCGAGCTCATTCGCTTCCTTTCCGCCCACGAGCGCTTGATGGATAACGCGATGAACGGCCTCTCGTTCATCGCGCTCATGGACGCACTCGGCGACACGATCAGACAAGATGTAACCGCAGCCATCAAAGCGGATTCTGCCTTCGAAAAGCAAGCAAAAAACGACGCGGAATTGAGCGGGGCTTTCATGGCGGGAGGCATCCTTCGAATGGTCGAGTACTGGTGGAGGTCAGGGCGCGACCCGAAAAAAGCCGAGGCCATCGAAGAACTAGTCAGCCAAGCCATGACGATACTGCGCTAGAACACAGGTACGAAAGCTGCCAGGCGCATGCCGAAAGACGCTTAGAAAAACGTCACAGACATTTCTGAAAAATCCAAGCGTACGAAAATATGAGCGAATATCTACCCCACAAGCCAAGCGATTGCAAGCCCCAGCGCCGCAGGAATGAAGCCGAAGATGAACGTGCCGAAGTCGACGGGGGCAATATGAGCGAAGCCGAACGCGGTCGAAAGGCCAAACGTCGCCATTATGAAAAATGTATAGAGAGCAGCAATCACGATCGGGACGATAAGCAGCCACGCACCGATCGCGCGAGAACGACCGAGCAGGAACGCCGCAACGACGCCAGCGACTGGCAGCACGCAATATAGGACCAGCAAGGTATAGCCCATTATCATGCCGTTGCCGAAAGCACCCACCGCCAAGCCAAACCAGTATAAAACGAAACATACAAGCCAGACAGTGCCGTAGACGGCGACGGATTGAATGAATCTACGCCTTATACCATGCTGTTTTTCTGCCACGGCAGCCCCCTTCGACCCCAACGATCAGATGTCCATAGTGCCCATCATGTCTTGAAGCTTTTTGAGATCCGACATCTTCATGCCGCCCATGCCAGGAATACCCAGACGAGGCATACGTCCTTTGCCCTTACCTTTCTTGCCCTTCTTTCCGCGCTTGCCGCTTTGCAAAGCCTCGGCGGCAGGCATGGCCTTTTTCATCATCTTCTTCACTTCGTTGAACTGCTTCATGACCTGGTTCACTTCTTGCACGGTGGTTCCAGACCCTGCGGCAATACGAGCACGACGGCTACCGTTGAGCACTTCGGGATGCTCGCGCTCATGCTTGGTCATAGAGAAGATGATCGTCTCTATGCGGTCGAAAGCGCCTTCATCGACCTGGCCGGATGCCATGGCCTTGTCGCCTCCCGGCAGCGCGCTAACCAGCTTGCCGATACCGCCCATCTTCTTGACCTGCTTCTTGATCTCCAAGAAGTCATTGAGGTTGATCTGAGCCTTTGCCATGCGCGCCGTTGTTTCGGCCTCGATCTCTTCCGCCTGGACCTTCGAGGCATGTTCGATCAAGGACACGACGTCGCCCATACCGAGAATGCGCTTCGCCATGCGGTCGGGATGGAACTCCTCCAGGCTGTCGGGCT
>JAUNLI010000025.1 GCA_030532315.1 Slackia sp.
GTGGTGCTTGACATCCAGACCCAGGCGCTCGACACAACCTATACCTACGCCGTTCCCGACGATATGGACGGCGTGCAGGTGGGGTGTGCCGTGCTGGTGGAGTTCGGTCGTCGCCGCGCGGTGGGCTATGTCATGGCCGAAGAAGGCGGCGACGATTCCTCCCTCGACGAACCCGCCGCTGCGCCTGAAGACATTCCTGGTCGCATGTGCTTCATGGACGACATGCGTGGAAAAAGCGCTCCTT
This sequence comes from Slackia sp., assembly GCA_030532315.1. Lineage (GTDB taxonomy): Bacteria > Actinomycetota > Coriobacteriia > Coriobacteriales > Eggerthellaceae > Slackia. Next base: position 245 of record JAUNLI010000025.1, read on the forward strand.
GCGAAAAGAAGCAGGAGCTCAAGGCCGTTTTGGCCGTGTTGTCCGCACCGTATTTCGACGAAGACGGCGCGGCGCTCATCGAATACATCGCCCATACCTATTTGGCGCCGTTGAGTTCGTGCGTGCATCTTTTGACGCCTGCGGGCCGCACCCCTAAGGTGGTCAAGCGCGAAGACAGCTGGGAACTGCAGAAGCCGGCACGTCGCCGTAGGGCGAAAAATGCCGATCAAGATGCATTTCATGCGAGCGATGCGGAGCTTGCTTGCCGCGCGGTCGGCCTCGAAACATTCGAACTGACAGAGGGGCAACGTCGTGCGTTCGATGCAGTGCGCGTCTGCGTGGAGCGTGGCGACGGCGATGTCGTGGTGATCGACGGCGTTACCGGATCGGGCAAGACCGAGGTGTATCTGCGCGCCATTCGTCGAAGCCTCGAGTTGGGGCGCGGTGCGGTGGTCCTCGTTCCCGAAATCGCGTTGACGCCCCAGACGGTCTCGCGCTTCGAGGGCAGGTTCGGCGACACGGTCGCGGTAATGCATTCGCGCATGACCCAAGCCGAGCGGTTCGACCAGTGGGAGGCCGTGCGCGACGGCCGTAAGCGCGTGGTGGTGGGGGCGAGAAGCGCCCTATTCTGTCCGATGCCGTCTTTGGGGCTGATCGTGATCGACGAAGAGCACGAGGGCACATACAAGCAGGAAAGCGCTCCACGCTATCATGCGCGCGACGTGGCTGCCTGGATGGCGAAGCGCCATGGTGCCACGCTTGTGCTGGGCAGCGCGACCCCGTCGATTGAAGCGCTGTGCCGCTGCAAGACCGATCCGTCTTGGCATCGCGTGCTGCTTGCTGAGCGCGCGAACGGACGTTCCATGCCCCAGGTGCGCATCATCGACATGGCGCGCGAATTCGCAAACGGGTCGCGTTCCATGTTCGCGCGTGAGCTTGCCGATGCTTTGACAGAGGCGGTCGATGCCGGTCGCAAGGCGGTGCTCTTGCTCAATCAGCGCGGGTTCGCGAATTTCGTGCTTTGTCGCGATTGCGGCTTCGTTCCCGAGTGTCCCACCTGCTCGGTTTCTCTGACTTACCACGAGCGGGGCGACATGCTTGTCTGCCATCATTGCGGCCGTCGCGTGCCCGCGCCGCCTACGTGTCCCGCCTGCGGCAGTCCGTATCTGAAGAAATTCGGCGCAGGAACACAGCGTGTCGAAGCGGAGCTGCGCAAGCTTTTGAGTGAGCGTCCCGAGGTGCGCATCGTTCGCATGGACGCAGACACCACTGCCACGCGTGACGCCCATGCGCGCCTGCTCGAAGAATTCGGGCGCCCGGGTGCGGCGGTGCTGCTCGGCACGCAGATGATCGCGAAGGGGCTTGATTTTGACGACGTGGTGCTGGTGGGTGTGATCAACGCCGACACCCAGCTGCGCCTTCCCGATTTCCGCAGCGCCGAGCGCACGTTCGATTTGATCGAACAGGTAGCGGGGCGCGCCGGCCGGGGCGCGCTCGAGGGGTGCGTGCTTGTGCAGACGTATCTGCCCGAAAGCTGTGCGATTCAAGCTGCCGCGACTTACGATAGACGGCGTTTTCTTGCCGATGAACTGCCGAAGCGCAAGCTTCTACGCTATCCGCCCTATGCTCGCCTGGCGAACATCCTGATATGGGGAGAGCACGTCGAAGAAGTTCGCCAGACGGCGATCGAGCTGGCCGCTCGTGTCGAGGAGGTCATCCGCGACGTGGTGGGTGATGAGTGGCAGAGCTTGGGCGCCGCGCCGTGTGCGATCGACAAGCTGCGCAGCCAGCATCGCTGGCACATTCTGATCAAGGCCCCGGCCGATGCCGACATCGCTTCGGCTATCGAACCCGTCATCAGACGTCGCCGCGCGCACAAGCGCGTCAACGTGGCGTGCGATATCGACCCGCTTAGCTTGTTGTAACGAGGGCGTTTTCGGGTTGAGGGCGAAGCCGCCGAAGATGCCACGCCCGCCCTCGCTGTCTTCGGCAAAAGGGTTTTTGTACTTGCGGGGGAATCCGCGGTTTTTGGTTGCGATCCCTGTTCCGTATGGAGCAATTCCGCTTATTGACCGCCATGTTCGCAACAGGTCTCGGCAAGCGTGCTTGTCCGGTATACTTCGCGGCGGAAAAAACACACGAATTGACAAAACAGATAGAGGTTTACCCATGGCATTCGACACGCTCAAGGTGGTCATGTACCCCGATTCCACGCTGCGCCAGGTTTGCGAAATGTGCGATCCGCGCGATAAAACGCTCAAGAAGCTTGCACGCCAGATGGCAAAGACCATGTACAAGAACAACGGCTGCGGGCTGGCGGCCCCTCAGGTGGGCGTACTCAAGCGCATTATCGTGGTGGATTGCGATCAGGAAGACGGCGAGCAGAATCCCATCGTCATGGTGAACCCGGTGCTTGTGGAAACCCGTGGTCGCGAAGTCGTCGATGAAGAGGGCTGCCTGTCGTGCCCCGGCATTTCGGTGCCCATCCGTCGCAAAGAATATGCCGTCGTGCGTTATCTCGACCTTGATGGCGAAGAATGGATGATCGAGGGCGACGGGCTTTTGGGCCGCTGCCTCCAGCACGAAATCGACCACCTCGATGGCAAGACGCTTTTCGAATCCTGCGATCTTTCCGCACGCATTCAGGCGCTGCATGATTATGAAGAGGCCAAAGCCGCAGGTGCCAAGCCGGGCGAAACCCGTATCTAGCGCGAAAGCGAATCCGCATTCGGCAATCGAGTCGGTGCCGGCCAACGTGCCGGACGGGAAAGGTGATGCGCATGCGCGTCGTTTTCATGGGAACGCCCGATTTTGCGGCGAACATCCTTTACGAATTGAAAGAGCACCACGACATCGTGGCCGTTTATACGCGCCCCGATGCGGTGCGAGGCCGCGGCAAGTCTCTTGAGCCTTCGCCCGTCAAGAAGGTGGCGCTTGAGGCGGGTATTCCTGTGTTCGAGCCGCGCACCCTGCGCGACGAAGACGAACTTGCACGTTTGCGCGAACTTGCCCCCGATGCCATCTGCGTGGCGGCGTACGGCAAGATTCTGCCTCAAGAGGTGCTCGACATTCCTCGTCATGGCTGCTTGAACGTGCATGCGTCGCTTTTGCCGAAGTATCGTGGCGCCGCGCCGATCGAACGCGCCATTCTTGCGGGCGACCGCGAGGCGGGCGTATGCATCATGCGCATGGAAGCCGGTTTGGATACGGGCGACTATTGCATCAGCAGGGCATGCGAAATCGCCGACATGAACTGCGCGCGCTTGACTGACGAACTTTCCGATTTGGGAGCGTGCGCGCTTTTGTCGGCGCTTTATGCGATCGAGGACGGGTCGGTGTTTTGGACCGAGCAGGACGAATCGCAGGCCACGTATGCGGCCAAGATCGAGAAAGGCGAGCTCAACCTCGATCCGTGCGTTTCGGCCGAGGTCAATGCTCGTCGCGTGCGTGCCTCGAGTGCGGCGCATCCGAGCAGGTGTTCGCTCGCGGGCAAAAACGTCACGGTGCTTTCGGCGTCACCCGCGCAAGAGGAATGCTGCGGTGAAATGTCAATTGCGCCGGGCACCGTGGTCTTTCGGGGAAAGCGGTTGTTCCTTGGATGCTCGCAGGGCGCATTGGAAATCGTCTCGGTGAAGCCGGACGGTAAGAAGGAAATGAATGCCGTGGCGTTTGCCAGCGGCGTGCAGAATATCAAATCAGGCACTATGGTATGGGAGCGGATATAACATGACCGACCAACATCAAGGCGGGTATCGAGGGGCAGCGGGACGCGGCGGAAACGGCGGCGGCCCACGTCGAGGCGGTGCGGGCAGGCCTGCGGGCGGCCGCGGCGACGGGCGCTCTTCGGGCGGTTACGCGAAAAAGGGCGGCTATAAGAAGTTCGACGGCGGCAAACCCTCGGGCGATTCTCGCGGGGGATATCGCGACGGCAAGCCTGCGGGTGGCAAATCTTCCTATGGCAAAGGCAAGCCTTCCTACGACGGACATCGCGATTCGCGTGGCGGAGACTTCCGCGGCGGCGCAAAGCCTTATAAAAAATTCGATGGCCAGAAATCCGACCGTCAAGGTTCGGGTTATCGCGGCAAGTCCGATGGCAAGTCTTTCGGCGACAAGCGTCAGGGGTTCTCGCGTGGACCTAAGGACGGCGCTCGTGGCGGACAGCGCGGTCCCCGTCGCGATTTCGATGCCCGGAAGAAATTCGACCGTCGCGACGATCGCCGCGACAACCGTCGCTTCGATCGCGACGACGAACGTCGTGAACAGTCCGTCGTCGAACGTCCTGCTGCAATAACCAGCCCACGTGCTTCTTCTCGTTTCGGAGCGCCTGTGGTCGCGGTCGAGAAAGGCGATCGTCCTGTTCGCGACGATCGCGAGCAGCGTCAGCGCCGCGACGACCGACGTCAGGACGACACTCGTCGTGGTTCGCGCGACGGCGGCCCTCGTGGTGGTGCGCGCGGCCCCCGTTCGTTCCAGCCGGTCAGGCTTTCTCCTGGTCGCGCGGCAGCATGCGAAATCGGGCGCACCGTGCGTGAGCGTGAAGCGTTCGTTTCCGAGGTGACGCCGACGGTTATCGCGAAATACGAGGGCATCTCGCCCGAGGACGCGGCTTTCGCCACGAAAATCGCCCGAGGAGTCACCGCTACGCTTGGCACGCTCGACGAATTCATCGACCGCAACCTGCATTCTCCCGACGACATCAAGGCCGATGTGCGCGACGCCTTGCGTGTGAGCGCTTACGAGCTGCTTTTCCTGGGCAAAGACGCCTATGCTGCCGTCGATCAAGGCGTAGAGCTCGTGCGTTCGGTCCAGCCCAAGGCGGCGGCTCTTGCCAACTCGGTGTTGCGCAAGATGTCGACGAGCGCTAAAAAGTTCCCCTACGGAAACCCCGACCTGAGCTTGCAGGTGCTTGCTCGCTCTCAGGCGTTTCCGCTGTGGCTTGCCAAGCGTCTCATGAACGAGATGGGTCTGAAGCAGGCGACCGATTTCATGCGCGCATGCAACGCCGACGCTCCGGTGTTCATTGCCGTCAATGCCATCAAGGCAGATGATGCGGAAGTGGTCGAGGTGTTCGACCAGGCGGGAAGTTTGATGGAGCCGTCCGCTACCGTGCCCGGATGCTATCTGGTCAAGGATGCGCGCGTGTTGCGCAAGCCTGAAGTGCGCGCGTTGTTCGAAAACGGCAGCGTGTGCGTGTCGGACGAATCGGCCCAGGCGATCGCGGCGCTCGCATGTCCCGAATCCGACGTCGAGGCGTTTCTTGAAATCGGGGCGGGTCGCGGAACCAAGACCATTCTCATGCAGAATCATGCGGTGCGCAGGTTCGGACGCAGCATTCCCATGGTGTCGGTCGACGATCACGCCTACAAGGGCAAGCTGCTTGCCAAGCGCGTCGCGGCCTATGGCATCCAGTCGGTGCGTCCTCTGACGGCCGACGCGCGCAAGCTCTCCGAGAAGCTGCCCGAGGCCTCTTTCGATGCGGTTTTGGTCGACGCGCCTTGCTCGGGAGTGGGCACTCTTCGTCGCCATCCGGAAATCCGCTGGCGTCTGAACGCCGCGCAAATCGAAGAGATGGCTTCGGTGGAATACGAGATGCTTGCCGAGGCGGCGAAGATGGTCAAGCCAGGCGGATTTTTGACGTATGCCACGTGCACGGTGTTCGAGGAAGAGAACGCTCGCGTGGTCGATCGCTTCCTGCGCACGAAGTTCGGCGAGTCTTTCGAGAGGGACAAGACTATCGAAACCACGCTGAGCGCATCGGGTGCCGATGCCCATTACGCTGTGCGTATGCGTCGCGTTTTCTAGTTGATTTCCGTTTTTCGCCTGTCGAAGGCGTATGGCGTAATCAGGAAGGCCGGAAGGTCTGTGGCAAGATGCCGCAGGCTTTCCGGCCTTTTCATTTTTTATCGCGGTTCTCCGTTTTCGCAAGAAACAGGTGCGGGTCAAGCCTGCGTGCGAATGGGAGTGCGTTTTTTCTTCCGACTGTCTTTATATTTGGCTCTAATGCAGGCTTGCCGGGTCGTTTCCTTCCAGCTCAAGCAGGTAGCGCTTCACCTTGATGCCTGCCGCATACCCGATAAGCTTTCCTCCCGCTCCAACAACGCGATGGCATGGGACGATGATGGGGATAGGGTTTTTGTTGTTTGCCATGCCGACGGCGCGAAAAGCGCGTGGCCGCCCGATCTGTTCGGCGATATGCGCATAGGTGCAGGTCTGACCATAGGGTATGGCGCTTAGCGCGTTCCATACCTCGAGTTGAAACGGCGTTCCTTGCAGGTCGAGCGTAACGTCGAATTCCCGGCGCTTTCCTGCAAAGTACTCTTGGAGCTGCGTGGCCGCCGTGTTGGTGATGGCGCTTGGCCGTCGAGGCGCGTCGATCGGCACCTCGCCGAACGCTATGCGCACGATGCCGCGTTCGCTTGCGGCGATGGTGAGTCTTCCCGGAGGCATGGCATAGACGAAGTAGTTCATGGCGGCTTCTCTTTCGGGTTGTGTTTCGCTGCGTCGGATGTATCGGCTTCATTATCGCATGTGCCGTTGCGTGCGGTGCATGCGGTTATGTCTGCGGGCGTGACGGTTGCCGGGATTCGTGCATGCCTTCGGGCGAACGCGGGCGATTGCGATAGAATTGGAATCATCCAACAGATGCCGTATATCCACGAAAGGAATCCGATGTTCACCCAACCACGCATCGCACCGTCCATCCTGTCGGCCGACTTCATGAACATGGAGCGCGACATCCGCGTTATCGAGGAAGGCGGAGCGGGCTTTGTCCATGTCGATGTCATGGACGGCCATTTTGTTCCCAATTTGACGCTGGGCGTTCCTTTCGTCAAACAGCTCAAGCGTATCACCGACCTGCCGCTCGACGTGCATCTGATGATTTCGAATCCGCTCAATCAGCTGCCGTGGTTTTTGGAGCACGAGCCCGCGATCGTGTCGGTGCATGCCGAGGCGCTCGACGAGCCTACGGGCGAGTTCCATCGCGCGATCGACATGATTCACGAGGCGGGGGCCAAGGCGTGTCTCGCGTTGAAGCCGGACATGCGCGCAAGCGTGGTCGAACCCTATATCGACAAGCTCGATATGGTTTTGGTGATGAGCGTCTATCCGGGCTTTTCGGGCCAGAAGTATATCGAGGGCACGGAAAAGAAGGTTGCGCGTGTCGCGGAAATCGCACGTGCTGCAAATGCCAGCCCTCTGATCGAGGTCGACGGCGGCTTGGGCGCCAATGATGCCACACGCGCCGTGGCTGCCGCGGGTGCCGACGTGTTCGTCGCCGGCAATGCGGTCTTCGGTGCCGCCGATCGCGCCGCAGCGATTGCCGCCATGGTGAAAACGGCCGAAGAGGCCCAGACCGTCGCGAATACGGGCGCGTAAGACGCCATGGAACGCATCTATCTTGACAATGCCGCCACAACGCCTTTGTCGGCCTGCGTCGTCGAGGCCATGAGGCCTTATATGCAGGCGGGCGTCGAAGCGCCCTTCGGCAATGCGAATTCGGTCCACAGCGTCGGGCGCGAGGCGTTTTCTGCGCTCGAAGACGCTCGGGCGCGCACGGCGCGTGCGATTGGCGCGAGCCGTCCTGACGAGGTTGTTTTCACGTCAGGCGCCACCGAGGCCGACAATGCCGCTTTGCTGGGTATGGCGCTTGGCCAGCGTGAGCGCCTCAGGTTGAAGGGGCGTGCGGGCGGCCATGTGGTGATGTCGCGCGTCGAGCACGATGCCGTGCTGCATTGCGCTTCGGCCCTTAAGCGCCTTGGATTCGAGGTGTCGTTCGCCGACAACGATTCTTCGGGGCGCGTTTCGCCCGAATCGCTTGCTGCGGCCATGCGCGAAGACACGGTTCTTGTGAGCGTCATGGCGGTCAACAACGAAGTGGGCACCGTGATGGACACCGCTTCGCTGGCACGCGTTGCGCATGAACGCGGAGCGCTGTTTCACGTGGATGCGGTGCAGGCGCTTGGAAAAATCGCTTTCGACGTGGGCGCGCTTGGCGTGGATGCGGCGTCGTTTTCGGCCCACAAGGTGGGAGGCCCTAAGGGGGTCGGCGTTTTGTATCTGAAGACGCGCACTCCCTTCGAGCCTTTTCTCGTGGGAGGCGGCCAGGAGCGCGGTTTGCGCAGCGGCACGCAGAACGTGGCGGGCATTGTGGGGTGCGCGGCGGCGATCGAGCATGCGGTGCGCGAGCAAGCGGCATTTGCCGACCGTGCTCGCTGCTGGCGCGATGGGCTCTACGAAAGGCTGCGTGTCATTCCGTCCGTTCATCCCGTCGTCGATGTGGCTTGCGGCGATGAATCGTTTGCTCCGCATATCGTAAGCGTATGCGTGCGAGGCATGGAGAGCCAGACCACGATTTTGCAGCTCGACATGAGGGGCATTTGCATTTCGGGCGGTTCGGCGTGCTCTTCCGGGTCGCTCGAGCCTTCCCATGTGCTTTCCGCGCTTGGCGTGGCGCGCAATCTTGCGCAAGGGCTCGTGCGCGTTTCGTTCGGCGAATATACCGAACAGGCGCATATCGATGCGTTTCTGTCGGCGTTCGAAGAGGTGACAGCATGACCGACCTGATAACGATGCATACCCATTCGACGTTTTGCGGACATGCCCACGACAGCCTTTCTGCGATGGTCGATGCGGCCGAGGCGGCGGGCGTGTGCGCCATGGCGGCGACCGAGCATTATCCGATCGGCGAGGCGCTCGATCCGACGGCGCATTCGAGCATGCCCACCGACAGGCTCGATGCCTATTGCGATGCTGTTCTCGAGCAACGCGAGCTTCATCCGCATATGGAAGTGCTCCTCGGTTGCGAACTCGATTGGCTCGGAGGCGACGAAGGACGCGACTTGCGCTCCGAGAACTTCGAGCGTTTTGATATCGTGCTCGGCTCGGTTCATTTCGTCGACGGATGGCTCATCAACGGTACGCGTCATGCGAAGCGATGGGAGACGGCCGATGTCGATGCGGTCTGGCGTCGCTACGTGGAGCTTTGGTGCGAAGCCGCGGCAAGCGACATGCCGTTTACGGTGATGGCGCATCCCGACGTGGTGAAGAAGTTCGGCCGCTATCCCTCGTTCGACCTTGCTCCGTCTTACGAACGCATGGCGGAAGCCGCCGCAGCGGGTGGGCGGATGATCGAGGTCAATACGTCGGGCATGTTCGCTCCATGCGCTGAGATGTATTCGGCGCGCGATTTGCTTCGCGTCTTCGCGCGCGCAGGCGTGCCATGCACGGTGGGGACCGACGCCCACGAGGCGGCGCATGTCGCTCGCGGCGTGCGGCAGGCCTATGCGCTCATGTACGATGCCGGTTATCGCAAGCTTGCGGTGCCCGGGTATGGCGGCAGCGTGCGTTTCTGGAATCTGTAACGGCCGTGCGCCATTCGACGAAGGGAGCTTGCATGGACAGGCGATATCCGGATACGGCGGATGATTCTTCCCGCTTCCAGCTTCAGGCTTTTTCGCGCGGCGGGCTTGCCGCGCAAGAAGAACGCTGCCCGAAAACAGTCGGACAGCTTGTCAGGGGGCTGTCTGCTTTGTTCGACCCCCGCGATGCCGAGCCGTGGGACAGAACGGGGCTGCTCGTCGGCGATCCGAGCGCGCCTTTGGCGGGCGTTGCGTGTGCGCTCGATGCGACGTTTGACGCAGTGTGTCGAGCCGAGGCTTTCGGGGCGAACGTCTTGCTCACGCACCATCCTGCTTATCTCGATCCGCCGGCGCCGATCGGTCCGCGTGCAAGCGGGGCAACGGCTGCGGGAGAGGTGGTCTACGAGGCCGTGCGCCGCGGCATTGCGCTTGTGAACTACCACACTGCGCTCGATGTGAGCGCGCCTGCGCAAAAGATGCTTCCGGGCTTGCTCGGCCTTGTGCGCACGGGAGTTCTCGACCCTTTGGGGCGCGATGAAGGGCTCGGTTACGGACAGATATGCGCCATTGCGCCGTCGGATGCTCCGATGACGCTCGAGTCTCTTTCCCTGCGTTGCACGGCGGTGTTCGGTCGAGCTCCGCGCGTATGGGGCGATATGAACGCTTCCGTGACCACGGCGGCCACGTGGACGGGTTCGGCGGGGCCTGCATGCGAACTTTGCCTTGCAAAGGGGGTCGAGGTGCTCGTATGCGGCGAAGTGAAGTATCATACTGCCCTCGACGCGGCATCAGCGGGCCTTTCCATCATCGAGCTTGGTCATGATGTGTCGGAGCTGCCGTTTGCGGCGGTTCTTGCCGAGGCGGTCGCCGGTCTCGGCGTGTCGCGCGAATCGATAACCTGCCTTGCGCAGGATTGCAATTGGAGCCATCCCGAAAGCAGGAGGGTATAGCATGCAAGCAACATCGGATCAGATTATCGGCCTCACGAAGCTGCAGCATGTGGATTTGTCCATCGCGCAGCTCGAGCGCCGTCTCGAGACGCTGCCGCAAAAGCAAGGCATCGTCGAAACGCGCGAGAAGCGCGGTGCCATCCAGCAGAAAAGCCGTGCGCTTCTCGGGGCGCGAAAAGACGCTGAAACCCAGCTTGCTTCGCTGCGAGAGCAAAAAGACGTCCAGGTCGAAAAAATCGAAGCCGCACAGCGCGCCATCGAAGCTGCTGCGGGTGATTATCGCATCGTTTCGGCGCGTAGCGTCGAAATCGACGAAGCTTCACAGTGCTGCGACGGGCTTTCCGAGCGGATTGCCCAGCTCGAAGAGCGTCTGGCGGGTATTGCGGACATGCAGCCTCAGGTGGATGCGATGCTTTCCCGCCTCGATGAGCGCGAGGCCGCGTTGGTTGAGGAGTATCGTCGCGAAGGGGGAGGGCTGCTTGGCAAGATAGCCGAGCTCAAAGACGAGCGCGGCGCCCTCGCAGACGCCATCGGAACAGACATCATGTCTCGCTACGACCGTATTGCCAAGGCGAAAGGCGGCGTCGCGCTTGCCCATCTCGTGGACGGGGCATGCAACACTTGTCGTGCTCCCATCGACCCGAGCAAGGTGCTCGCCCTTCGTTCGGAATACCCGTTGTCGCTGTGTCCCCATTGCGGTCGTCTTATGGTTGTGGACAGGCGTTATGCAGGTTAGAAAATAGTATTGTCATGGGTGTTTTCGCGTGATATAGTAATCGGGCTTTGCGCTTGCATCCAGATGAAATCTGATAGTAATGGAGTGAAAGATTATGTCCAAGGTTTGCGAAATTTGCGGTAAGGCCCCCCAGGCGGGTCGTTCCATCAGCCACTCTCATCGTGTCACCAACCGTATGTTCCGTCCGAACATCCAGAAGGTGACCGTCGTCGAGAAGAACGGCACGGTGCACAAGAAGAACGTCTGCACCAAATGCATGAAGGCCGGCAAGGTTACCCGCGCGTAAATCAGCCTCTTTTGTGTGCAAAGCCCGCATATGCGGGCTTTTTTGTGTGCGTTTTCGCGGGGAACCTGCGCAAAAGCGCTCTAAGCCGTCGGAATCTTCGCGCAAAAGCTATACTTAGAGGTCGCATTGCAGTCGTGAGAAAGGAATGAGTTCATGACGCAGCAGGTTTCCGGCAATCTTCACGTTTCCAACGACGTACTCGCCGATCTGGCCGGCAATGCCGCCCTCGGCTGCTACGGCATCGTAGGCATGGCTGCTCCTACCGTTTCCGACGGTATCGCGAATATCCTGCCTGTCAATCGACTTCGCCGCGGCGTCGTCGTTTCGGCCCGAGAAGACGGCGTGCATGTCGATCTGTACGTGGTGGTGGAGTACGGCACCAACATCAATGCCGTGTCCCAAAATCTCATCGACAATGTCACCTATATGCTGACCGAGCATGCCCAGGTGCCCGTTGCAGGCGTCGAAGTGCACGTCCAGGGCATCAAAGTGCGCAGGTAGCGCAGGTTTCAAGGAGATATAGACTTTTATGAGCAAGTACACGACCAACGACGTCCTTAATGCCGTTGCGGCCGCTACCAAGGCGCTGTCCGAACGCAAAGAGGAAGTGAACCGCCTTAACGTGTTCCCCGTTCCCGACGGCGACACGGGCACCAATATGTCTTTGACCATGCAGATGGTGGTCGACAACCTCGCCAAGCTCGAAATCGGCGCTTCCAATGCGGAAATCCGCAAGGCGATCACCACGGGTGCGCTTATGGGCGCCCGCGGCAATTCGGGCGTTATCACCTCGCAGATCCTGCGTGGTTTGTGCGAAGGCTACGAAGGCCATGAAACGCTTGACACCGCTGCACTCGATTCGTGCTTCGCGCGCGCGGTCGAAGTGGCGTTCCAGGCGGTGCGCAAGCCGGTCAAGGGCACGATTCTCACCGTGGTCGAAGACGCTGCCGCTGCTGCGAAGAAGGCGCGCAAAAAGAAGCTTTCCCTCGAAGAGGCGCTCGATGCCGTGGTGGCCGAGGCCTATGCTTCCGTGCAGCGCACCCCCGAGTATCTTGCGGTGCTCAAAGAGAACAACGTCGTCGACGCAGGCGGTTTCGGCCTTGCAATCCTGATCGACGCCTTTGCGGCATCTTTGACGGGCAAAGACGGTTTCGTGGGCGATGCCATGGCGTTTGCGCGTCCCGCTCCCAAGGTCGAAATCGAGCAGATCAACGACTGGGAAGGCTCGGCATACCGCTATTGCACCGAATTCCTCGTTCATTCCGACGCCATCGACGTGGATGCGGCGAAAGACTTCCTTCCCACGATGGGCGACTGCGATCTTATGGTGGGCATGCATCCGAACTTCAAGGTGCACGTGCATTCCAACCGTCCCGACGAGGTGCTCGGCTGGTTCTTGACGCATGATGCTCAGATTTCCGAGGTGCATATCCACAATATGCAGCTGCAAAGCGAAGAGCGCACCGAGAAACTCGAGCACGAGAAGGCCGAAGAGCGCAAGCCCCTCGGCGTGGTGGCCGTGGCTCCCGGCGCAGGCAATGCCAAGATTCTCGAATCCCTCGGAGTCGATGTGGTTGTCTCTGGCGGCCAGACCATGAACCCCTCCACTGCAGATATCTTGGAGGCGGTCAACAAGGTCAACGCCGATGCGGTGGTCATTCTTCCGAACAACAAGAACATCATCATGGCTTCGCAGGCCTGCGTCGAGGTGTCTGAGAAGCCTTGCGCGGTCGTTCCCACCACGAGCGTTCCTCAGGCGTTTTCGGCCTTGTTCGGCTTCGACGGGCAGGCTTCGCTCGAAGATAACGTCGAGGCTATGACCGAAGCTTTTGCCGATGTGAAGACGGGCGAAGTCACGCGCGCGATCAAGGACGCCAAAGACGCCCATGGCAATCCGATCAAAGACGGTGACGTGATCGGCATCGCCGACGGATCGATCGAAAGCGTGGGCGACAGCGTGCAGGGCGTGGTCATGGCTTTGCTTGAGGTCATGGAGGCCGACGAGGCGGACACCATGACCATTCTCGCGGGCGAGCAGATGACCGATGACGAGCTCGACGAGCTGGTTGCAAGCATCGAGGCCGTCTACGAGGACATCGAAATCGACCCGCACCGCGGCGATCAGGCGCTTTATCCCGTGGTCTTCTCGCTCGAATAGCGGCAGGCCATACCGTTATGGTCGATCGTCTCGCCGCCGCCCTGAGGCCGGATGCGCCCGCAACATCGCTTGCGGGCGTCAGCTCCGCTCGGGCGGCGGCGCTTTCGCGTCTGGGCGTGCATACCGTGCGCGACCTTTTGACGCATTTTCCCCATCGTTATATAGATATGTCGAGCCTGCAAAGCATTGCGTCGGCGCCTATCGGCCGTCCTGCCACGATCGTGGCCCGTGTGCACGAGGTGACGATCAAACGTCCCAAGCCGCATTTCGAACTGGCGGAGGTCACGCTGGTCGACGGCACGGGCACGCTGATTGCGACGTTTTTCAGACAGCCGTGGCTTGCCAAGACGCTTGCGTCGGGCACGCGGATAAGCGTCGCCGGCACCGTCGAATTCAACTACGGGTTCAAGCGCATGACCATGCCTTTCCTCGATAGGCTTGATGCCGACGATGATTTGACGGCGGGCAGGATCGTTCCTGTGCATCGTACGACGGAGGGCATCGGGGCCGCCCAGATGCGTCGGATCGTCGCAAGCGCGCTGTCCGCGTGCGCCGGCGCCTACGACCCATTGCCGCATGATTTGCGCATGCGCTATCGGCTCATGTCGAAGTCGTCTGCTTTGCGCGCCATCCATTTTCCATCCTCTTCTTCAGAACGCGTTCAGGCACGACGTCGTCTCGCTTACGAGGAGGTTTTGCTGCTTGAGCTTCACCTGATGCGGGAAGAGAAACGGCTCGAGGCGGGCCGACAGGCCTGCGTGCATGTTGTCGGAGGCGCATGCTTCAATCGCCTGTTTTCCGGGCTTCCGTTCGATTTAACGAGCGACCAGATGCTCGCAATCGAGGAAATCAGATGCGATATGGCATCTGAAAAGCGCATGAGACGCATGCTGCTCGGAGACGTAGGAACAGGCAAGACGATAGTTGCCGCTTTTGCGCTTGCCATTGCGGCGGATAGCGGATCGCAAGCGCTCATGATGGCTCCCACCGATGTGCTGGCACGACAATATGCGGCGCAGATCGGTCCTTTGCTTGAAGCCGCAGGCGTGGAGTGGACTCTACTGACCGGATCGAGTTCGACCGAGGAGCGTTCGCGCGCCGTTGCCGACCTTGCGTCCGGTCGCGCTTCGGTCGCATTCGGAACGCATGCCTTGCTCGAAGAGGGCGTCGAATGTCGAAAATGCTCGCTTGTCATCGTCGACGAAGAGCAGCGTTTCGGCGTCGAGCAGCGCGAAAGGCTCGCGAGTAAAGGCGAGCTTCCCGATTTTCTGTCGATGACCGCCACGCCCATTCCCCGCACGCTCGCGCTGGCATTGTATGGCTCGATGTCGCTGAGCTACCTGAAAGAAGCTCCTGGCGGGCACGGTCTGCGAAGCACTTTTGTCGTCGGATTCAGGGAGCGCGGCCGGGCCTACGATGCGGCTCTTGCTGCATGCGCACGTGGCGAGCAGGTTTATGTGGTGTGTCCGTTGGTGGGCAAAAAGCCTGCCTGCGACGATGCGGCATCGCGCGGCAAGCGCGGTTTCGAGCAAGACGGAGACGAAGAGGCGTTTTACATCGAATCGGACGAGGACATGCGCGATGACGACCCAAAGGCGGCGCAGGCTGAGGCGGCTTTTCTTCAAGCGAAGACGTTTTCTGCCTACAAAGTGGGGCTTTTGCACGGACGCATGAAGGCCGACGAGAAACGTGACGTCATGGATCGCTTCCGTGCGGGCGAGATAGACGTTTTGGTAAGCACCACGGTTATCGAAGTCGGCGTCGACGTCGCAAACGCGACGGTTATGATCGTCGAAGATGCCGAGCGTTTCGGCTTGGCACAGCTGCATCAGCTGCGTGGCCGTGTCGGGCGTGGCGAGTTGCCGGCGCAGGTGTATCTGGTTGCTGCGACATCCGATGAACAGGCAAGGGAGCGTCTCGACGCGATGGAGCGCATCGACGACGGGTTCGAACTTGCGGAATTCGACCTTGCGCATCGTCGCGAGGGAGATATTCTGGGCAACAGGCAGCATGGAGCCGGCGCGCTCAAGCTGGTCAACGTGGTGCGAGACGGCGCGCTGGTCGAAGCCGCCCATGCGGATGCGGCGCGTATGGTCGCTGCCGATATCGAGGGAGAAACGCCCGAGATGCGCATTCTCTATCATGAGGCCGATGTCATGTTTGCGCAATGCGAGAGCGTGCGCGATCGCGGCTCGGCGAAACGCAAGGCGCCTGTGCGCCGATAAGGAGGAGTGGCGATGCGCGTTATCGCTGGATTGTACAAAGGCCGTCCGCTCGCAGCCCCGAAAGGGTCTTCGACGCGTCCGACGACCGACAGGGTCAAGGAGTCGCTGATAAGCTCGCTTATTTCCGCATACGGCCCGCTTGAAGGAGCCCGGGTGCTCGATGCGTTTGCGGGTAGCGGTGCGTTGGGGATCGAATGCCTTTCACGCGGTGCGGCTTCAGCTCATTTTTTCGAGCGTGACAGGGCGGCGCTTGCGGCATTGCGTTCCAACGTCGCATCGCTCGGGCTTTCGGCCGATCGCGCCCGTGTGTTCGCCGCCGATGTGATGAAGAATCCGCCTCTGGCGGGCGGCATTGAATACGATATCGTGTTTCTCGACCCTCCGTATGCATTTTCGGTCGAGGAAGTCTGCGGTCTTGTGACGGCGCTTGCCGAGCGGGGGCGGCTTTCTTCGGATGCGATTCTGAGCTACGAGCACGATGCCGCGCACGATTTGGGAGCGTTTTTCGCCGAAGCCGGCATGCAAGCGGATATACTTGCCAGCAAGCGATTTTCGAAAACGGTCATCGATCTTTTCCGACTCGCATGATTCGCTAGGTTCGCAAGGAGGACCATTCCATGAAGAAAGCTCTTGTGCCCGGCACATTCGATCCGATTACCAACGGACATCTCGACGTTATCGGGCGTGCTTCCCAGATGTTCGATGAAATCGTTGTGGGCGTGGCGGTGTCTGCGAAGAAAAAGCCGCTCTTCTCGCTTGACGAGCGCGTTGCGTTCGCGCGCGAGGCGACCGCAGGCTTCGGCAACGTTTCCGTCGAGCCTTTCGACGATTTGCTTGTCCATTATGCGGCGCAGATCAATGCGAACGTGGTGGTGAAAGGGCTGCGCGCCATCACCGATTTCGAATACGAGTTCCAGATGACGGCGGCCAACTATCGCCTCAACAGCGATATCGAGACTATGTTCATCATGTCTCCTCCGCAGTATATGTATCTCTCGAGCTCCATCGTGCGCGAAATCGCATCGTTTAACGGCCGCGTGAGCGAGCTTGTGCCTCCGTGTGTCGAGGTGGCTTTGCGCGAGCGCTTTTCGCACTAGCGGGCATCGTTTTCGCCGCTGTTTTTCGCTTCGCCGGGTTTTGCGTGCGACGTTTTGCTTGAATAAGGAATCGAACGACATGCTGCGAGCTGTGGAGATAGCATCGAAGCTGTATTTTCATGCTAAAATTGCCTGATATTGCATACGGGTCGTTTTTTCGCCCCGTCATCATGGCAAAATCAATCGGGGTTCGCCTCGAGAAAACGCAGCTTTAACGCAGCATGCACGAAAGGGACCACTAATGGACGAAACAGGAGTTCTTGGACTTATCGAGGAGCTTTCCATTCTTCTCGAGGACTCCAAGCCGGTGTTCGGCAAGGGCAATCTTCGCCAGGTCGATATCGCGGCGGCTTTCGAAATCATGGATGAAATTCGCGATACGTTCCCGGGCGAGTTCGCCCAGGCGCGTCAGATTGTTCGCGAGCGACAGAGCCTCATCGACGATGCCGAGGCCGAAAGCGCCCGCTTGATCGAGGATGCACGCAGCCAGGCTATGACGATCGCTTCCGAACAGGAAATCGTGCGCATCGCCCAGCAGCAGGCCGATACCATCATGGCCGATGCACGTGAGCTTGAGCGCCAGACGCGTGCCGGTGCGGAAGATTACGCCGACGAGGTGTTCGGCCATGTCGAGCAGAGCCTCGACACGCTGATTACGAGCGTACGCCGTTGCCGCGACCGTCTTAACAACCAAGGTATCGGTCGCTAATGACCCGCCTTGTCATAGAAGTTCCCTCGGAGCTTTTTTCACCTGCGGAAAGCTCTTTGTTCGACGGCGTGTTCGACCCTGAGGAGTTTTCGTGCGGGCCCGACACCTATGTTGCCCAA
Organism: Slackia sp.; assembly: GCA_030532315.1. Classification (GTDB taxonomy): domain Bacteria; phylum Actinomycetota; class Coriobacteriia; order Coriobacteriales; family Eggerthellaceae; genus Slackia. Next base: position 17,884 of record JAUNLI010000025.1, read on the forward strand.
AAGCCGCTTTCCTACCATGTCGTTTTGACCAACGTGGGTGGGGCGATTCTCGTGACGGGAACGGTTGAGGGCGCCTTGCTCACTTCGTGCGGGCGCTGTCTTGACGACATGGCGGTCGAAATCGAAGGAGAAGTGGAAGGCTATTTCCTCATCGAAGGAGAAGGCGAAGCTCCCGAGGATATGGACGAGGACGAATTCGACGTTCTTCCCGAATCGCATGAAATCGACCTCGGAGTGCTTTTGATGGCTGCCGTTTTGGTCGATTTGCCGCTTGTGCCGCTGTGCGACGAGGATTGCAAGGGAATGTGCGCGCGTTGCGGCAAGAACCTCAACGAAGGGCCGTGCGATTGTGCTTCGGATGTCGACGAAGATGAAGCCGTCGGCAAGAACAATCCGTTTGCGGCTTTGAAGGGCATTTCGTTCGACTAGCTGTTCATCGAGTGAAAATCTTGCCCGAGCTTGATTTCGAGTGTTGTAAAGACGATAACGCTTTGCTATTATCTCGTTTCGTCTGATTTTATGGATATGAACCGTTTCGGCCGATGGGATCGGCCGAGGGGATAAGGAGATGGAAAACCATGGCAGTGCCTAAGCAAAAGACCGGTCGTGCTCGTACCCACTCTCGTCGCAGCGCTAACAGCGTTCTCGCAATGCCCGCTCGTTCCACGTGCCCGCAGTGCGGCGAAGTCAAGTTGCCTCATCGCGTGTGCGGCAACTGCGGCTACTACGGTAAGCGCGAGGTCCTCGAGACCGAGT
>JAUNLI010000194.1 GCA_030532315.1 Slackia sp.
CAAAGGAGGAGACGATGACACACACGACTCTCGAGTCCGACGTCATCGAAACGGAGGCAGCATCCGCCGCAACGACTCCGAAGCCCGAGCGCTCAGACGGCATCACCCGCCGTGCGCTTGTCATCGGAGGCGGGGCAACTGCGGTCATGCTGGGTCTAGGGGGGTTGCGCTATATAGGCCACACGCCGCTACGCCGTCCGCCCGGAGGGCAAGACGAAGCAAAGCTCGTTGCCGCATGCATCCGCTGCGAACGCTGCTATGAAGCGTGCCCGCGCAAGGTCATCAAGCCCGCCCGCATCGAAGACGGTCTTTTGGGAATGCGTACGCCCACTCTCGATTTCGATACGAACTGGTGCGATTTCTGCACCGAGGAAAACGGCGGAGTGCCGCTGTGCGTAAAAGTATGCCCCACAGAGGCGCTCAAGCTTTCCGAAGGAGCGACGGTCGAAAACACCATTCTCGGCGTCGCCGTCATCGACGAGCGCCAGTGCCTCGCCTATCGCGACAGCGGATGCCGCTACTGCTTTGATGCCTGCCCCTACAACGCCATTGAGATGAATGGCGCACACCCCGTCGTCATAGCCGACAGGTGCAACGGATGCGGCGCATGCGAGAGTGTCTGCGTTTCGCTCAAGGCGGGTTCGATCGCCTCAGGCGCGACCGAACGAGCCATCGTCATCAGGCCGCTCGAAGCCCTGCAATAGGAGGTCGTCATGAAATCGAACAACATTCGCACCGTAACGGCCGCCGTCGTCTTCGTTATCTTGTGCGTAGGCCTTGTTACGGGAATCAGCATGGGAACCCTTTCGGGATTCGGTTGGGATACCATCTCCATGCTCTGCCCCCTCGGCGCCATTACCACCATGATAGCCACCAAGACGCTGCTGCCGCGCGCCCTCGTTTCCCTTGCCATCATGGCGGTACTGGTATTCATCTTCGGACGTGCATTTTGCGGATGGGTATGCCCCATTCCGCTGCTTCAGCGCATCGGGGCCTTCTTTCAACCCTCCAAGAAGCGCCACGAATTGAACAAGAGAAAAAACGAGGAAGTCGTCGCCATCGCCAAAAGCGAGATGAAATGCACGCACGACTGCTCCTCATGCTCTTCGTGCGCGAGCAAACGCGCAGCCCTTGATTCTCGCCATTACGTCCTCGGCGGCGCATTGCTTTCCACCGCGATTTTCGGCTTCCCGGTCTTTTGCCTCATCTGCCCTATCGGCCTTACCTTCGCAAGTGTGCTTGTGCTTTGGAGACTTTTCGCCATGGGCGACATGACGTGGTCCGTGGTGCTCATTCCCGCAATTCTGATTGTTGAGCTCGTATTTTTGAAAAAATGGTGCACACGCTTCTGCCCTCTGTCAGCGCTCATGAATCTCATCGGCCGCTTTAGTAAGACCACCACGCCCGTCATCGACGATGCCCTCTGCCTTGAAACCGCGAAGGATTCGGCCTGCAGCCGCTGCGCCGCCGTATGCGAGGCAGACATCAACCTACGCCATCCCGATTTCGGCGAACGCGGGCTTGCCGACTGCACACGCTGCCGAGCCTGTGTTGACGCATGTCCCGCGCATGCCATCAGCATGCCTTTAATCGCGAAGAAAAAAGACAACAAGGGCCAGACATACGCCGAAATAGAAAACCCCGTTGATAAGACGGTGAAATAATGAGCGCCATTTCAAAGAAAAGCATCGTCGGAAAATTCTCCGAGCTTGACAGCGTCGCCATAGCCGTCAATCAGGCTCGCTGTGCAAAGGTGCGCAATCGCAACGTCGAATGTCTGAAATGCGCCCAGGCGTGCACCTCGGGCTGCATTTCACTCATCGACGGGGAGCTTGTTATCGACTCTTCCAAATGCGTCGGCTGCGGAACCTGCGCAACCGTCTGCCCCACCTGCGCCCTCGAGGCTCGCAACCCTTCGGACGCGGAGTTGCTTAACGCCTGCTTGGCAGCACGCTGCGACGATTCTGTCGAAATATGCTGCAGCCAGCTTGCTGCTGCTCTCGATGGTCTCATCGACAAAGAGAAGTACGCGCAGGTTGTATGTCTCGGCCGTGTTGACGAGACGCTTGTTTGCGAGCTTGCCGCACGCGGCGTGAGCGATATTCGTCTCGGATGCGGAGATTGCTCGGCATGTGCGCAGCGTTTCGGGAAGCAGACGGCGGAAACCGTCGCGGAAACGGTCGGCGAGCTTTTCCGCGTCTGGAACGTTTCCGCACAGGTTTCCATCCAAGAAGGCGTCTCAGCGCGAATCCTACAAGAAAACGCGGACGACGAAAACGCCCGCGAACGTATTGCGCGGTTCTTCAGCGAGCCGAAAGCCTGCGCCACTCTTGAATCCGCAAAAGACAAGAAGGAGCAAGGACCCGAAGACTCGTCCGAGGCGAAACAGTGTCAGACGTTCCCTCTTCCCCAT
>JAUNLI010000195.1 GCA_030532315.1 Slackia sp.
GCTGGCCCCGGCCTGCCCCCCCGGGTGGGGCCGGCCCGGGGCCCCCCGCAACCCTACTTGACCTCGTACAGCCAGTCGCTGTATTCCTCGAGATTGCCGGCAGTCATGGCGAAGAAACGCTCCTGGATGGCCTTAGTGATCGGACCGCGGCCGCCGATCTGACGATCGTCGATCGCCGCCACCGGCGTCACCTCGGCGGCAGAACCCGTGAAGAACACCTCGTCGGCGGCATAGAGGTCGGCGCGAACCAAACGCTCTTCCACCACGGGGATTTCAAGATCCATAGCAAGGTTGAGAACGGTGTCGCGCGTGATGCCCTCAAGCAAGCCCTCGGCCACAGGCGGCGTGGAAAGAACGCCGTCACGCACGATGAAGAGGTTCTCGCCCGTGCCCTCGCAAACATAGCCCGCCTCATTGAGCATGACGGCCTCGGAATAGCCGTGGGCTTTCGCCTCGAGCTTGGCCAAAATGGAGTTCATGTACGATGCGGACGACTTCATCTGCGGAGGAATGGCGTTGTTGGAACGCTGGCGCCAGGAGGAAACACCTGCGGTAATACCCTTTTCGAGGGCCTCTTCGCCCAGGTAGGCACCCCAGGGCCAGCATGCGATGATCACGTCGACGGGGGCACCCGTGGGATCGACGCCCATCTGGCCATAGCCGTGGTACACCAGAGGACGAACGTAGCAGGAAGGAAGCTCGCATGCCTTGATGGTCTCGATCGTGGCGTCGACAAGCTCGTCGGCGGTGTACGGGACATCGATCATGCACATCTTTGCGGAACGAACCATGCGCTCCATGTGGTCTTTCAGGCGGAACACGAAGCTTTTGCCGGTTTCCTCGTTGTAATAACAGCGCATGCCCTCGAAAACGGCTGAACCGTAATGCAGGGAATGAGTGAGCACATGGGTGGTGCACTCCGCCCACGGAACCAGCTCGCCATTCTTCCAGATATACTTCGCTTCCTCCATCGCCATGGCCGATGCTCCTTCCTTGCATACGCGGCGCCTTAAAGGGCGCTTTGCTTCATTAGATGTGGAAGGAATTATACTCCATCGCAGTAAAGTGTTCGGGTAAATTCGGTGTTACGAAGCATGCATGCCTATTTCACGCGAGCACCGCATGCCTCGACGGCACGAACGGCCAACACCTCAAGGGCGTCGACCACCAACATGCCGCGAGCCTGCGTCGGCGCATCGATCACCGAAAGCTCGGTGCATCCCAAAAGCACACTGTCGCAGCCGCGTTCGCGCAGATGGGCGCACACATCGTCGAATGCCTGCATATCGGCCGGATGGCCCGCCTTCACATCGTCGTAAATGATGCTCATGACTTTGGCCTGATGTTCTTCATCAGGGAAAACGGCCTCGAGGCCCTCGGCCTCGAGAGCATGCTGCAGCACGCCCGCGCGACCCGTGCCGTCCGTCGCCATAACGCCGACAACTTTTTTGCCCTCGCGCGCGAGATAACGCGCCGCCTCAAGCGGCATGTGAAGGACGTGCGCCGTGGTCAGGCATCCAAACGTCTCCTCGCTTTTATAATGTCCCGTGATGCAAGGCATGCACAGCACGTCGCAGCCCATGGTCTCAAGCTGCAGGGCCGCCTCACGCACGGCAGGAACATACGATTCGTCGCTTCTGCCCAAAATGTAAGCGGTACGATCGGGAATCTGGGGGCGGTTGAGAATAGTGATGTCGATATGGTCTTGATCGGTGGCAGCATCGGTGTGGTCGATGATGCGCATAAACAAGCTCGCCGTGGCGGCAGGACCAAGCCCGCCGATAATACCGAGCTTTTTCAGTGCAGCGCATTCGCCCATGAATTCCTCCTCTGGTTCGCCGCCTCATGCGGCATTTGCGTTTCGAGGATAAACCGCCCGCACGAAGAGGACGCTCCCTAACGCAAACCTCCATATTATAATCCTCTGGATTCCACCCGTTTCTCCCCGATTTCCGTCAGGATGAGGTTTATGGACCCTATCACGTTGCTCATCGTATGCCCACTGGTCTTTCTTGCCGGCCTAGTCGATTCCATTGCGGGCGGCGGCGGGCTCATCTCGCTGACTGCTTATCTTTTGGCAGGACTGCCCGCCCATGCGGCACTCGGCACGAACAAGCTTTCGTCGTCGATCGGCACCGTGGTGGCAACGGCGCGCATGGCCCGCGCGGGATATATCAAACTAAAGCTCGCCATTCCCGCCGCCATCGGCGCCATAGCGGGATCGGCAATCGGCGCGAAACTCGCGCTGCTTACGCCCGACAGCATTTTCCAGGTGCTGCTTGTCTTCGCCCTGCCCTTCGTCGCATTCGCCGTTCTGCGCAAGCGGGCGATCGAGGTTCCCGAAAACGCCG
>JAUNLI010000026.1 GCA_030532315.1 Slackia sp.
CTGATCGGTCTCCTGGAATTTCACCACGTCGACCTTCTTCACAGAAGCATAGGCCTTCATGACGAGCCAATACACCACGCCTGCGAAGACAAGCGAATTCAAACCGGGAATGCCGATCGAGAAGATGCTGCTGGCCTCGCCCACCGCGAATGCGGCGATCCACACGATGATGGTGACGGGGTTCCACTTCTCGACGGTCTTCGGAAGCACGCCTTCCTCACGCGTCGCCTCAAGATCGGCCCTGTTGCGCTTAAGGAAGTAGTAGTCAACCACCATGATGCCTGCAACGGGCGGAATGGCAACGCCGAGCAGCGTGAGGAAGTCAGTGAAGTAATTGATGATGCCGATCATGGAAAGAACGGTGCCCGTGATGCCCAAAACCCAGGTCATGATGGAGCGGTTCACCTTCACGTTGAACAGCGCGTTGATCATGGTCGCCATACCAAGGCCCGACGAGTACAGGTTGATGTCGTTGAGCTTGACGGTGGATGCAACGACGATGATCACGCCCAGAACGCCAGAGGTGGCCATCATGATGTCGGTGACGTTGTCGGTGCCGGTGGCATGCGCCAAAACGACAGCAGTCAGGTTCATGCCGAGCTCGCCCAGGAAGGTGCCAATCAGGGTCATCCAGAACACCTGGTTGCCGTTCTTCAGATAGCGAGCATAGTCAGGCGTGCAGATGGCGCCGGCGATAAAGCCGCCCGCAACGATGGTGGTGGCAGCGCCGAACGACAGCGCAGGACCCGGATGCGGGGAATTCAGGAACTCCATGAGGCTGTGGTCCTGGAGCACGATAGCGGCGGAAACGACGACGGCCACGATGAACAACGGAACGAACACGGCCGCGAAACGAGCGATCCACTTAATGCCCGCAACAACAAGCAGCGTGATGCCAAGACCCGTGATCAACGCCCAAATGGGGAAATTGAACAGACCGGTGATGTCGAGCATGCCTTCGGCGAAAACGGAGTTCTGAACGCCGAACCAGCCGACCATCGAAATGGCGACGACGCCGCCGAGCACGGCGGAACCGATCTTGCCCAAGCCCGCCCAACGCGACAGAAGGCTCGTGGAAAGGCCTTCGCGTGCGGCAGCCGTACCAAGCGCCCAGCTGACCACCTGAAGAAGGACCGAACCGAGCATAGTTGCCCAGAACGCATCCCAAAACGTCATGCCGTAACCAAGCGTTGCGCCCAAGACGAGCTGGGACACGCAGCAGATGGCGCCGATCCTGATCATCAGAATCTGCCAAAGCGGCTGCTTTGCACCTTCGGGAATACGGGATAGCGAGAAGTCGTTATCGTTGCTCACGATGACCGCCTCCTTTTCCATTCTCATTCAAAAGCCGACATGAGAATGGTCATGCATCCATCGTGTGGGCACATGACCATTCTCTTTTAACATCGGAGCGCATTATACTCCGTCACATTAAAGCGTCAAAGCATTTTCGCCGCGAACAGCCGGCGAGCGGCAATCGCTAAAGCACGAAAGCAGGACCATAGGTAAGAACAGCGAGTGCGCAAACACCGACGAGAATGCACCAGGCGAGCGATTTCGTCTTAATGCCCACGACCATTACTGCAATGGCGGCAAGAAGAGGAGCCAACCACGACCAAACATCGCCCGAAGCAATTTTTTCTGGATTGAACAGATCGTTTGCAACCAGCGCAGCAAACGCTGCCGGCGGAATGAAGTTAAGCGCACGCACCATGGTCTCAGGGAGCTGCTTGCCTTTCAGAAGAAACACCGGCAGCACGCGACAAGCGAGCATGGTAAGAGCGCAGGCACCGAACACGATAAGGAAGTCTGACACGGACATGCTAGGCCCCCATCCTGATGTCGGAATCCTGCGATTCTCCCCTTTTCAGGCTAAATGCCAAAGCCGCACCCACACCAATAAGAGCGCCGACAAGAATGGCGGGGCCCGAAAGCCCGACGAGCTTACAAACGATTACACCAAGCGCCGCAGAAACCGCCGCCACAACGTTGGCAGAAGTAATCTTCTGCATGCACAACAAGCAGATGAACAGCGCCGTCATGGCAAAAGAAGCAAGAGCCGTGGGAAGAGAGACGGCAGAACCCACCAATGCGCCCGCCACATTCGACAAAAGCCATGCGCTTTGCGAGAAAAGGTTCACCGCCAAAGCCGATGCGACCGACCATTGTCCGTTGATGAATCGCGCAAGATTTACGCCGAAGCTTTCATCGGTAACGGTGGCACCGAAGAAAAACGCCAAACGTTTGCGGCACGTTCCGCAAAACTGGGAAAGCGACGCGCCGTAAAGCATCTGACGCGTGTTGACCAACGAGACGCTGGCAATGATCGCGCCGAGCGGATTTCCCGCCAGATACATATTGGGAATCATGTACTGGCCGGCGCCCGAATAGAACAAGGCGCACATGAGCACGACCATCCACACATCCATGCCGGCGGTGGCGCACAAAATGCCACAAGGGATGCCCAGCACGACATAGCCCGCCATGATAGGCAGGGCTGTTTTAAATGATTCTTTCAACATTTCTTTGCGCATAACGCCCTTATTATACGGACGAATCGCATAAAAGCCAGACGCTTTTCCACGACGGAGCGAAAGGGCGCTTGACCCCGGCAAGCGGAATGAAACGCCCCACAAACGCGCCAAACGGGCAAAAAGCGCGATTACCGCACTGGCAAAAACTCCGCTTCGGACGCATCGAGGCGCGTCGTCCAGCCAAGACGCCTTCCGAACAACACCGCCACAACGGCGACCACGATCGGATAGAGATAACAGAAGAAAGCGAACGGCGCATATTCAATGCAAGTCACGCCGAGAATGGTGACCATATAGATCGAGCACGTGTTCCACGGAACAAGAACCGAAGTGATGCCTGCGCTCGAATTCACGATGTTGCTCCATACCTCGCCTGGCGCGCCACGCCTCTTGAACGCGTCGCCATACATCTTGCACGAGAGCGCAATGGCAGGATACTGATCGGGAAGCAGCACGTTGAACGCGGCACCGCTCGCAACAGTGGTCGCAGAAAGCGATCCGAAGCCTTTAAGCTTCGAGACGATCGGGTCGATGAGCGACTGCATAAGACCCGTGTGTTGGAGAATTCCGACATAAGCCATGACCAGAATCACGATGGAAATGGTCGGCAGCATCTCCTCGATGCCGCCCGTGGAAAACAGGCTGTCAAGCATCTCGAAGCCGGTCTCGCTTACCACGCCGGTGTTCGCCGCAGCCACGGCAACGCCCAAGTCGGCCCCTTGCAGAAACACCGCCTCGACGATGGCGAGAAACACGCCGAGCAAAAACGACGGAATGGCAGGGACCTGCATGACGATGCAGGCGACCATCACCACGAGAGGAATCAACGTCACCGGCCCGATCGCATAAGACTGCTCGAGCGCGGAGAGCAGCTCGTCGACCCGACCTGCGCCTGCCTCGGTCATCCCGGCTCCCAGCGTGTTGCCGATAAAGAAATACAGACCGACGCTCACAAGACACACCGCGACCACGATGGGCAAAAACTTCTTGCACAACGAAAAAACGCTCACGTCGGCAATGGCAGCGCACAGCACCGGTCCATCGGTCAGAGGAGAGGCGATTTCGCTCACGTAGGCAGCGGCAACGATAGCGCCCGCAGCCATGCCGAGCGGAATGTCGAGCGCAGCCGCGATGCCCATGAACGCGATGCCGATGGTACCGGCAGCACCCCACGACCCCAGCACGATGCCCACCAGGAGCGTTCCTAAAAACGCCACGGGCAAAAATAGTTCGGGGCTGATCACGCTGAGACCGTAGTAAATGAGCGTCGGCACGGTGCCCGAGAGAATCCACGTGCCCACAAGCATGCCGATGCACATCAGGATGAGCACGGCTTCCATAGCGTCGAGAACGCCTTTCATCGCCCCGTCGAGCACCTCTTCGAAGCTGTTGCCCAGATACATCGCGATAGCACCCGCGATGGCGCAACCCGCCACCATGGGAATTTGCGGCTCGGAGCCCAGCCCCACAACACATCCGAACATGACCGCCGCGAGCAAGCCGAAAGCGAGCAGGCCGTGGCGGAACTTCACCTCTTTTTTTGCTTTCGTCTTACAGGGCACGAGACGCCTTCCTTCGTATTTTCCGCATTTGAAACCACGAGCAGCCTGCGCGGCGTCGGATCCGCTAATCGGCCGAAAATGCAGGCAAACGCCCTTCGATTGTACCCGTCCGTCGGCACCGAAGCGGCATCGGATGCAAACGACACCTTTTCGATACCCATGCCCCTGAAAACGCTCGGCAAGCCACAGAGGCTCCTGAAGTCCCATAACCGAAAACAAAGCGTCGGCCTTGAGCCGACGCCTGCGATGCAGCAAACTTTTCGATTGGATGAAAAGGGCGCGCCACCACCTTAACGACAGCGTCGCAACACGACTCGCCTTAGCGCATGGGTTTCGGAACGAAAAGCTCCTCATAGGTGCGCACGGCGTAGCGATCCGTCATGCCCGCCACGTAATCGACCGCAGCACGCACCGCATCCCCATCCGAAATCGCGCGATATTCCTCCGGAACCGCCTGAGGATTGCTCACGAAATAGTCGAACAGTGCGGCAATAAGATGCTGTGCCTTGCGCGACTCACGCAGCACGGGCTCGCTTTGGTAGACCGTCGAGAACAGAAATGAGCGGAGCTCCCCCATCGCATTCCAGACGCCGTCCGAAAGCAAGATGTCGCCCAAATGCGCGCTTGTCGACACCATATCGGTCACGAGCGTCTCTATGCGCGACGAATGGTCGGCCCCGAGCACTTTCCGCGTGCTTTCAGGAAGGTCCTCCTCGCGCAAAAGCCCCGCTCGAATAGCATCGTCGATATCGTGATTCACATACGCCACGCGGTCGGCGACGGCCACGATGCGACCTTCCATGGTTTCCGCCCGCACAGGACCCGTATGATGAACGATGCCGTCGCGCACTTCAGCCGTCAGATTCAAGCCGCGGCCGCCGTTTTCGACCGTCTCCACCACACGCAAACTCTGCTCGTTGTGGCGATACAGGCCCTCAACGCGCTCGTCATCGGCGGGAATGCCCAGACAACGTGCGATGCTTGCCGCCAAAGCCTCCTCGCCCGTGTGCCCGAAAGGCGTATGCCCCAGATCGTGTCCGAGCGCGATCGCCTCCGCAAGGTCTTCGTTGAGACCCAAAGCGCGCGCAATAGTGCGTGAAATCTGCGCCACCTCGAGCGTATGCGTCAACCTCGTGCGGAAATGGTCCCCTTCGGCGGCAAGAAACACCTGGGTTTTATGGGAAAGACGGCGAAAGCTCTTCGCATGGACGATTTTGTCGCGGTCGCGCTGATATTCGGTGCGCAGGAAATCGGGTTCGGCCGAAAAGGCGCGCCCTTCCGTTTCGTCCGAATACGCAGCATCGGCCGAAAGCATCTCCCGCTCCTGCGCCTGTCGGTCTTCACGTTTCACGATTCGCATGGGTGATCCCTTCTCTCGCCTTGCGGGCAGTGTACCGGTTCGTCCGCATCGGACGCATCGCCGCGAAGCGAACGGGGGGATGAACGTCGAAACGGGAGGAAAGGCGAGACAAGCCCTCCCTCCCGAACGGCGACGTCGAAGAATCGTCGCAGTCTGAAAACCTTATTCGATACGCACAGCCGAGGGGTCGCGCATCGCGCCAGGCTCCCCGGCTCCCGCAGGCCGTCCATCCGCACCTAAGCCTCCGAATCCGCCCTGGGCTTCGCACGACGCCGTTATCTCGACGGCGCCGTCGGTATCGAGAACGCCTTGCGACGCATACCCGTCATCGTTAGCGCCGGAAACCGGATCGCCGAGCACGAGGCCGTAGACCTCTCCGTCCTGCATTCCAGCAACGCTGACGACCGCCGTTTCGAAAGCGCTCGGCGCGGTGAAAGAAGCAAGCACCGACCCCGACCCATCGACGACGGAAACGGTTGCGCCGGCGGCCCCATCGATGCTCCCCATGGCGAACGCCTGCGACCCGCTCGTCAGGTTCTGAGCCATTTCGGTTCCGCCGAGGGCGATGAGCGTTCCTCCGTCGATCGTCGCCTCGATATCGTAATCGATCGCATAGTCGCTCGTGCCCGCAGCGCTTTGGGCGAACGTGACGCCACCGCTGATAACGATGCTGCCGTTCGAATCAAGCGTATCGCCGCCCGACTCGAGCACGTGATACCCATCCGATATCTCGATAACGCACGACGAGTCCCCCATTCCAGCACCGCCTTCAGCCATCCCCGTCTGAGGCGCGCCGCCCCGCTCGTCGACGCCAGGCCGTCCTGAGGGCTCGGGCGCGGCTTCCAGCGTCGAATCCGAACCGTTCGGCACTTCCCCTACGCGCTCGGAAGCACCGTCCCGTCCGGCAGCAGGCTGCGATCCGGCGTCGGAAAACGCGACGGGGGCGCTGCCCGAATCGGGGCCTTCCTCCCGTGTGCCGTCGACATCGACAGCGGCGCTATCGGACGCATCCGAAGACGCGGCGTTCACCGCATCATCGTCGGCTACGATATGCACGTCGCCTCCCCGCAGATACACTTGCTCCCCTTCGATGCCTTCATAGCACGACGAAATCCCTATCGTCCCCCCTTGCACGGTCATCGACCCTTCGGCATGGAACGCATCGTCGCCCGCGACGACTGAGAAAGAGCCGCCGGAAACAAGGGCGTCGATATCGGAATGCACGGCATCGTCTTCGACCTGCACGTCGAACGAGCCTCCGGCAAGCCTCGCGTATCGGGCGGCTTGAATGCCGTCGTCAGCCGCAATCAGGGCAAACGACCCGCCGTCGATGCTCACGAATCCACGATCGGCATCTTCGTCGTTCGTCGAAGCGATCCCGTCTTCGCCCGCTTCGATAGAAAACGATCCGTCGGCTATCTTCACGCAATCCTTTCCGTGCAACGCATCCTCGGTCGCGGACAAGTCATACGTACCGCCCGTTATCGCAAGGTCGTCCTTCGAGCAGACCGCATGGCGATACGACCCCGCGATAGCAAGAGAACCCGTGCCGTTGAACGTCAGATCGGCTTTGCTGTAGACGACCGCGTTCGGTTCGTCCTCGCCTTCGGCCAATGCATAGGACGACCCGTCGGAAAGGCTGTTGGACGAACCGTCCGCAAGCGTAATGAAACACTTATCGGCAGCAGAAATCGAAACCGCAGGCCCGTCTTCGCAGTGGATATCGACTCCGTCGAAGACGATTTGCACCTTATCCTGCTCGCCCGCCGCAACCTGGATGCTGCCGTCCGAAAGCGAACCCGACACCATATACGTTCCCGCCGATTCGATGAGGACCGAACCGTCCTGCGCCGTCGCGCCTTCGCCATCGATGGAGACGCCCTCGTCGGAAAGCACGATCATCGTGGCCGACGACTCGTCATAGCTCGCGTCCAGGTCCCGATCGCTATATGAAAAGTCCATCGCAGCGGCGGTCGTATCCGTCTCGACCGCCGCCGATTCCTGGGCTACGGCGCCGTCTGTAGACGAATCGTCGATCGACGAGCATCCGGCAAGGCCGCATGCCAAAGCCAACGCAAGCGCCGCCCGCCCGACAGCGGAAAGGCGTCGCGCGTCTGCAGGAAGCGAGCGCGCCGCGAAAGACTCGCGACGAAGGGAAGAAGCCGTCATCACAGAACCTCCTTCGCACTTGCAGCCGTGGCTAGCGATACTTTCAGATTGCCGTTATGGCAGCGAATTTCGTCCAACATCTTTTTCTGCCGGCCATCTTGCGTAAGCCGCACGCGATATTCGAGCTGATACAGGCTCCCGAGATTCGTGGTTTCCACCGAGACGAGCTCATGGTCGGACGCATAGCGCGACAGCACTCCGTCGAAAGCGCCTTCATACTCGAAATCCTCGGGCACGGTGATGCGCAGCGTCTTATCGGCCGGCGCCTTGCTGCCGAACGGAGAGAGAACATACGCGATGTTGGCAAGCGCCACCACTGCGACGAACAAAGCGGCGAGGCCGATGAACCCCATGCCCGTGGCAAGACCCACGGCCATGGCGAGAAACACGCTGCCGATGTCTTTCGCGCTGCCGGGAATGGATCGGAATCGTACCAGGTTGAATACGCCCATGACCGCAATGCCGGCGCCGATATTACCGTTGACCAGCATGATCACCATTTGCACGATAACTGGCAGCAACGCCAGAGTCACTACGAAGTTCTTCGAATACGCATGACGGAACATATAGATCCCAGCAACGGCCGCCCCCAAAAGAAGCGACGCCGCACAGCAGGAGAAAAACCCCGCAGCCGAAATATCAGCCGCCGTCGAACTCACGCTCGACAGAATAGAGGAAAACAGAGACTCAAGCACAGCGCACCTCCGGGCGGGAACCGACTTCAAGCAAGAAGCCCATATTCGATGCACAACGTCGATATGCCTCCCCGTATTTCGAGAACGATGACGGATACGCTCCGCACGCATCGAGGGCATCGGCGAGCCACAGCGGATACGGCCCGCGTGATTTCACCTCCATGATTGTCTCTTCGGGCCCGATGAGGGGAAACGTCTTCACACCGGCACGCGGCGCATGCAGGTCGCAATAGCCCAAAGATGCATCGAACGTCACGCGAAGACCCTCTTCGTCGGCGACGCCTGCCCCCGATTCGTCGATCGGGCCGTAAGCCGTGCGTACGCACGTCGTAAGCATCGAGGCGCGCAGCGGCCCCCATCGATGCATTATTGCGTCGATTTCACGTGCGACCTGAATGTTCACCGGAGAGAAAGCATTCGAAACCCCAGGATTATCAAGCGGATATGCAGCGCATGCCGCTTCGTAAGAAGTCCCGCCGAGATACGCGCGGGCGGCGGCATACGACATCGCGATGCGCCGCTTATATACCACGCCGTCGTATTTCTTCTTGACTTCAACGAACACAAGGTCGGATTCGGAAGGGGTTCCGTAGCTTCGAACGCGCAGCTTCTCTTTATAGAGGGGCTTTTCCAGAGAATGTGCAATCATGTCGCGCTTGTCGGTGTCGAAATAGACGCTTTTCACCAATGAGCTTCCGTAGACATCAGGCGCAAGCCTTCCCCGAAACGCGGAAAGAATTGCCTTATGCTGCACAGCGCTCAGCCGGTATTTCACCTCTTTGCGTTCGAAATGGAATTCGGCCATACCGATTCTCCTTTCATCCCACATGCCGCAAATCGCAACATGCATGTTTTCGAAGAAAGAATCGTAGAAACAGCCCCTGAAAGACCGCTGAAAAGAATCGCGCGTTTTCAGATTGCGTGCACATGAGAAAAGAGAGTCCAGAAGGCGTCTTTCGTAAACATCGACGAAAACATGCAGGCGAACGTCCAGTCTTTCAGGTGTTTTTCAGCTTGCTTACTACAATGGTCGATAACACGCGCTTTACGCTGCGATAGCGCGCAGGAGAAAGGACTGCCCATGCGGATACTTATCGTTGAGGACGACGTCAGGCTCGCACAGGCGCTCGAGCGCATTCTTCAAGAAAACGGCTACATCGTCGATACGGTAAACGACGGAGCATCGGGACGCGACTGGGCCGTCGTCGGACCGTACGACGTCATCGTCTGCGATGTGATGCTTCCCGTCATGGACGGCTTCGAAACCGTGCGCGCCATCCGACATGCGGGCGTAAACACCCCCATTCTTATGCTCACGGCGAAAAGCTCGATTGCCGACAGAATCGCGGGGCTCGACCATGGTGCGGACGACTACATGACCAAGCCGTTCTCGCCCGCCGAGCTCATGGCCCATCTGCGCGCCCTCACTCGACGGCAAGGAGCGATGATCTTCGAAAGTATCGACGTCGGAGATTTGGCTCTCAAGCTCGAAAGCCACGACCTTACCTGCGCCGAAAAGAGCATCCATCTGAGCAAGCGCGAGTTTTCGCTGGCAAAAGTTCTCTTCGCAAACAAAGGACGAATCGTATCCAAGGAGGCCCTCATAGACAAAGTCTGGGGACCTGATTCGAACGCCGACGACAACAACGTCGAAGCCTACATCTCGTTTCTGCGCAAAAAACTGCGTTTTCTCGAATCGACGACAACGATAGAAACCGTTCGTAGGGTCGGATACCGTCTTAGCCCGCCTGAAAGCGCGGCAAAAGGGGCCGATCTTCCGCTGCGCCAATAGCGCCGTCGCGCACGACCTCGAAAGAAACCTATGCTCAAACGACTTCGCGCCAAATTCATCGCCCTTAATATAGCAAGCGTGCTTCTTGTGATCGGCATCGCCTTATGCGGCGTCTGCCTTGTCGAACACCAACGCGCCCACGACAACGGGAAAGCCGCGCTGAACGGCGCAATCGACCAGGCCATGCGGGCAACCGACGGGCTGGATAACCCCACTGGCGCAGATACGGACATGCGATTCGACGGACCCGTCGACGAAAACGAAAACCACAGAGGAACCTCGCCGAAAATAGGAAGCGGCGAACGCCCCTACACTGTGCCGGCCGTCGTATACCGGACGGATGGCTCCGGAGAGACGGCGGTCGTATCGCCCGATTCGACCGCCGTCGCAGCCGACCAGGATGCAATCGACGCCTCGCTTTCGGAGCTCGAAGAAGCACCCGACGGGTTGAAGATCCTGTCCCAATACGGTTTGGCCGCCATGAAGCGAACAACCGGCGACGGCACGTATTTCGCATTTGTCGACGCGGTCGTATTCGACGCGTGGAAATCCCTTGCCTTCAGGCTTGTTTTTGCCGGAGTCGGCATTCTTGCCATTCTGTTCGTTCTCAATATCTTCTTCGCACGCTGGGCGCTTCGCCCCGTCGAGCAGGCATGGGCGGCCCAACGCCGCTTCGTGGCTGACGCGTCGCATGAGCTTAAAACGCCCCTGACCGTCATTCTTGCCAACGCTTCCATCCTGGCAAGACATCCCGAGAAAACCCTCGGGGAACAAATGCAATGGGTCGAAGGGACGCAAGAAGAGGCGATGCGCATGCAGGAACTTGTCGCCGACATGCTCTCGCTCGCCCAGGCCGAATCCAAAGAATCGTCCGAACGAACGCGCGTCGACATGAGCGCGCTCGTTTCGAAAGAAGTCCTGCAATTCGAATCGGTGGCATTCGAAAGGCATGTGTCGATCGCCGACGAAACCGGTAGCGGAATCTACGTCGATGGCGACGCGCGTAAACTCGAAAAGCTCGTCGGCACGCTTGTCGACAACGCCTGCAAATACGCGCAAGAAAACAGCGTCGTGACCGTGCGGCTGACAACCGAGGGGCGCAAGACGGTGCTCGCCGTCCACAATATGGGAAATCCCATCCCGCCCGACGACCTCAACCACGTGTTCGACCGCTTCTACCGCGCCGACAAAGCGCGCACGCGTGACGACGCCAAAAGCTTCGGGCTCGGATTGGCAATCGCACACGAGATAGCGCAGTCTCACGGGGGAGCCATCAGGGCATGCAGCTCCGAAGCCGACGGCACGACGTTCACCGTAACGCTTCCCCTTGCCAAATAGGTGTCGAATTCACGGGGCATAGCAAAATCTTCGAGGAGAATCGTCTGACGAAGCGCCTTGCGCATGACCGGCCGAACCCACTCGAACAGAGCAATGAAAGCCCGCAAAGATCGCATGATGCTCGAAAGCAGGCTATGCAACCCCTTGCCGCAAACGGAATGAAGCAATGCGAAAAAGGACGGCGTGCGAAAACGCCGTCCTTCAGGGAGGGGATTCTTTGAGTATGCGGAGTACGCGAAACTACATCGCAGCCAGGGCCTTGCCGACCATGCGTCCCATGGTCGCCGAGCGGCCGGCGTTGACGCCAACCAAGGTATTGGGATACATATAGCTGTAAAAACCGCCCTGGTCGTTTCCGACAACGTAAACGCCTTCGATGACATTGCCCTCGGCATCGAAGGGATGCAGATCGTCATTCACTCGGACGCCGTCGAGCGTGCACAGCGTGATACCGCAATTCTTCGCACCGTAGAACGGAGGGGTGCGCAGCTGGCTCAGACGATAGCTTTCCTTGCCGTAGTCCTCGTCCATGCCCTTGTCATAAAGCTCGTTATAGCGTTCGCACGTCGCCAAAAACGCGTCCACGTCGGTTATCTCGAGCTTCTCGGCGAGCTCTTCGAGCGTATCGGCCTTCTGAATAAGACCCGCCTCGACGAACTCTTCCATTTCAGGACCGATCCAGTCATCGAGCATGCCAGGATACGCGTCGTGGTCGGCGCCTTCACGGTAAGTCAGCGTAGCGCATCCATAGGTATGGAAGCGGTCGACGTCAGCCTTCCAGTCGGCATCCCAAATCTCATGCCAGAAACGCTGCCCCTTGGGGAACTTGCTTGCGGCCGCAGGAGCAAAATCGAACGGCGCCGATTCGTTCATGAAACGCGTGCCGTCATGCTTCACATAAAGGAAAGGCTGAGACCCCATGAAGAAATATCCGTAATCGGCCATGGTCTCGTAAGGATTGCCGACCTCGGTATCGTTGCGCACAATACAACGGTTCCAGGTCATAGACGTATGGGTTTCCTCCATCTGAGCACCTGCCCAAAGAAGGGCCTTGATGCCGTCTCCCGTGCAGCTCGGGAACGCGTCGAAAGAACCCAGTGCGGAAAGGCGCTCTGGCTGAAGAGCTCCGTACATCTCTTTGTTCTGAGCATAGCCGCCCGTGGCCACCACAACGCCCTTCGATGCGTTGATTCGTACGTACTGGTCGTCATCGGGGCTTGCATAGGCACCGACGACTTTGTTGGATTCGTCGGTGATCAAGCACACCATGGGGCACGAAAAGCGGACGTCGCAGCCATCGAAGCTTTTAATATACTCCTCGATGATGCCCGCGGCTTGTCCCTCGCGCTCGCCATAATCGAGGCCGTTCGTTCCGTGGGCAATCGGCCAATGCAGATAGAACGTGTCGGGGGGAGTGGCCCATTCGAGCTGGACCTCCATGCCGTTTGCCGTCAGCAAATCCGTGTACCAGTCAATAGCCTCGCCCGAGTTTTCCAGCCAATTTCGGAACAGATGCAGGTCGACATGGGACTGCGCATAGCGCGCGAAATCGTTCAGGATGGCCTGCTTGTCGATTTCGATTCCCTGCTCCTTTTGAAGCTTGGTTCCGACAGCACCCAATGCCGAGCTGCGGACGTTATTGCCCGAACCGCCTTTTTCAATCAAAAGAACCTTGGCGCCGTTTTCGGCAGCAGATGCGGCGGCAAACCAGCCCGCGGTTCCCGCACCGATAACAAGCACTTCGCAATCGACGTTTTCAACGACCTTGGATTCGTCGATCACGGGAGCCTCGCCCAGCCAGTCGGCAACTTCGCTGGAACCGGGCTGCTTCGTTTCGGCCCCCTCCTTGGAATTGCTTGAAGCCACGCTCGGCGCACAGCCGGCAAGACCAAAAGCCGCAACCGCGCTCGCAACAGCAGCGCCCCCCAAGAATCCTCGACGGGTAAGATTATTCTCCTCCATCATCGCCCCTCTCCTCATCATGGCGTTGTTCGTCTTGTCGCATATCGCACCAACGACATGCGATGCTTGAAAGGCTAGTCGGAAAAGAAGGTCTGAAAATCACTTTAAACAGGGGTTTTGAAGCGAAATACCCACTTTGAGGTGACATTGTGACCCCAATGCTTCGAATAAACGAGACCGAGGGGACTTATAATAGACGCCATCTCGCGCCAGGGAAGAAGACCGCCAAGCATCCCTTCCCTCGAATAACGACATCAGCTCGAAAAGGAGCGTCCATGAACCGATTCCGTTGGAACCTCCGCTCGATATCGAGCGAATTCCACGATTCCATCAGCCCAAAACACCTCGGCCTCGGACTGGTCTGGGCCTGGGTGTATTGCGCATGGGACACATCCCTTCTCTTTCCTTCGCGCAAAGGCCTTTCTATTAATTCGGATCCCTCCTGGACGATTTCTGCCGTCATGATCGTCGTCACCCTTTTTGCGTCGGCCTTTTTCTTCCGAAAGGCAAGGCCCTCGCGCAACACGGGGCTCATCATCCTCGCGGGCTTTCTTGCAAGCATCGGAACGATCCTCTCGGCCGCTGCAGCCCATATGGAATTCATCCCTACCCTTCTTTTCTACGCCGGGGCATGCATGACAGGATGCGGATGCGGCCTGCTCTACGCGTTGTGGGGAGATGCCTTCGCCGACCTCGAGCAAGAACGCGTGGAGCGCACCGTTCCCCTATGTGCCGCGGTTCCGATCCTTTTCATGCTCATAGCCCCGAATAACGGAGGGAATCCTATCAACTGGCTTTTCGTAGGGTCTCTGCCCTTGATTTCGGCTGCTTTATTGCATGCGTGCGCATC
The DNA here is from genome assembly GCA_030532315.1 of Slackia sp. Lineage (GTDB taxonomy): Bacteria > Actinomycetota > Coriobacteriia > Coriobacteriales > Eggerthellaceae > Slackia. The sequence continues at coordinate 14,263 of JAUNLI010000026.1, forward strand.
GAGCGGCAAGGGCAATCCTTCGCAGCGCGCAAGCACGCCTCCGAAACCCGACCTTTCGAAGTGCGAACGAGCAGCCGAAGCAGGCTCGTTCGCACTCGTAGGCGCCTCGGTAACCATTTCGTACGCGGTCATCTGCTTTCTTTCGGCATCGTTATCGAAAAGCGAGCTGTTTAGCGCCATCGCGGTCGCAGGGGGATTCGACGTTTCAACCTTCCTCGCATCGATCGTCGGCGTTGCAATCGCCGTAGCATGCATCATGTACTCGGTTCATATCGACCTTTCAAGCGCATATCGCTGGACGATACCGATCGTGCTCTTTTCCATGGCCGCCTACACCGTCGGAACTCCTGCGGCAACGAACATATCCCTTAGCGGTCAAGCAATAGCAGACGTGCTGCTGCAAATTATCGTGACCGTTTACGCACTGTCGCTCGCACGAAAAAACGGGATAAGCGGGGCGTCCGTAATGGCCGCAACATGGGGATGCTGCCAGCTCGGAATCCTGTTCGGAAACATCGCCGCGCTCATGGTTCCCCATGTCATCGGAAAAGAAATCGCCAATTCCCCCTCCGTCCTCCTGTGGGTATCGGTCGTTTTTTCCATCGGAATCGCGCTGCTTCCAGCACGTCAATGGAGACCGGCGTCTCACACCACGCAAAATGCAGATCGACGCACAACGCGCCACGTCGATACCGAAGTAATACACTCCGCCGAACTGGTCAAACAGACCGAAACACATCACAATACGCCCCGCAACAGCGACCAGACCCCCGCAAACACACCCGAAGAATTCGCACGCTTACAAGGGCTGACCGCCCGGGAAACCGAAATATTCGCACTCTTGGTGAAAGGCAGGTCAGCGCCCTATATACGCGATGAACTGTTCCTTTCGAAAAACACGGTGAACACCCATATCAAGCACATTTATAGAAAGCTTGATGTCCATTCAAAGCAAGAACTCATCGACGCATACGAATCGCGAAACGCCTAATCAGCTGAAACGACCGCAAGGCAAAACTGACCCGACGGGCATTCCAACGCAAATCGAAGCAAGAACGACGAAAGCCTCGCCCGTTGAAGGCGAGGCTTTCGTATTGACTATGGAGATAACTCACAGAGGAAGTCATCCGAGAAGCGTCGAACCTACTTCTCTTCCAAAGCGGCCTGGGCAGCAGCCAAGCGAGCCAGCGGCACGCGATACGGGCTGCACGACACGTAATCAAGACCGATCTTGTGGAACATCTTCACGGAATCGGGGTCTCCACCGTGCTCGCCGCAGACACCGCACACCAGGTCGGGGTTGCCTTCATGACCCAGCTCGACGCCCATCTTCACCAGCTTGGCAACGCCCGGATCGATGGTTGCGAAGGGGTTGTACGGCAGCAGCTTCTCAGCCAGATACTGCGGCACGAACTCGGCCTCGACGTCGTCACGGCTGAAGCCGAACGTCGTCTGCGTAAGGTCGTTTGTGCCGAAGCTGAAGAAGTCTGCCTGGGTGGCGATTTCGTCTGCCGTCACGGCGGCGCGCGGCAGCTCGATCATGGTGCCGACAGGAATATCCAGTTCGACTCCCGCCTCGGCAGCAACCTCGGCGATGGTATCGACGGCAACCTTGCGCAGCTTCTCGAGCTCTTTGACCGTGGAAACCAAAGGAATCATGACCTCGGGCTTGGGATCGAGTCCCTCCTTTTTCAACTGGGCAGCAGCCGTGGCGATGGCACGCACCTGCATGACCGGCAGAATGGGATACACGATGCCCAAACGGCAACCACGAAGACCAAGCATAGGATTGGCCTCGCTCATACCGTCGATCTGCTCCATGAGCTTACGCTTTGCAGCGACGACCTTCGCATCGCCACCCGTTGCTTCGAGCTTGGCGATTTCGACGTCGAGCGCACGCGGGCTCTCCAGGAACTCGTGCAGCGGCGGATCGAGCAGGCGCACGATCACCGGCAGGCCGTCCATGGCCTTGAACATGCCGTAGAAATCGCCCGTCTGCGCTTCGAACAAATCGGCCACGGCCTTCTCGCGCACGGCCTCGTCCTCGTTGAGGATGAAGGTCTGGATGATCTGCTTGCGATCGCCCAGGAACATATGCTCGGTACGGTCAAGACCGATGCCTTCGGCGCCGAAGGAGCGCGAAAGCTCGGCATCGGCGGGATTGTCGGCATTGGCGCGAACACCCAGGCGGCGGAACTCGTCGGCCCATTCAAGAATGACGTCGAGGTCGCCGGAAAGCTCGGGCATAACCAGTTCGACCGCACCCAGAACCACGATACCCGTGGTGCCGTCGATCGAAATCATGTCGCCTTCGTGAATCACGGTGTCAGTGCCCGCCACGACGGCTTCCTTCTTTTCCGCATCGATCTTCAAGGCCTCGACGCCGCATACGCACGGAGCACCCATGCCGCGAGCGATAACGGCTGCATGGCTGGTCTTGCCGCCATGCGAGGTCAGAATGCCTTCGGCGGCAATCATGCCGGCAAGGTCGTCGGGGTTGGTTTCCCAACGCACGAGCACGCATTTGCGGCCTTCGGCTTCGGCGGCAACGGCATCGGCGGCGGAAAACACCGCTTCGCCCACGGCGGCGCCGGGGCTGGCGTTCAGACCGCGTGCGAGCACGTCGTACTCAGCGGATTTATCGAATTGCGGGTGCAGGAGCTGGTCGAGCTGCTCGGGATCGACGCGGCAGACGGCCTCTTCCTTAGTGATCAGACCCTCCTTCACCATTTCGATGGCGATGTGCAACGCGGCAGCGGCGGTACGCTTGCCCACGCGGGTCTGCAGCATCCACAGCTTGCCCTGCTCAATGGTGAATTCGATGTCGCACATGTCGCGATAGTGGTTCTCCAGGGTGACGAACACCTCTTCGAGCTCGGCGCCAGCCTTCTGCAGGCCTTCGACATGCTTCAGCTCGGCGATGGGGCTCGTGTTGCGGATGCCTGCGACGACGTCTTCACCCTGGGCGTTGACCAGGTAGTCGCCGTAGAATTCCTTGGCACCGTTGGCGGGGTTGCGCGTAAACGCAACGCCGGTAGCAGAGGTTTCGCCCTTGTTGCCGAACACCATGGTCTGCACGTTGACGGCGGTACCCAAATCGTCGGCAATCTTGTTCTGCTTGCGATAGAGGGTCGCGCGCGGGTTGTTCCAGCTACCGAACACGGCCTCGATGGCCAACCTGAGCTGGGTGTCGGGATCCTGCGGGAAGGTCACGCGACCGTCGACGACGAGCGCGGGGTATTCCTCGGCGGAAACGTTCTCGGAGAAAATGTTCTTGAACTCCTCGACGAGTTCCTGCAGATCGTCGGCAGTGAGGTCGGCGTCGCTTTTCACACCGCGGACAATCTTTTTAGCGTTGATGGCATTCTCGAACAGATCGCCATCAAGACCCATGACGACGTTGGAGAACATCTGGATGAAG
>JAUNLI010000027.1 GCA_030532315.1 Slackia sp.
GCGCCGCACCGCAGCCTTTTGAAGGCCGACGGCCTGACCGACGAAGAACTCGACCGCCCGCTCGTCGCGGTCATCTCCGCCCAAAACGAAGTCATTCCCGGCCACGTGCATCTCCAGACCATCGCCGATGCCGTGAAGGCGGGCATCCGCATGGCGGGCGGCACGCCGTTGCAAATGAACACGATCGGCGTATGCGACGGCATCGCCATGAACCACGAGGGCATGCATTATTCGCTCACCAGCCGCGAAGTAATCGCCGACAGCGTGGAATGCGCCGTACAGGGCCATCAATTCGACGCCATGGTGCTCATTCCCGCCTGCGACAAGATCGTTCCCGGCATGCTGATCGCCGCCTGCCGCCTGAACATTCCCACCATGCTGGTTTCCGGCGGCCCCATGCTGGCTGGTCGCGACAAGTGCGGCAATCAGACCGACCTGAACACCCTGTTCGACGCCGTAGGGCAAGTGACCGCGGGCACCATGACGCAGGAAGAATGCGACTGGCTTGAAAACACGGCCTGCCCCACCTGCGGCAGCTGCTCGGGCATGTTCACCGCGAACTCCATCTGCTGCCTTTCCGAAGCGCTCGGCATCGCACTGCCTGGCAACGGAACCGTTCCCGCCGTCTATTCCGAACGTATCCGCCTGGCCAAGCGCACCGGCATGAAGGTCATGGAGCTGCTCGCAGCCGGCACCACAGCGCTCGACATCATCAACGAGCATTCCATCCACAACGGCATGGCGCTCGACATGGCGTTCGGCGGCTCGACCAACACCATGTTGCATCTGACGGCCATCGCTCATGCAGCGGGCTGCCCGGTAAGCATGAACGACTGGGACGACGTTTCGGCGAAAACCCCTAACCTCACCCGCATCGCACCTGCAGGCCCGTTGCACATCGAAGACCTGAACGCCGCAGGCGGCATTTCCGCCATCATGGGCGAACTCGGCCGTGCAGGATTGCTCGACATGCAGGCGCTCACCTGCCACGGAACCATGGAGCAATGGCTCTCCGAGTGCCCCTCCGTCGACGGCACGGTGGTTCGCAGCGTCGATGACGCCTACAGCGCCACGGGCGGCCTGAAGGTGCTGCGCGGCAACCTGGCTCCCGATTGCGGCGTGGTGAAGAAAAGCGCCGTCGATCCCGACATGTACCAGCACGAAGGGCCTGCTCGTGTATTCGAAAGCGAAGAGGAGGCCTGCGAGGCGATATTCGGCGGCTCGATCAAGGCGGGCGACGTGGTGGTCATCCGCTACGAAGGACCGGCAGGCGGCCCCGGCATGCGCGAGATGCTTACGCCGACCAGCGCGATCTGCGGCATGGGCCTGGCGAAGTCGGTGGCACTTATCACCGACGGCCGCTTCAGCGGCGCCACGAAAGGCCCCGCCATCGGACACGTTTCCCCCGAAGCGGCAGCAGGCGGCCCAATCGCACTCGTGCAAGAGGGCGACATCATCGCCATCGACATCGAAGCAGGCACACTCGATTTGAAGGTAGAGGAAGAAGAGCTCGCACGCAGACGCGCCGCCTGGCAACCGCCGGCGCCGAAATATACGACCGGCGTGCTTTCTCGATATGCAAAACTCGTGACGAGCGCAGACAAGGGGGCGTATCTGGCATGATCAACAACCGCGACACGCAACTAGAGCGCAAAGCGCGCGCCGTGGAGGGCAAGCCCTTCGGCCCGGGCAGCGCAACCGAAAAGCAAGGCAAAACCATGACGGGCGCGCAGGCGATCATCGCATCGCTCGAAGCCGAAGGGGTCGACACCATCTTCGGCTATCCAGGCGGACAGGCGATCAAAATCTATGACGCCCTCTATGATTCGAAGAAAATCCGTCACGTGCTGGCGCGCCACGAACAGGGCGCCACGCACATGGCCGACGGCTACGCACGCGCCACAGGCAAAGTGGGCGTCGTGCTGGTCACCAGCGGACCGGGCGCCACGAACACGGTGACGGGCATTGCCACCGCCTGCATGGACAGCGTTCCCATGGTCATCATCACCGGCCAGGTGACCCGCGGCGTGATCGGCACCGACGCATTCCAGGAATCCGACATCGTGGGCATCACCATGCCTGTGGTCAAACACAGTTTCCTGCTGCAATCGACCGACGATCTGACCCGTACGTTCCGCGAGGCGTTCTATATCGCATCCACCGGACGTCCAGGACCGGTGCTTATCGACATCCCGAGCGACTTGGCAAGCGCCGAAATGGTGTTCGAATATCCGGACAGCGTGAATCTGCCCAGCTACCGCCCCACCTATAAGGGCAATGCCAAGCAGATCAAGCAGGCCGTGACCCTCATCGAACAGTCCAAGCGCCCGCTTCTGTACGTAGGCGGCGGCGTCGTGGCGTCGAACGCTTGCGCCGAGCTTGCCGAGCTTGCCCGCACCCTGCAAATTCCCGTTGTTACCACGCTTATGGCCAAGGGCGCCTTCCCCGCAAGCGATCCTTTGAACCTGGGGCCCGTAGGCATGCACGGCTCCAAATACGCCAATATGGCCATGACCGAGTGCGACCTTCTCATCTGCGTGGGCGCGCGCTTCTCCGATCGCGTGACGGGCAAGCTTTCCGAGTTCGCACCGCATGCCACGGTGATCCACATCGACATCGATCCGGCGGAAATCGGCAAGATCCGTGACCCGCGCGTGCCGATCGTCGGCGACGCACAGGGCATTCTCGCCGGCATGAACGCGCAGATTGCCAAGATGCAGATGGCTCCCGTTGGCACGCAGTGGTTCGCGCAATGCGACGAATGGCGCCGTCGCTGGCCGTTCTACCACGACGACTTCGAAGACTTCCCGGGGCAGATTGTTCCCGAAATCGTGCTCGACACGCTTTCCGCGAAGCTCGACCCCGACAACTCCATCGTCGCCACCGAGGTGGGTCAGCACCAGATGTGGGCTCATCAGCACATCAACCGCGAACACGCACGGACGTTTCTTTCCAGCGGCGGTCTGGGAACGATGGGCTTCGGATTCCCCGCAGCCGTCGGCGCGCAGATCGCCTGCCCCGACGCCCAGGTTGTCTGCGTGGCGGGCGACGGCAGCTTCCAGATGAACAGCCAGGAAATGGCGACGGCCGCCATCAACGGCGCGCCCGTCAAGGTGCTCATTCTTGACAACCGCGCCCTCGGCATGGTGCACCAGTGGCAAAAACTCTTCTACCACGAGCGCTATTCCTCCACGCTGCTCGACGCCAACCCCGATTTCGTGAAGCTGGCCGATGCATACGGCTGGCAGGGCGAACGTGTGGAAGACCCCGAGGAAGTGGGCGCCGCGATCGACCGCATGCTGGCAAGCGACGGTCCCTATCTGCTCGACGTGGCCATTTCCCCCGAGCAAAACGTCTATCCGATGGTTGCCCCGGGCGCCGCGCTCGATGACATCATCGGCGCGATCGACTTGACCGTCGGCGGCGTTCGCGTGACCGAGAAGGGCGCCGGCGCAAGCAGCGCGCAAGGCGATTTCGATATGGAAGACGAAGGAGGCGAAGAGTAATGAAGCATATCCTTTCCGTCTTGGTGGAAAACAAGCCAGGCGTGCTCTCGCGCGTGACCGGACTCATCTCGCGACGCGGATTCAACATCGAATCGCTCACCGTTGCGCCGACCGAAGACGTCACCATGTCGCGCATGACCGTCATCGTCAACGCAGACGAAATGGGCTTCGAGCAGATTACCAAGCAGCTGCACAAGCTGGTCAGCGTCTACAAGATCAGCGACTTGACCGACGAAGACGCGATCGAACGCGAGCTCGCTTTGTTCAAAGTGTGCGCGCCGGCCGAGCGTCGCCACGAGGTGATCGAGATTGCAAATCTGTTCCGCGCCAACATCGTCGACGTGGGCAAGGCATCGCTGACCATCGAAGCCACGGGCGACGAAAACAAGCTGGGGGCGCTCGAGGATTTGTTCCGCGCCTACGGCATCAAGCAGCTCACCCGCACCGGCAAGATCGCCATGTCGCGCGGGGCATAAAGTTGCCCGTTCGGGAAGCGGAGGCCTCGTGCTCAAACATCCTCGCTTCGCTGCGGAACTGCGCGCGAGACCGCCGCTTCCCTCACCGCAAGACCCCCTGCCCCGCATGGCCAGTTGCCTTCAGGGGTACGGGCGAGCCGCCCAAAGATGGCGCAGGCGCTGGTTTTGGGCGGGAACTCACGCTGGCTTAAGGGCAGGTGCGATACCCGAAGAAATATTCGGTCGCAGCACCCCGGCCCCTCTAGTTCGCACTTACGCGGCACAAACAAAGCCGCCTGAATATCAATAAGGAATTTTCGGCGCTTGACCAGGTGCCGGAGAGAATAGAAAAGGAGATTTCACGATGGCCGTCACTATCTATTACGAACAGGATTGCGACACTTCCCTCATCCAGAACGCCAAGGTCGCCGTTATCGGCTACGGCTCTCAGGGCCATGCTCATGCGCTGAACCTGATGGACTCCGGCGTCGATGTGCGCGTCGGCCTGCGCGAGGGTTCCTCCTCGTGGGCCAAGGCCGAGGAGGCAGGTCTGAAGGTGACCACGATGGACCAGGCGGCCGAAGAGGCCGACCTCGTCATGATGCTGGTTCCCGACGAACTGCAGCCCAAAATCTATAAGGAGCACATCGAGGCCCATCTGCAGCCCGGCAACACGCTGGCGTTCGCACATGGCTTCAACATCCATTACGGCTACATCGTTGCTCCCGAAGGCGTGAACGTGATCATGTGCGCCCCGAAGGGCCCCGGCCACATCGTGCGCCGCCAGTACACCGAAGGGTCGGGCGTTCCCTGCCTGGCCTGCGTCGCCCAGGATGCGACCGGAACCGCATGGGATCTGGCCCTTTCTTACGCCTGGGGCGTCGGCGGAGCCCGCTCCGGCATCATCAAGGCCACCTTCAAGGAAGAGACCGAGGAAGATCTGTTCGGCGAGCAGGCCGTGCTCTGCGGTGGCCTGGTCGAGCTGGTGAAGGCCGGCTTCGAGACCCTGACCGAGGCGGGTTATCCGCCCGAGCTGGCATACTTCGAGTGCTATCACGAGATGAAGATGATCGTCGACCTCATGTACGAGAGCGGCATCCACTTCATGAACTACTCCATCTCCAACACCGCCGAATACGGCGAGTACTACGCCGGCCCCAAGGTCATCAACGAGGAATCGCGCAAGGCCATGAAGCTTATCCTGGAGCGCATCCAGAACGGCGATTTCGCCCGCGAATTCGTCGCCGACTGCGAAAACGACCACAAATGGCTGCTCGAGCAGCGTGAGGCCATCAACACGCACGAAATCGAGCAGACGGGCGAGAAAATCCGTTCCATGTTCAGCTGGATCAAGAAAGACTAGTCCAGGTCGTTCATTCGGACGAACAGACATATTGCGTTATGCAGGAAGGGCGCCATTGCGGCGCCCTTCGTCTTTTTATCGAAAAGAAATTGCGGGCGTGTACTGGAGCAATGTTTGTCCGTTAAGCCGCGCTTGACGAAAAAGGCCGTCGCCCGAAGGCGACGGCCTGTCATTTCGTGGAGCCGATGAGCGGACTCGAACCGCTGACCTACGCATTACGAGTGCGTTGCTCTACCAACTGAGCCACATCGGCACACTGCGTTATGTAAACGCGAATGAGAATTATAGCGGCTCATGGCCATTTCGTCTAGCGGATTATGAAACTAAATTTCCAATTCGAGTTCTTGCGAGAAAAGCAGGGCGCGAAAAGGGCGCACTTCGAGCGTTCGACCAGGCAAAACCGCAATCAAAAGAGGGCGGCGCCGGACGTTTCGCCCGCCAAGCCCCAGAACGACACCACAATCCGCCAATAACAAAACCGTCCTCTTTCCACCAAGGAGAGAGGACGGTTGCTTGCCCAAGAAAATCAAATCGACGAAAAATGGCTGGGCCACCAGGACTCGAACCTAGACTAAAGGCACCAAAAACCCTTGTGCTGCCATTACACCATGGCCCAATTCCGTCTTTACAAAAAAGGCGGGCATTGCCCGGCCTTCAATGAATCATGCATGGTGGGCCGTGAGGGAGTCGAACCCGCGGCCTTGGGATTAAAAGTCCCCTGCTCTACCAGCTGAGCTAACGGCCCACGCTCATGATATGCGCTCATGCGCAAGCAAACATTATAGCCACGAACATCCCATCGGTCAACGACGATTCGCAAGCCAATAAGAAAAAAGACGCCGAAGCGTCTTTTGCAATCAATATGGTGCCCGAGGCGAGATTCGAACTCGCACGTCTTTCAACAACGGTTTTTGAGACCGCCACGTCTGCCATTCCGTCACTCGGGCGCAAGGGTGCATTATAAACGAGATGAGCCATTCTGCCAAGACCCCGCAAACCAAGTCGGCAGAGAAAGCTTTGTTCGCCTCCGCAAAGGCCACATCGACATCGGCGAAATTCAAACGAAAGGCAAGCAGAAAGGCGGCCGGTGCGAAATATCAAAACCTGGCGCGGCAGCCGACCGCAAGCCCAGAAGCCGAAAGGCACCTCGAAGAGCCACGGCTCACGCGCCGCCGAAGATGCCCGCCCATGCTCAACAAGCAAGCAACAGCAAAGCCCTAAGGAAAGCGCTGTAGTAGAATAGGCGCGTACCATCCCCGATAGGAGAGAGGATAGGGGATTTCATGTCTAACACCGAATTTCTGAAAGAGGTTGACGAGTTCATCGACGAGAACTGGGAAGAAATCGTCGAAGAAATCGGCAAGCTTATCGCCGTGCCGAGCGTGGTCGATTTCGACCGCGCGACGCCGGAAGACCCCAGCGGTCCTGAGGCCCATGATGGCCTGCGCGCGGCCGTCGATCTGGCCGAGCGCCTCGGCTTCGACGCATTCGACGACAAGGGCGAAATCGGCATCGCCGACCTGAAGGGCGAAACCGACACGCTGCTTGCCATGATCTGCCACTCCGACGTCGTGGCGCCGGGTGTCGGCTGGACGCTCGACCCCTGGACGCTTCTGCGCAAGGACGGCTTCTTGCTGGGCCGCGGCACGCTTGACGACAAAGGCCCGCTGGTCGTGTCGCTGTACTGCATGAAGTTCTTCAAAGAGAAGAACTGGAAGCTTCCCTACACGCTGCGCATGCTGATCGGCACCAACGAGGAAACGGGCACGATGAAAGACGTGACCTACTACCTCGAGAACTACCCGGCGCCGGCATTCCTGTTCACGCCCGACGACATGTTCCCCGTCTGCTACGGCGAAAAGGGCGGCTTCGACGGCATGTTCACGTCCAAGCAGTTCGTGGGCGGCAACATCATCGACTTCACCACGGGCGATGCTTCCACCAACGCCGTTCCCAGCCAGGCCACGCTCGTCGTACGCGCCGATGCCACCGAGCTGCCCGCAGCTCCCGGCATCGACATCACGGCCGAAGGCGAATATGCACGCCTTGTGTCCACCGGTCGCGGCGGACACGCCTCCATGCCCGAAGGCACCGTGAACGCCATCGACATGCTGGTGAAATACGCCCTGGCAAACGATCTGTGCACCGAGGACGAAAACGTCTTCTTGCGCATGATCGGCCGCGTTATGGACTCCACCGACGGCAGCTCCATCGGCATCGACACCTGCGACGGCTTCTTCGATCCGCTGACTTGCATCGCAGGCACCATCCACTTCGAGGAAGGCCGCCTGAAGCTGACGATCGACATCCGCTTCCCCACCTCCACGAACCGCGACGACCTTATGGCCAAGCTCGCTCCCGTGGCCGAAGAGGGCGAGGCCACGATCGAGAACTTCCTGCTCCTGGAACCGTTCCTGATGAAGCCCGACAGCCCCGCCATCCAGGTGCTTGCCGAATCCTATCGCGAGGCAACCGGCCTCGACGGCGAGCCCTTCACCATCGGCGGCGGCACCTATGCCCGCGAATTCCCCTGCGCAGCAAGCTTCGGCCCGGAAGACCCGCATGACGAATATCCCGCGTGGGTCGGCCCGATGCACGGCGCCGATGAGGGCATTTCCGAGGAAACCCTCAAGCGCGCAATGCGTACCTACATCCTGACGCTTAAGCGCCTGATGGAAATCGACCTGACCACGCTGAGTGAATAGCGTCGAAAGGACGGCCGCTGGGTGAGGCGCCGCCAAATGCGAACCCACCCGAAACCGATCCGAACACACGAAGGCCCGCTGGATTTCCAGCGGGCCTTTTGCAATATGCGGCCTTATGAACGGTCCCGATCACCAGCACATCAAGAACAGCTTGCTAGAAACACCGCCCTTTGCCATCCCTGCGTTTTTTTCGCCATGCATCTCATACAATCCCGCTCATTCATGTGGCCGCATCAAACCTACAGAGAAGAGCCTTTCCATCCGCATCCGCAAGCTTCCACGAAATCAATCAGCTCCTGCTGCGAATGCACCTCTGTTTTCTGATAAATATGCTTGACGTGAGTTCGAATGGTATTGCGCGATATGACCAGTTCCTCTTCGATGAATGGGACATTGCGGCCTCTCGCAAGCAACGCCAGCACGTCCGCCTCTCGACCGGTCAATCCGCAACGACGCACCGCTTCCTCGCAACCCTTATCGACAATATCCGAGAACCGTCTATCGGCATCATCGTTTTCAAAGCCCTCGCCCAAAGCCACATCGGAAACAGCCTCGATAGATTGAATCGTCTCTTCAAACCCGAACGAACGAAGCGCGGTCATGTTAAACGCAAAGAAAAGCAGCGCGACGAACGCAACCACAATTGCGGCAATGTCGATATCAAGCGCGAGCGCACCCGATATCCCATGTCCGACCACCGTGCCCGCAAGTGTCCCCGAAGCCGAGGCGCATTGCCCCCATGCAACCACCGAAAACGACTGAAGAACGTTACGCCTGCCCAGAGCCGCAATTACGTAATACATCAGAATCGTGAAGCAGTCGGATCCCGTGAAAAGAAACGTGTACACCAAGGTTGTCACGGAAAGCCGAGGAACAAGCATGCAAAGCAACCCTGCGAAAACAGAAAGAGCGGCCAGAAGATACAGCATATCCGCCGGACCCGCCCCGCGCTTGAGCGCGGTCCACAGCGCGAGAACCGCAAGAGGAACCAACGGCATCAAAGGGAAGACAGGAACGCCTTCGCCAACATTGAAAGTCAACGCGCAGCCATATGCGAGCCGGAACACGAAAAAGGAAGCGAACAAGACATGGCCGCGAGGCAGAAACGAACGCGGTTCCACGAGAGCTATACCGTCGAGGGAGGCAACCGAAGCGATACGCCCGATCAAAGGCAGAAGCATGCGATAGGAAAGCGCAGCGATGGCGAACGGAATGAAGGAAAAAACCAGCAAGCCGGCCCCGTTGGGAAACGCCTGGAAAACGAACCCGAAAAAATACGACCCAAGGAGCGAGCATGCAACGCACAAAGCCGTCCTCACGCCATCGAGGCGCACCATGGAGACGGTCGCCGCGACCGTCGTAAAAGAGCGACCCATATTCATCACAAACGACCCTGCACAAAGGAGAGCCGCGGAGTCGAGGGTGCAAGCAACGAAAGCAGCAGCCCCTCCTCCCGCGAAGGCAAGAAGTGCGCAAGCAAAGCACCTCGAGGCGACAATGCCCTTCCCGCCCTTTGAGAACACGACCGGAATCACGATCGTGCCGGCAATCGACCCAACCGTAGCAACCTCGCGAGCAAGCGGGAAAACGCCCATGAAACACGGATAGACCGATTGATTTAAAAGACTTACCTCAAGGAGAGCCATCGTCATCAAAATGAAGCAGCGTATCCATGCCTCGACATTCTCCCCAATGCGCACCGTAGCCCCTTTTCGACATATGTCCATACGGCGATTAAACCACATATCGACAAGAGCGCCGCACAAAGAGGAAAGGGTTTTCACAAATTTGAAAACCGTTATTTGAACTGCTGATATGTAATCTCACCTAGCCTAGGTGATGGCTATTTCCCCCTCTGAAGCCACAATCGCAAACGCTTCGTCGCGCAAAACGACACAACCGCCGTCTGCGCAACGAACGCACCTTCAAGCTTGCGCGAGCAGGCATTCGAAAACACCGTCAGGGAGGAGACGACATGAACGGAAACGCAAACAACGGACTTTCTCGTCGCGGCTTTCTCGGAATGGCCGGCATTGCGGGAGCAGCGGCAGCGCTCGGCATTGCAGGGTGCGCGCCAAACGCATCCGAGTCGGTAAAGCCGGACAATGAAGCCGAAAACGGAACCGAAAACGACTGGCTCGGCACAGCCCCCGACATCGCGGAAAGCGATATCGTGGAGACAAGGGAGACCGACCTTCTTATTGTTGGAGCAGGCAATGGCGGCATGGTGGCCGCAGCGACTGCAACGGACGAGGGGCTCGATTTCATCATCTGCGAGCGCAACGACCATGTGCAGAAAACACGCGATTGGATTGGAGCCGTCGACACCTCGCAGCAAAAAGAAGCCGATGTCCACATCGACCACCTCGAGCTGATCAACGAACTCGCCCGCTATGCTTCCTATAAATGCGACATGAACGTATGGAGGGTTTGGGCAGACGAGTCCGCCGACACGATGGCTTACCTCGACTCCGTTCTTTCAAGCGTGCCTGAATTCGGCATCACCGCATCGCTTGACACGGTGAACTTCGACAAGCAGACCAAATACACCCCCATCATCCAACACATGTATCTCCAGGATCCCTCGAACTGCCTTTCCAGCCCCGAAATGAAGCGCAACGAGGCGCTTGAGAGCTACATCGCCTCAAAAGGCAAACAGGTAACCTATAAGCATACGCTCGTAAAACTCGAACGCGAAAGCGAAGGCGCCGGGCGTGTAACCGGGGCGATCTTCGAAACCGACAACGGCTATGTGCGCATTAACGGCAAAAAGGGCGTCCTCCTTGCCACGGGCGGCTACGCCGGAAACCCCGTCATGACGGAAGCCCTTGCCCCCATCGTTTCCCAATGCACGACCCGCGCCAACAACACCTCGTCCTGCGACGGGTCGGGAATCAAGGCCGCAATGTGGATTGGAGCGAAAAAAGATCAGCAACCCGCACCGATGCTGTTTGCGCGCGGGCTCGTTGCCCCGGGTGTCAACGCAGGATACGAAGGCGAAGGAATGGACGCCGTATTCCCCGGAACCGTGCACCAATTCAATTTGGGAACCCAACCGTTCATGAAAGTCGATCGCAACGGCAAGCGCTTCATCAACGAATCAACCCCCTACGAGGCGGTTTGCTTCGCCGCTGCCGACCACCCGGGCGGCGTATGGTGCGAAATCTGGGACAGCAACGCAGAAAAGGATATCGAACGGTTCGCAACCGTAGGCTGTTCGAAAGTAACCGCACACCTTCTTGCGTCGACTGGAAAAACGCTCGAAGAGCTCAACGCCGAGCATATCGAGAACGGCCTTGTGTTCAAAGCGGACACCATCGATGAGCTGGCCGACCTTCTCGGGTTCGAAGGCGAAGCAAAAACTAACTTCCTCGCCCAGGTCGATCGATACAACGAACTTTTCGACATGCAAAGCGACGAAGACTACGGAAAGGAAGCGTTCCGTCTCTCCGAGCTGCGTACGCCTCCGTTCTGGGGCGCATGGAACGGCGCTTGCTACCTCACCACGGTAGACGGCTTGAAAATCAACGCCGACATGCAGGTGCTCGACCAGGAAGGCTCCGTCATAGACGGCCTCTATGCCGCAGGCGACTGCTCGGGAAGCCTCTTTGCAGACAACTATCCCGAATACATGATTGGATGCGCATGCGGCCGCACCTTGACTTTCAGCCGCCATGTGGCTAAAAAAATCGCCTCGGAATAACATCCGATGCCTATCCGACCGTCTCTCGACCCCTCCCTTTGAGACGGAACCTTTTCCGACGGAGCCATGCGTATATCTTTGCATGGCTTCGTCCTTTGCTTTCGGAAAAGAACGCCCACGCATGCGTGAAGCCGCGTCTGGCAACCTGAACCGCAAACTACCGAAAACGAACGCGATGCGAAAGCGAAGCCCCGATGCGAAAACGTGTTCGATTCTCTGCCGACCGAACACATCCACAACAAAAGCCCTGCCAGGATCGGCTTGCAATCTCGGCATCGCTCCGCCTCGTTACAACAATCGGAATAAAAAACGTCCCCTTCGCCTCGATAGGAAACGAAGGGGACGCATGACGTCTCATACCTTATTCGCCCAGGGAAGCCCTGACAAAACCTTTTCAGCAACCGTCAAAATGACGTCGAAGCCGAATCGCCAACAGGCTCCATATGCGCAGACGCGGCGCGGCCATTGCCTTTTACGGCGTCTTCATCCTGCACGGCACAGGCTTCGACACGTTACTGCTCGACCGCTGCGTGTTTTTCACGCCCGGCAACCGCATCTTCACACCCAGGTTGCGCCTGGTCTGCTGCGGCATCCGTCTGCTGTTGCTCGGATCCCCCCGCCAACTCCGCGCCGTCGATCGAAATGTTTTTCGGCAGCACCAGGTTCGCGACGACCGCCACCAAAAACACCCCGGCCACGCAGTTGTCAGCAAACACGTTCTGCAGCATCTCGGGCAGCAAGATGAAGATATCGGACACCTGAGTGAAGCCGATGCCGATCGAAAGCGACAGCGCCGCAATCAGGATGTTGCGCTGCGTGAACCCGGCGCGCGCAATCATCTGGAAGCCGCTCACGATGATGTTGCCGAACATCATGATGGTGCAACCGCCCAAGACGGCCTCGGGAAGCGAAGAGAAGAGCACGCCGATAATCGGCAGAAAGCCCGCCAGAATCATAATGAGCGCACCCGTGGCGATGGCCTTGCGATTGACCACCTTCGTCATGGCCACGAGGCCGACGTTCTGGCTGAACGACGTGATGGGCAGGCAGCCGAAGCACGCAGAAAGAGAGCTCACGAAGCCGTCGCACGCAATCGACCCGGAAAGCTCTTTCTCGCGCACTTCGCGCGAAAGACCCACCATGGAAATGGCCGACGTGTCGCCGATGGTCTCGGTTGCCGACACCAGGAAGATGAGCGTAACCGCAATAATCGCCGCAGGCTCGAACTCGGGTGCGAAAGGCATGAACTGCGGAAGCGCGAATGGCTTGGCGGTTGCGAATCCGCTCAGGTCGACCACGCCCATGACAAGCGCCGCAACATAGCCCACCACCAGGCCGAACAGAACCGAAAGCTGCTTGGTCTTGCCTTTGGCCGCAATTTGGAACACCAAACACGACACGAGCGCGATGCTGCCGAGCGCGATGTTTTGCGGAGAGCCGAAATCGGGAGCGCCGCTTCCGCCGCCGAACGATGTAGCGCCCACGTTGAGCAGCGAAAACCCGATCGACGTCACCACCACGGCCGCAACGATCGGAGAAATGACGCGTCGCCAATATTTTGCGAACAGGCCCAGCACGCCCTCGATGATGCCGCCGACGATGATCGCGCCGATCGCCGCATTGTAGCCGTACGTGGCCGCGATGCCGCACAGCACGGTGACGAACGTGAAGCTGATGCCCATAACGATCGGCAGGCCGCTTCCCAGCCTCCACACGGGAAACAGCTGAATCAGCGTGCCGATGCCCGCAATCAGCATGGCGCTTTGCACAAGCGAACCCGTCATGCCCTCGTCAAGGCCGGCAGCGGCCGCAACGATGAAAATCGGGGCGAGGTTTGCAACGAACATGGCCAGGATATGCTGCACGCCGTAAGGGATGGAGCGCACGAAAGGCACATCGCCGTCGAGCTTGTAAAGCTCCGCATGATTGAGCGTTTTCATGGGTGCCTACGCCTCGATGGTCTCGACCACGCCGAAAGCGGACGCATCGTCTTGGCTGGGCCACTGGTCGCGAAACGTCAGCTCGCCCGTCGTGGGGTCCATCGAATCGACGATGGCGAGCGACTCCAGACGATAGCCTCGCTCACGCAGGTTCTTGCCGCCCGGCTGAAAGCCCTTCTCGATTGCAATGCCGATGCCCTCGACCGTCGCACCGGCCGATTCCACGATGTCGATCAACCCGTCAAGCGCGCAGCCGTTGGCCAAAAAGTCGTCGATAATCAGCACGTGATCATCGGGGCCGATGAACTTCTTCGACACAATCACATTGAACACCTTGCCGTGCGTGAAGCTCTGAATGCGCGTGGAATACATCTCGCCGTCGAGGTTGATGCTCTGGGCCTTTTTGGCAAACACCACGGGCACGCCGAAATGCTGCGCCACGATGGCGGCGATGCCGATGCCCGAGGCCTCGATAGTCAAGATCTTATTGATGGGCGCGTCGGCGAAAAGCCGCTTGAGCTCCGCCCCCATCTCGTTGAACAGTTCGATGTCCATCTGGTGGTTCAAAAAGCTGTCCACCTTCAGCACGCCCTCGGCCTTCACCACGCCGTCACGCGCGATGCGCTCTTCAAGAAGCTTCACCGTGCCCCGCCTTTCTTCGCCCCTGTGATTGTCGAATGACATTCGCCCGGTCCCGCATACATGGAACCGGGCGAAACGATGCTTATGCCAGTGTATCCCGGCGCAAGCATCCACTCGAAGAAAAAATTGCATGGAACCACGCTTTCGGCTCCCGCATCGAAGCTAGAGCGGAAACGTCACTTCAAACACGCTGCCGCGCGGATCGTTGCCGTAGACGCACACCTTGGCGCCATGGAACTGAGCGGCGTGTTTGACGATCGCCAAGCCAAGCCCCGTGCCGCCCGTTTCCTTGGAACGGCTTTCGTCCACGCAGAAGAAGCGCTCGAACACCTTTTCGCGCAAATCGGGGGGAATGCCCACGCCAGTGTCGGACACGCGCAGCATCGGCGCGCCACGACGGTCGCGCGAGACGGACACCGTCACACGGCCGCCTTCGACGTTGTAGCGGATGGCGTTTTCAACCAGGTTGCGCGTCATTTCTTCAAGCATGCGCGCGTTGCCTTTTACCGCGATGTCGGAAAGCCCGTCGTCATCGGGCGCGGCAACACAAAGCGCCACATTACGGTTGCGCGCAGCGGGCTCAAGGCGCGCCACCACCGTTCGGGCAACCTGCGCCAGCGAAACATCCTGATCCATGTCGATTCGCATGCCTTCGGCCGCAGCCTGGGCGTCGTCAAGACGCGACAGCGTCAAAAGCTCATCGACCAGCGTTTTCATACGCTGAGCTTCGGCATGGATCAGCCCCGCGAACTTCTGCACGTCCTCAGGACGGGCAATGCCACGATCGATTAGTTCCGCATATCCCGAAATCACCGTCAGCGGCGTCTTGAGCTCGTGCGACACGTTCGCCGTGAAGCGTCGCCGTTCGGCCGCCTGCGCATCGATGCTCTTTTTCTGCGCATCGAGACGCGCAAGCAGCGGGACAAGCTCCTGCGGGGCGTCGTTTTCAAGAGGCCGATCGAGGTCGACCGTCAAAAACTCGGATGCAATCTTGCGGGAAATGGCCCATGCTGCCAAAAACGCTGCAAGCACGGCGGCTGCGAGCACGGCCATATAAGGAACGAGCAGCGATTGGAGCACGCCCCAAACGCTTGACTGCGTAACGGCAAGACGCAACACCGACCCGTCGTTAAGGCGAACGCAATGATACAGCGTCTCCTCCTGAAGCGTTGCCGAATAGCGGCCCGAGCCGCCCTCGCCCGTCTCTATGGCCTGAATGACTTCAGGCCGCATGGAATGGTTGTCGAGCAAAGCTGCATCGGCTCGGTTGTCGAAAAGCACCGTGCCGTTCTCGTCGATCAGCGTGATGCGCGTATCGGAAGGAACCACCGCCGCATCCTGGCGCAAGAGGGCCAGGGTCGTTTCCGTGTCAACAGCCTGCGTATCGAGCACTTCGGCGAATGTTTCGCATTCGGCTTCAAGATCGCTTGCGGCGCGTTCGTCGACCACGTAATAGAACACGAGCGCGAAAAGAATCGCGCACACGATGGCAACGCCCGCCGTGGCTGCCATGACCGTGCGCGCGATTGTACGCGAGAGCACGCGTCGTGTTTTCCCCTTGGGGGAATGCTGCACGCCGTCGTGCGCATGCGCATCGACGCCGTAGGAAGAAGCCCCCATCGTCAGCCTCTCATGCGGTAGCCCACGCCGCGCACCGTCTCAATCAGAGAGGCGGCCTGGGGGTCGGCTTCGCCGAGCTTTTTGCGCAGCGTCTGGATATGGGCGTCTACCGTGCGGGTTTCGCCCGCAACCTCATAGCCCCACACCTGGTCGAGCAGGGTGTCGCGCGACACCACGATGCCGCAGTTGCGCATAAGGAAACGAAGCATCTCGAACTCTTTGTGCGTCAAACGCACTTCGACACCGCCCGCAAAAACCGCATAGCGCGCCGCATCGAGGTGGATCGGCCCGACATCCATAACGTCGTCATCGGCCGACTTGGAACCAACAGAGGATGCGCCCTGCTCTCCAGCGGCAGCCGCAGCCGCCTGACGTGCCATTTCCGCATCGCGGCGCACGCGACGCAGCAGCGCATTCACGCGCGAAAGCAGCTCCATCATGCCGAACGGCTTGGCCAGGTAATCATCGGCGCCGGCATCGAGCCCAAGCACCGTGTCGAACTCGGTCGACTTCGCCGTAAGCATCATCACGGGCACGTTTTCGGTGTCGGGACGGCCGCGCAGCTTCTTCAGCACCGAGATGCCATCTTCGCCCGGCAGCATCACATCGAGGATGAACAGGTCGGGAACCGCCCGCTCAAGCGCCTCATAGAGCTCGGCCGCGCAGGCGAACCCGCACGTCTCATGCCCGGTCTGCGCCAGCGTGTACAGCGTCAGATTACGAATCTGTTCGTCGTCCTCGAGGTAGTAGATCATCCGATCAGGTCTCCTTTGTGCATACCCGTCAGGCCGTATTCGACCCATTCCGCGACGTTTTCGGCATGGTCGGCGATGCGTTCGAGATATTTCGCCGCCATCAACGCCTCGATCAGGCTGTTGGCGGGCTCGGGGTCGTCTTTGATGACCGCAATAACATCGGCTTTGACCTTGGCGAACAGCTCGTCCACCTGCTCGTCCGAACCGATGACCGCACGCGCCTTGGCTATATCGCTTTCGACGAACGCTTCGACCGCATCATGCACCATAGCGCAAGCCTGCTCGGCCATGCCGCGCAGATGACCCGAAAGACGAGCGTCGATCGGACCGTCGATCGCGAGCATGGTGTCGCAGATGTCAGCGGCCTGGTCGCCGATACGCTCCATATCGCCGACCATCTTAAGGGCGGACGATACATGGCGCAAGTCGCTCGCAACGGGCTGCTGGGTAAGCAGCAGCTTCAAACACAGGCTCTCGACTTCGCGCTCCTGGCGGTCGATATCGTCATCGCCCTCGATGACACGGGCAGCAAGCTCGGCGTCGCGCTCCTCCATCACTTTGACCGCAGAAACCACGGCCTCCTCCATCGACGATGCCATAACAAGCATCTGGGCATCGAGAAGCGAGAGCTCATGCTGGAAAACAGTCCTCATCATTGGCTTAGCCGAACCTTCCTGTGATGTAGTCT
>JAUNLI010000028.1 GCA_030532315.1 Slackia sp.
TCGCCACGTATCCGCCGCAGACGTAGCCCGATGTAATGGCGCGGCCGATGGAGAGCCCTTCGATGTCCATCGGGTAGTCGACGCCGCCGAAGAACTGGCCGGACGCATTGCCGACGGCAAAAAGGCCTTCAATCGGCTGGAATTCAGCGCTCAGGCACTGGTGGTTTTCGTCGACCACCAGTCCGCCGAGAATGGCGGGAAGCTTGTTGGAGCCGCGCGGGATGGCGTAATAGGGACCGCCGTTGATTTCGACCATGTATTTCGACGCCTTGCCGAAGTCTTCGTCGCGGCCTGCGGCGCACAATTCGTTGTAGCGGGCAATGGAGGCCACGATGGATTCGACGGAAAGATCCATCGCCCATTCATTCTTCGCGGCATAGTCGATCATATTCTGAGCAAGCTCTTCGGGGGTTTCGCCCGAAATCCACTTTGAAGGGTCGACTTTATTGGACGCGTTGTACATCGAGATGTCGTAAGGAGCCCCCGCCTTCCATTCGTCATAGTAGCTTTCCCAATTCGACGGGACGATGCTGAAGAACTTGGCAGCGGTGGAGTCTTCGAAACCGACTTCGGCGAGATACTTGCGTGCGAAGTTATTCATGTAGCCCATGCGGCAGCAGCTTTCGTCCATGAATCGTTCGCCGTGGCGGTCGAGGAAAAGGAACGGCATCTCAAGACGGACGTTGGCGGGCTCGCCGTGAATCATCTTGGTGTGCGTGGTGGGTGTCATGATGGCGCCGGCCCACATGCCCGCGCACAGGCCGGATCCGTCGCGGAAGTCGACGAAGCGAGAGAACCCTTTGGTGTCGGGAGCGTAATATTCGCGCATCTCGTCGTTGGATGAATAATCGCCGCATGCGAGGATGACGCCTTTGCTTGCCTTGAACAAAATGTTATTGCCTTCGGCGTCGGTGCAGATGGCGCCCTTTACGGCATCGCCTTCTTTATAAAGCTGAACGCAGGGCGTGTTGTAGAAGAACTCGGCGCCTGCTGCCGCCAGAGATTCGGCGATGACAAGGGCTGCTCCGCCGTGGTTTCCTTCTACGTGGAAGTAGGTGTTTGCATGCAGCGCGATTTCGTAGCCGTTGTAGGGGAGGATGGCGTCGTGGCGAATTGATTCGATGCCCGAAGCGGCGGCTTCTTCGGCCCACCAGGTCAGCGCTTCCTGGGAGTTGCGCGCCCAGACTTCGACGAGCTTGCGGTCGGAGCGGTAGTCGCTTTTCCAGTTGATGAAGGATACGCATGCCTGAAGCGCGGCTTCGTCGTTGGCCTCAAGGTCGAGATAGGCTGCCATGTTGCCCGTGGTTTGTGCGGAATTGACATTCTGCACGCAGGCGACCGTCGCCCCGCCTTCGAGCGCGGAATGGACGGCAGACAGGCCCGATTCGCCTGCGCCTACTACGACGACGTCGTATTCTTTGGTTTCGGCGAAGTCGACGATCGGTTCGGGCGCTTGCAGGAAAGCGGGACCCGTTGCAGAGCCTTCTGCCTTTTTGTCGGTGCTTGCAACCGTGGGCTGGCCGCATGCGGCAAGATTTGCTGCTGCGAATGCGCCGATTGCTCCCATGCCGGTGGCTTTCAGGAAGTTGCGTCGAGAAACGCCGTGATGATTGGACATGATTCCCTCCTATGGTTGTCGGGCCGCTTTTGCCGTGCCTTTTGCACCGCTTTGTCGATGTAGCGTGCGGCCTGCGTGCCGATGGGTCGAACTATGCATCGAATTGTGCGGTTCGCCATCGACCAAGAGGGAAATCGAAAGATGATTTCGCATCATCTTTTCCATAAACCCCATCAATGAACAGGTGTTTTCCCGATTCAATGCCTTTGCGGAGGAAGCCGTTTTCCAGACATGTTTCGCCTCGTTGCCAAAAGAAACGACCCGCCGTTGGCGGGTCGTCTTCGGTCGTTTCGAGGTTGTATGAAGTTTTCTGAGAATGAAATCGGCGTATCTTGTTCGACTTGTGCGGCTTTCGCTAGTCGTTTGCGCCGGTGATGCCGCCGACGATCGAGCTGACGATGCTGATGACGATGCTTGCTACGAAAGCACTGCCGAAACTTGAGATTTCAAAGCCGACGTTGAAAAGCCCGTTGGCCATCCAAGAAGCAAGATAGAGCACGAAGGTGTTCACGACGAGGTAGAAGATGCCAAGCGTAAGCACCGATACCGGCAGGCTGAGCACCTGCAAGATCGGCTTGATCGATATATCGAGCAGCGAAAGGAAAATGGCAAGCACGGCCACGCAGACCCAAGTTTCCGTGGTGGCGGCAACTTCGATGCCGGGAACGAGCCAGACCGCCGCAGCAACGGCGATAGCGGTGACGAGGCAGCGGACGATGAATCTCATGGCATCTCCAATCGGTTGGATGGACGAAGCAATGCGGATTGCTTTACAACAAGGGTAGCGCACCACGCGCGTCTAGGCGTGTTCTGGTTCCGTTTCGTTGCGCGAGTCGATGATTGAGATGCACTGGCGGAACTTGCGCGCATGCGGCGTCTTCTTAAACAGCGGCTTTGCCGTTTCGTCGCAAAGCAGTTCGCGCAGGCAGGTCGTCTCCACTTCGTCGCCGTTTGCGGCGATGCGTTTCACGGCGTCTTTGACCACCTGGTGCATGGTTCCGAGCATGGAGTGGACGGGTGCAGGCATCGCGGCGTTGTCGCCGCCATATGTCTGGACGACCGTTCGGATGCCCGAAAGTGCGGCGTCGAAAGCCGTAACAGCATCGGGGCAGGTCAAAAAAGGCTTCAACGCTTTGTAGACGGGCTTTGCCGCCTTGTTGATCCGTTTTTCGTCCATCTGTTCTTCGCTCGAGGTCGGGCACACTGTTTCCAAGAAGCGGTCGAGCGCATGTGCAAGGTCGGCTCTCGATGTCTCCCAGTCGAAGGGTGCGTCGTTTTTCGTTTCGGCGATGGTTTTCGCTTCCGACTTGCTACGACGGCGGTTTTTGGACCGATTGTCGTGTTTCTGACGGTCTGCACTGTTTTTATCTTCGGTTTCGACTTCGGCGTCAGGCTGGGTCGGCGCGGATGAACCGTTCTCTGCGAGGCTACGGTTGTCTTTATTTGCAACGTGGGCGCGGGAGGCATCCGATTGCTTTGCATCGACGTTGTCTTGCTTTGCGTTTCCGACAGGTCCGATTGCACGCTCGGTTTCGTCTAGATTGCTTGAATCGACGGAATTGTCAGACGTTTCGTTGGCTTGTCCATGCTTGTCGACGCCTCCATCGGGCGTCTCGTGCTTGTCTTCGGTTTTGTTTTCGGGTGTCGGGCATGTTGCCGCATTTTTCCGTCCGCCCCGCTTGCCGCGCCGCCGCTTTTTCTTCGGCCTGTTCGCATTGCCGACGTTGTCTGATTTCTCTTCTGCGGGCTTCAGCGCCACGTGGGATCCTTCGTAGGTTTCATGGCGCGAGGTTTCGTTTTCGCACGCCGTGGCGGCTTCGGCGATCTGCTCGTCGGGCAGGCCGCTTAAAGCGCACGGTCCCAGGTTGTGGATGCGAAGGTGCTCTTTGTGGTCGACCACCATCAGGTTCGCCACGCGGTCGTCGGTGCGGTAGCCGTTGATATGGTGGATTTCGTGCTCGGTATCGCCTTTGCGGAAGTCGAGCCAGGCCATCGCTACGAGCATCGATCGATAGACGCGCTTTTTGTGAATGCGCCCGTCTTTGCCGCGACCGCGTGGGTCTTCGGGTTTGTACATGATCTGGTATCGGCCGTTTGCCAGGTTCATTTTTACCGAGCCGCCGTCGATATGTTTGACGTTGCCTTTGTCCGAGACAAGAAACGGCGTCATGCCACAATAAATCTGGCGCCACTGTTCGGGAGAGGCCGATTCCAGGTAGTCCATGGCATCTTTGGCGCGCTTGAACTTGCCCGACCCGTTGACGCGCCAGCCGCTGGGGTGTAAAGAGATTCGGTCTTCGTCATGGACGAATTCCACGGGGCGAAAGCCTTTGCAATAAAGCCATATGACTTCGAAGAATGCACGAATCGGGGAAGACACCGATTTTCCTTTCAAGATTGAACGTAAAAACACCAATTGTAGCGTGGGAATACGACGGTGCAGCAGAGTTTTCTTCTTCGACGCGGTTGTCGCGTATGTTTTCCGTGCCTGTTCGCGTTTGGCATCTATTTCGTGATTGCCGTGGATGCTTCGTGCTGGGGAACATTCGGTGAAACGGCGGGCTCTTGGATGCTGGTCGTATCGACCCAAGGTGCTTTTCTGGGGTACGGCGGATACGTGCATGTTTTCCGTGCTGTGTCGATTGTGAATGTAGGCCCGGCGCGGCGTTCTCGCATTCATGCACGCTACAATGCATGTTATGGAAAATCAGAAGAAACATCATATGAAAAAGGACGCATCCGCGGGTCGCGCTCGAAAGGGCTCGCCTGCGGCGAAAGCGTCGCGTGCAGGTGCGGCTTCGTATTCCCGCGATGCGCGAAAGAGCGGTCTTCGCCACGCCGCAAAGCGTTATTCGGACCGAACCGATGGTGCGGCGTCTCGCGGAAGCGTATCGCGTTCCTGCGTTTCGCATCGAACGTTCAAGCCGAATGCCGAAGCGATTGCGGCTGCCGAGGCGTCGAAGAAGGCGAGTGCGCACAGCGCACGTCGTGACGGGCTGTTCTGTCCGATCGACGGACGATGCGGCGGCTGCGAGCTTTTGCGCGTTCCTTACAAAAAACAGCTGAAGGAAAAACAGGAACGCATGGAGGCGCTTTTCTGCGATCTGGTTGATTCCGAAACGAAGATCGCGCAGATTGTCGGGATGCGCGACCCTCGTTATTACCGCAATAAGGTGGTTTCTCCCTATGTGGCCGTCTATGACAGACGCGCGCGCAAACGCCGTATTCTGTGCGGCATGTACGAGCGAGGAACGCATCGCGTCATCGATTCGCGCGAATGCCTGATCGAAAACCAAGAGGCCAAGCGCATCATCCTGACGGTGCGCGAGCTGATGGGCAACTTCGGTATGACGCCGTATGACGAAGATGCCGACACGGGCTTTTTGCGTCACGTGCAGGTGCGCGTCGGGCATACGTCGGGCGAGGTCATGGTCACGCTCATCACGCGCGAAGAACCGTTTCCCGCATCGCGTGCATTCGTGCGTGCGCTGAAGAAGGCGCATCCCTGCATTACCACGGTGGTACAAAACGTCAACACGCGTAAAACCAACGTGATCATGGGCGAGAAGGAGCGCACGCTGTATGGTCCGGGATTCATTCTCGATTCATTGTGCGGTCTGACGTTTCGCATTTCGTCGAAATCGTTTTACCAGGTGAATTCCGATCAGACGGAAGTGCTTTACACACGCGCTATCGAGATGGCGCGCTTGAGCGGCGTGGAAACGGTGATGGATGCGTATTGCGGCACGGGGACGATCGGCCTGGTGGCGGCGCGCGGCGTCAACGGTGGTGCGGGCGCGGCTCGGGTGGTCGGCGTTGAGGAAAGGCCCGATGCGGTGGCCGACGCGCGCAACAACGCGGCGCACAACGGCATCGAGGCGGCTGAGTTCGTCGCGGCGGATGCGGGTGCGTTTATGCGTGATGTCGCGGCGCGCGGCGAACATATCGACGTGCTGCTCATGGATCCGCCACGAAGCGGCTCGACGCCCGATTTCCTTAAAGCGGCCTGCTCTTTGGCGCCGCGCTGCATCGTGTACATTTCCTGCAACCCCGAAACGCAGCGCCGCGATGCCGAATACCTGACGCGTCATGGCTATCGCATTGCTGAGATGCAGCCGGTGGACATGTTTCCGCACACGCACCATGTCGAGAACATCCTGGCGTTCGAACGCGTGGCGTGCGTCGGCGATTCGCGTCGCGGCGGTTCGTGTTGCGACCGACCGATCGACGTGTAGGGAATTGGACAGCAGGTTGCGCCGGGCGCACGCGATACGTGCTGGATGGCGTTGCGATGAGCGCTCCTGCTTTGTTTCGTTTTCAGCCGAGAAAGAAAGGGTGGACAATGACGGAGCAGATGAGCGCCGCTATAGGCGCAACGCCTCTGATCAGGCTCGAGAAGCTGAGCGCCGAAGTGGGCGCGGACGTGTTTGTGAAATACGAAGCGGCCAATCCCGGGGGTTCGATCAAAGATCGTGCTGCGAAAAACATGATCGATGCGGCTGAAGCGCGCGGGCAGATTGCGCCCGGGAAAAGCGTGCTTGTGGAACCGACGAGCGGCAATACGGGTATCGGCATTGCCATGATAGGCGCCGCACGCGGTTACGACGTGGTGCTTACCATGCCCGAATCTATGAGCAAAGAACGCCGTATGCTTCTGGCCGCCTATGGGGCGAAGCTGGTTTTGACGCCTGCGGCCGAGGGCATGGCGGGGGCGGTGGCGGAAGCCGAGCGCATTGAGCGCGAAACGCCGGGCGCTTGGATCGTGGGCCAATTTACAAACCCCGACAATCCGGCAGCGCACGAGAAGACCACCGGTCCTGAAATTAAACGAGCTCTCGGCGGCGTGAACCCTGACTATATCGTGGCGGCTGCGGGTACGGGCGGCACGGTTTCGGGTGTGGCGCACTTCTTCAACGGTGCCGGTGCGCAGAATAAAAACGGTCTGGCGGCACTGACGGGCGAGCGCGTGTTCGTCTATGCCGTCGAACCCGACGAAAGCCCGCTGATCACGCAGTCTCTTGCGGGCGAGGAGCTGACACCTGCGGCTCATGGCATTCAGGGAATCGGGGCGAATTTCATTCCCGAGACGCTCGACCTGGACGCTTTGGACGGTGCGATTCGCGTAAACACCGAAGAAGCGTACGAACAGGCGCGCTTCATGGCGACGCAGGAGGCATTGCTCGTGGGCATTTCGAGCGGTGCGAATATCGCTGCCGTGCGCAAGCTGGTGGAGGAGCATCCCGAAGCGAAGGGAAAGACCATCGTGACGTTTGCGGTAGATACCGGGGAGCGGTATTTGTCCACACCGCTGTACGCGTAATTCAGTTCCGCTCGACACGGTGCACGACCATTTCACAGGCTGCTCGACCAGGGTGGCCTGTGTCGTTTCATGCCGGCTCATGGCGTTACGTGGGTGATTTTGGGACAAAAAGAAATCTACGGCATATTCGCTTGCTGAAGTAAATTTAACTGCAGATATTAATTTATTAGTTAATTTGATTCTAATAGTTAATTTCCGTAAAAAATAAAGTATCGAAAGGTAATTAATATGGCTGACATGGCCGAAGGAATGAAAGTCGATGTCATTCTCGCAAGTGCGAGCCCGCGTCGCAGCGAACTGCTTGCACGCGAAGGCGTGACGTTTTCGGTGCGCGTGTCGCAGGCCGATGAAACGCTCGACGCCGATTTGCTGAACCAGCCCGAAGAGGCAGCGAAAAAACTGGCCGAGCGCAAGGCGCGCGCCGTGGTGGAAGACGTGCTCAACGACGGCTATGCCGGCATAGCGATGGTGGTGGGCGCCGACACTATGGTGGTTGCGAACAACGTCATTTACGGCAAGCCCGCCGATGAAGACGATGCGAAACGCATTCTGAACGAGCTTTCGGGTCGTGCCCATCAGGTCATCACCGGCGTTTCGGTGTGGCTTGTGGGTGCGCCCGAGGGTCAAGAAGACATCTCGCTTGCATTTCGCTCGTTTGCGGAAACGAGCCATGTGTTGTTCAAGGCGCTCGACGACGATTTGATCGACCGCTACATTGCAACGGGGGAGCCCATGGACAAAGCGGGCGCATACGGTGTGCAGGGTCTTGGCGGAGAGATGCTGGTCGAGCGCGTGTCGGGCGATTTCGACAACGTGGTGGGCTTGCCGGTGAAACGCCTGATCGAGGAATTCTCCGAGTTTTTCGAGGCGGCGAAATAGGTATGGCGAAAAAAAGCGAAATGCCTGCCTGCGCTTCGTGCGACGTGCTCGAGCGCGTAGGGGCCACGATGGCCGCGCGCTCGATGGCCTCACGCGAAAACGTTGCTTTGCTTATGGTGAGCGGCGGCTCCGACAGCGTGGCGCTTTCCTATCTTGCCGCTGACATGGTGGCGGCGGGCGACCTTGGCGCGGTTGCCATGCTTCATGTGAACCACAAGCTGCGCGGCGCGGCATCCGATGCTGATGCCGTTTTCGTGGGCGAGCTGGCGCAGCGTCTGGGAATTCCCTTGTTCGTGTGCGAGGTGGACATCGCCTCGATGGTGCGCTCTTCGGGGGGCAACATGGAGGCCATCGCGCGCGCCGAGCGATATCGCGCTGCGCGTGAAGCGCTCGAGAGCACCTGCTTCCATATGGGATTTTCCCTCGAGGCGGGACGGATTTTCACCGCGCATACGGCCGACGACCGCGTCGAAAATTTCTATATGCGTTCGATTGTAGGAACGGGCCCCGGCGGCTTTCGTTCGATGGAGCACAGCGCCATGATCGAGGGCTGTCGCGTGTGCCGCCCGTTGCTCGAGGTGGGACGCGATGATTTGCGCGCCTTCATCGAAGCGCGCGACGGGGCGGCGCGTGACGAGGCGGGGGCGTTGTGGCGCGAAGATGCCACCAATGCCGACACCGATCGTTTCCGTGCGTTCGTACGTCA
Organism: Slackia sp.; assembly: GCA_030532315.1. GTDB lineage: Bacteria > Actinomycetota > Coriobacteriia > Coriobacteriales > Eggerthellaceae > Slackia. The sequence continues at coordinate 8,524 of JAUNLI010000028.1, forward strand.
TGAAATCGTCCCTTTGGCAAAGCAGCGTAACCCGCGTTTGCTCGAAACCCTGACGCGCACGATGAATCTCATCGCCGATGAAGACGACATGCTCAACGCCCAGGCGCGCGATCTTGTGGTCGAACATGTATGCCCCTTGGGGGCATCTCCTGTTGAAGGGTTTCTTGTGGCGGGGGCGCTGGCTGAGGCGCCCGCACCTTTGGTTCGCCGTGCGATCGGCCGTGTGCTCTCGCTTGCGCTCGGTCGCGATGCCCGCATCGAAAGAGCGTCAATCGAGGCGTGTTTGGAAGGGCTTGGCTGCAGCGGATATGTGGCAAACATTCAAGGCGATTTGGCCGTTTCGTACAACAAGCAGGGCTTGCGCATCGAGCCGATGCATGCGTTTCGCGCCCGTCGCAAGAAGGCTTAGGCTTTTTGCATCTTTCGTTATGGGCGCTGCATTGCTCTGCCGCGCAATCTAGTTTCTTTGCGGCGATACCCCTCGGCCTGTCGCATTGCGGCACGAGTACTCGTAGTATTCGAAGAGAAAAAGCGAACGAAGGTCGGGTCTGTCGTGCGGCAGGCCCGAAGCATGCGAGGTTGACTATGGCTGAAAGCGAACAAGATTGCGTAATGCGCACCGGCAATCGGTGGCGGCAAATTCATCGCGCCCCGAATGTCTACGTGGTTCAGGTTCCTTTTCTAAACATCTCGACATCTGAAACGAACGTGTTCGTGGTCGAAGATGGCGGCGAGGCGCTTGTTGTCGACACGGGAGCCCCGACCGACGAAGGGGCTGCGGTGCTTGCGGCGGCGCTCGAGGAGATGGGCGTCGACGAGAAGAAGACGTCTTTCTTCCTGACCCATTTGCATATGGATCATGCCGGCCTTGTCGATCGTCTGGTGCCGTTGGATGCCCCGCTTTATGTAAACAAGGTCGACTTCGACTTGATGAACGTGTCGAAGGTTCCCAGGTTTTGGGAGCGTGTTGAAGCTCGCGTGATGGCGGAGGGCGTTTCCGCCGAAAGGGCGCGCAAATACTGTCGCATCGGGCGTTTCGGCACAGGCATCGACAGCTTCAAGGCGGAAGGGCGCAATCTTCTCTTTCCGAAAGACGGCGACGAGATTTCCGTGGGTCGTTATGCCCTGCGCGTTGTTTCGACGGCGGGCCACACTCCTGGCCATCAGTCGCTATTCCACGAGGAATCGGGGCTGTTTTTCGGCGGCGACCACGTGCTGTTCGTGATATCGCCGGGGTTGGGCTTCAGGCCCGACGCTCAAGACCCCATGCAGGTTTATTTGGACAATGTTGCAAAGATGCTTGATATGGATATCAGCCGTCTGCTGGTTTCGCATGGCGATTTGCGCGACGGATGGCGCGAACGCGTGGAATGGCTTCTCGGCCATCATGCCCGACGTCTCGATCGTGCGCTCGATTACGTGCGAGAGCATTCCGGCGCTACCGGCGCCGAGGTCATCCGTGGGTTGAAGTGGAATGTGCCGCAGGAATGGGATGACATTTCCACGGAGCAGAAATGGTGCATTCTTGAAAGCGGCATGATCATCTTGGACCACCAGGTGCGCGAAGGCCTGCTTCTGCGCAAAGAAGACGAGCAGGCAGTCTATCGCTATTATGCCGTCGAATAATGCAAAGCAGGCATGTGCTTCTCATTTATGGCAGGCGAGACCATGAAGATATTTTTGCATCGTATCGTTATGCGCGTTGGTTCGACTCGTGCCCTGTTCCGATGGCATCGACCAGTTCGCGCTTGGTATGGATGCCGAGTTTTTGGTAGATGCGTCTTGTGTGCGATTTTACGGTTCCGTTTGCAATGACAAGCTCTCGTTCAATTTGAGAAGTGCTCTTTCCCCGTGCGAGCAGCAGGAATACTTCTCGTTCGCGTGGGCTCAGCCCGTATGCGTCACTGAGTTCGTTGCAACGTTGCGTGAGCCAAAGGGCGTCGTCGTCCATTTTCTTCATGGCGTTCACCCCGAAAAACGACGCACCCCAGGTCTGGGAGGGGTTGCGGTCGGAAAGAAGGACCACGCTTGCCACAACGATGGCAAGCGTAAGCGCCCCGACTACCATCGCGTCGTTTGCGGGGGCGAGCAGCGTGCCGTTCGAAACGGCGCTCGAGGCCTGGTGTCCGACAAGGCGGAATACGGCGGTTAGCTCCTGGACGCCGCATAGCACGAGAACTGAAACGCCATGCTGACGCGAGAGGTCGCACATCAGCAGCGTGATCAGAAGGAACATAAGGGCGTATCCAGCCGATACGAGCAAGTCGGAAGCGAAACCGCTGAGGCTTGCTGTGATAGGGGCCATCGCGAGGCCGCAAAACATGAGCGCAAACGGGGTGCGATAGAGCAATGTGAGGTCGGATTTTCGGGCGAAAAGGCATGCGAACGAAAAGACGGCGAGAGCCATTCCTATTGCGCCAATCAGGTAGGTTTCCCAAACGAAGCTGGGAGACGATTCGCGCATGCCGTATACGAATTCGTAGATGCTGAGGACTACGACGAGCTTCCAGGGGAACGCGAAGCGTCCCCATAAGGAGCGAGGAAGATCGATTGGCTTTACGAGCGAGAAGCTTTTGCGCAAACACCATGCCGAGGCGAGGGGGCAGGCGATAAGTACCAGAAGCCTTCTTGCATTGCTGATGTCTTGCAGAAGCCAGGCGCTTACGGTTCCGAAGAGGAACGCACCCGATACGTAGAATACGATACGCAAGGGGTCGAGGCAGCTATGGAATTCGGCCCACAGCAGGATGAAAAGGGCTCCCGATGCACCTGCGGTAAGGATGGAGAGCAGGAAAACGAGTTGTGGGGCGAGATTCGTTGACGCGGCCAGAAAGTCAAAGGCAGCGGCTATTACGGAAAGGCCGATGGCGATGCGCAAAGGTGCCGCCTTGCTGTAAAGCGGAGCCAGCTTGCGCGCGAGTATGGCGCATGCGAGAAACACGACGAGCGAAGCGATGCTATAGAGGTCTTCGCTCCAGAAGGGGTCGAAGCCGCCGGCCGAGGCGAAGCGGTGGCCCAGCATGGTGTTTGCGCAGCGGCTGAAGGCGAAGCCGAAAAAGCAAAGCATAACGGGCTCGGGTGCTGAAAGCGATTGCCTCAAGCGTTGCGTGATGGGGGAGGTGTGCGGCCTATCCGGCTCTTGGAGTGTTTTTTGTTCAACCATGGTGCCAGTATAAGCCATCGATTGCAGACGATGCTTGTGCACGGGAGAAAATAGAAGCGTCGTCCGATTGGTTGCTTGTTTGGTTGGTTTTGCAAAATACCTGTTCAACAATATGGTTTACAAGATGGGTTACAGGTTTGACCCAATAAATCTCCAGCGGTCGATGTGCTTTTCGCGCATTGCAGCCATACTGCGGCCTCGTTGATGCAATTCAAGGCAAAGCGAGGAAGGGAAACCATGAAGCAAAACGTTTCAGGGCTGAGCCGCCGCAATTTCGTGAAGGGTGCCACCGTTGCAGGCGTCGGCATGGCCGTGTTCGGCCTTGCAGGATGCGCTCCGAAGGCGTCTTCTGATTCGAGCGAGCTGTCGTTCAAGCCTGGTACTTATACCGCGACGGGTGAGGGCAAGTTCGGGCCGCTGGTAGTCGATGTCACGTTCTCCGAAAATGCGATTACCGATATCAAGTTCGGTGACCACGAGGAGACCGAGCGTGTTTCCGACCGTGCATTCGATGAGCTTCCCAAGACCATTATCGATCAGCAGGCGCTTGGCGTTGATGCCATCACGGGCTGTACGCTAACGAGCCAGGCCATCCTCGCCGCCGTGACCGATTGCGTGAAGCAGGCCGACGGAGACGTGCGTGCCATGGAGAAGAACTATGTCGCTCCCGAGCTTTCCACCGATGTGGTCGATTTGGAATGTGATTTGGTCATCGCTGGCGCTGGTGCTGCTGGCATGGGCGCGGCCCTCGGCGCCGCTCGATCAGGTGCGAGCAAGATTATCGTGCTGGAGAAGGGCAGCAACGTCGGTGGCAATGCGTTGGTTTCCGGCGGCTATCTCGAGTACGTGAATGCTCCGAATGAGCTGCGCGTTCCTATGACCCAAGAACTCACCAACCAGCTCGAAGCCGATTTGTCCAATCCTGTCGCTCAGGAGATTCCTGCTGATCAGCTGGCGAAAATCAAGGCTGACTACGAGGCTTACAAGGCGTCGGGTGATACTACGCTGTTCGACTCCGTCGAGTTGATGGCGCTGCAGGAGTGCGTGCTCTACGAATCTGGTGCAGGTTATGGCGGCTCCCTGGACTTTGCTCAGTGCGTCGCCGATTTCGACGCGTTCCTCGACGAGAGTGATTTCGCCTGGAAGCCCTGCATCGGCATCGTCGGCTACCCGTGGCCCCACTGGTCCGCTCCCGATGACGGCGTGTGTGGTCAAGGTTACTTCAACTTCTTTGATGAGCAAATCGAAAAGAACTCCTATCCGATAGAGATTATGTTGAATACGCCCGCCACTGAGCTGATTAAAGAGGGCGATCGCGTGGTCGGCTTTAAAGCCGTGGCCGAGGATGGCACTACCTATAATGTGCGTGCTTCCAAAGGCGCTCTTCTTGCCACGGGTGGATTCTCCGGCAATCCTGAGATGCTTCGCGAGTACAACACCATGTGGCCGTGGGAAGAGAAGACCAAGCTCATGACCACCAATGTGTATGGACACCATGGCGACGGCATCAAGATGGCCCAGGCTGAAGGCGCGCTGTGTGAAATGATGGATTCGCTCATGATGTTCCCGTTTGCCGATGTGAAAAACGGCTGCGACGAGACCACCGTGGGTGCCGACACTGATTGCTTGCTGGTCAACGCCAACGGCGAACGTTTCATGGACGAGACGCTTGACCGCTACACCATGACTTTCACGTTGATGGAGCAGCCTGACGAAGTGCTTTATCTCATCAGCGACAAAGATACTTCCCGCGTTAGCGAGGACGGCGCTACGAGCTATTATGGACGCGGCATTCAGCGCCTGATCGACCAGGGTCAGCTTTATCGCGCGGACACGCTTGAAGAGCTTGCCGAGATGATTGGCTGCGACTCCGCGACGTTTAAGGCGACGGTTGAGCGTTATAACGAAATTGCGCGCAACGGCGAGGATCCTGATTTTGGCCGCATGATTTTCACGCCCGATAGCCCGATTGAGAACCCGCCGTTCTATGCTTCGCCGCGCACCTGGGCCGCTCATATTACCGAAGGCGGCGTTGTGACCGACGATGTGTCTCAGGTTGTTCGTGAAGACGGATCGTCCATCGAGGGTCTTTATGCTGCAGGCGAGGTCACCGTCGGTATGTCAGGCGTCAGCTCCATGGCTCTCGGATTTGCTGCCGGTACGGGTATTTTCTCTGCCTAACTCGTATCGCGGGCCAAAGTCCCCTCCCTTCGTCTAGGCCTGCGAGATTTCATTTCCCCATCGTCCGCCATACTCTCCTCGTGGAGGGTGGGGCTTTTCCTGTCGTGCAGCCCCGCATGGTTCGTCGTGCGGGGCTGCACGATTTTGTATATAGGGGCGAACGGTTGTCGCTGCGTGTGGCGAACGGTTGTGCCGATAATGAAAACCCCTGGGACAGCTCCCCAGGGGTTTTCTTCGAGTTTGTTTCTTGCGGGCGACTTCGGCGCTATCCGAACCAGATTTGGAACTTCGGTACGTATCCCATGATGAAGATGATCACCATGAGCACGGGGATGCAGTATTTGATCCAGACGAAGCTCCAGGCGGGGAATTTCACGCCGGAGCCTGCGTCGGCTTCGGCCTTGAAGTTCTTCCAACCCCAGCCGTAGCGGCTCGTGCAGAACAGCACATACAACAGGCCGCCCAGCGGCAGGATGTTGTTTGACACGATGAAGTCTTCAAGACCCTGGATATCGCCGATGCCGGGAATCTGGAATCCGCTCCAGACGTTCATGCCCAGAATGCATGGCAGCGACAAGACCACGATCGCCACGGCGTTGATGGCCACGGCCTTCCTGCGCGAGATGCCCCACTGGTCCATGGCGAAAGCGATGATGTTCTCGAACACGCCGATAACGGTGGACAGCGCCGCGAAACTCATGAAGATGAAGAACAACGTTCCCCACAGCTGACCGAGCCACATCTGGTTGAACACGCTGGGCAGCGTGACGAACACCAGGTTGGGGCCAGAGTCGGGGTTGACGCCGAACGAGAAGCAGGCGGGGAAGATGATCAGGCCCGCAAGCAGCGAAATCATGGTGGAAAGGCCGGCAACCGAGATGGCTTCGCCCGTCAAGCGGCGGTCGCGGCCGATGTAGCTGCCGAAGATGGCCATGCCCGACGCGCCGATGGAGAGCGTGAAGAACGCCTGGCCCATGGCCGCATAGACGGCGTCGCCGAAGGTTCCCATCTGTTCGGCCACGGTGTCGCCTGCGAACAGGCGCGAGAAATCGGGCAGCAGATAGAAGGCCAGGCCTTCGCCGGAGTTCGGCAAAAGGAGGCTGTTGACTGCAAGGATGAGGATGGCCACGAAAAGGCAGGCCATCATGACCTTGGTGATGCGTTCGACGCCTTTTTGCAGGCCCATGCCGCAGATGCCGAATCCGATCAGGCAGATGAGCAAAAGCCAGCCGAACATCTGCAGCGGATCGGCCTGAAGCGCGGCGAAAACACTGCCTGTGTTTTCGGGAGCCACGCCGTTGAGCTGACCGGTGCCCATCTTGAAGGCGTAGGCAACCATCCATCCGGCAACCGTGGTGTAGAACATCATGAGGATATAGTTGCCCGCGATGGCGAACCACTTATAAAGGTGCCATTTCGTGCCTTTAGGCTCGAGGATGTTGAAACTGCGTGCACAGCTTTTCTGTGAGGCGCGGCCCACGGAGAACTCCATGACCAGGATGGGCAGGCCCAGGATGGCAAGAAACAACAGGTAAAGCAGCACGAACGCGGCGCCGCCGTATTCGCCTGTGACGTAAGGGAAGCGCCAGACGTTGCCCAGGCCGATGGCGCAGCCGGCTGAAATGAGGATGAAGCCGATGCGCGATGCGAATTTCTCGCGCGACGGTTGCGGTTCGCTCATGGTAGCTCGCTTTCGAACGCCGCGTCACAGTGTGGACGCGTGGTTTTCGGTTAGTCGGCACATTATAGAGCACGTACGCTTGCGTGCATCCGCAAAGGAAGGAGAAGCGGTCGATGGTTTGCCCTTGCACTGCGGCAGCGCGGTTTGGGCCTTTTGCCTCGAAAGCATGGCGCCTCGTGCCGAAGGGCGCTACATCGTGATAAAGTGTCGATAACTGTGAACGTGCCGTCTGCATGTTCGTTCGCGCTCGACGCTGCAAGGAGGCTTTCCGTATGAACAAGGCCATCATCACCGTGGTCGGTCAAGACACCGTGGGCATCATCGCCCGTGTGTGCACGTACCTGTCCGACCGTAAGGTCAACGTCCTTGACATCTCTCAGACTATCATCGACGGGTTTTTCAACATGATGATGATCGTCGATGTCGCCAACGCCGAAACGGAGTTCGGCGCCATGGTTGACGATCTCGAGGCGCTCGGCGATGAGATCGGCGTGCGCATTCGCTGCCAGAAGGAAGAAATTTTCACGAAAATGCATCGAGTGTAATAGTTCCGTCGGCCTTCCGGCCGACGGAACGGCTCGACGGCTGCGGAGACCCCATGCCGTCCATCTGCTCGCTGCGGGCAGCGCTTGCGTACCGAAGTACGCTACGCGAAGCCCTCGCGGCATCTGGAAGGCATGGAATCTCCTCGCCTGCATTGCGGCGATTTGGGGGATTCGACCTGTCGATGCATCGCGGCAATGTGCTGTGTCGCGACGAGGTGTGTCGCGCGACGGGAGTCTTTATCGAACGAAAGGCATGATTCATGCTGAACATCATGGAGGTCCATGAGACCAATCATATGATCGAGCAAGAAAAGCTCGACGTGCGCACCATCACCATGGGCATCAGCCTGCTTGACTGTGCATGCGACGACGTCGATGAACTGTGCGACAACATATATAAGAAGATCACCACCTATGCGAAAGACCTTGTTTCGACAGGCAGGGCGATTGAGCGTGAGTACGGCATTCCCATCGTGAACAAGCGCATTTCGGTGACGCCTATTTCGCTGGTGGGCGCTCGTGCCTGCAAGACCGAGGGCGATTTCATCAAGGTGATCCATGCTCTCGATGAGGCGGCGGCGGAAGTGGGCGTGAACTTCCTCGGCGGCTATTCGGCGCTCGTGAGCAAGTCGATGACACCTGCCGAAGAGCTTTTGATTCGTTCCATCCCTCAGGCTTTGGCCGAAACCGAGCGCGTGTGCGCCAGCGTGAATGTGGGTTCCACGAAGACGGGCATCAACATGGACGCTGTCAAGCTGATGGGCGAAGTGGTGCGTGCGACGGCCGAGGCGACGGCTGACAATGACAGCTTGGGATGCGCGAAGCTCGTGGTGTTCTGCAACGCTCCTGATGACAACCCGTTCATGGCGGGCGCTTTCCACGGAGCCACCGAGGGCGATGTCGTAATCAACGTGGGCGTTTCCGGTCCTGGCGTGGTGAAAAACGCGCTCGAGGCTGCGCGCGGCAAAGATTTCGAGGTGCTGTGCGAAACCATCAAGAAGACGGCGTTTAAGATCACGCGCGTCGGCCAGCTGGTTGCCCAGGAGGCAAGCCGCAGGTTGGGCGTGCCGTTCGGCATCATCGACTTGTCGCTGGCGCCGACGCCTGCGGTGGGCGATTCGGTAGGCGAAATCCTCGAGGAAATCGG
>JAUNLI010000029.1 GCA_030532315.1 Slackia sp.
CAACACCGGCGAAATGATGAGCCGCCTGGTCACCGACCTGTTCGACGTATCGGAGTTGGCGCATCACGGCCCCGAAAACATCTTCATCTGCTCGTTGAAAATCATAGGCTCGTTCGTGCTGCTGTTTTTCATCAACGTGCCGCTGACGCTGGTCATGCTGGCCTGCACCGTGATCATGGCCGCATACGCCGCATGGACCAACTACCGCAAGCGCGTCATTTTCACCGAAAACCGCCGCACCATGGCAGGCGTCAATTCGCGCATCCAGGACGCTCTCGGCGGTATGCGCGTGGTGAAATCGTTCGGCAACGAGACGCTCGAAGCCGAAAAGTTCGGCCGCACCAACCGCTTGTTCGTCGACACCAAAGAGCGCTCATATAAGTTCATGGGACGTTTTCATGCCGTGAATTCCCTGTTCACAGGCCTTCTGTACACGATCGTCGTCGTAGGCGGCGGCTATTTCATGGTCCAAGGTCAGATTCAACCCACCGACCTGGCGATCTACGCCCTTTACATCGGCATCTTCCTCTCGCCGATCGAGCAGCTGATCAACTTCGCCGAACAATTCCAGAAAGGCTATGCGGGCTTTCGCCGCTTTGCCGAAATCATGGCGATCGAGCCGGCCGTGCAGGACAAGCCGGGCGCCATCGCGCTGGAAAAGGTGGCACGCGAAAACGGCAGCTCGAAAGAGCCAGGCGCATCGAGCGTGCGCGGAGACATCCGCTATGAAAACGTGGCGTTTTCCTACGATGGCACGGCCGACGTGCTGTGCAACTTCACCCTGCATGCACCTGCGGGAAAAACCACGGCGCTCGTGGGGCCAAGCGGCGGCGGCAAAACCACCACGTGTTCGCTGCTGCCCCGCTTCTACGACGTATGCGACGGCCGCGTGACGATCGACGGCGCCGATGTGCGCGATGTCACGCTGGCATCGCTGCGCCGCACCGTGGGCATTGTGCAGCAAGACGTGTATCTATTTGACGGCACCATTCGCGACAACATCTTGTATGGAAACCCCGAGGCAAGCGACGCCGAAGTGATCGAAGCGGCCAAGCGCGCGAACATCCACGACACCATCATGAGCTTCGACGATGGATACGACACCTATGTTGGCGAACGCGGCGCACGCCTTTCAGGCGGACAGAAGCAGCGCATCTCGATCGCACGCGTGTTCTTGAAGAACCCGCCGATTCTGATTCTGGACGAAGCCACCAGCGCACTCGACAACGAAAGCGAACGCCACGTGCAAGAATCGCTGGCTGAACTGTCGAAGGGCCGCACCACGCTTGTTATCGCACACCGGCTTTCCACTATCCGCGGCGCCGATAAAATCGCCGTTGTCGACGACGGCCGCGTGGTGGAAGAAGGCACGCACGAAGAGTTGATCGCCCTCGGCGGCACCTACGCCCGCTACTGCGCCATGCAGTTCGGGGTATAGAAAGCGGCGTCTCAGCGGCCGGTTGGATGGAAGTAATGCCGAAAAGAAAAATCGGCAGAAACGATTTTCGACGATACGAACATCGAAATGGCCACGAGGACCGCCAGGAGCACGCCTGCTCCCGCTACGAAAGCCGGCAGCGGCATAAGGAAAGCCGAGTCGAGAGCGAAGCCCCATCGCTGAATCGCATACATCGCAAGGATGATTAAGCCGACAAGGGTAATCGTCGCGATATTCGCCTTGCTTGGGCCGAACCGGTAGAAAAATGGAAACAGGAACGAATCGTACGCCGCAATCAACCAAAGCCCCATCGCGGACCCGGCCAAGACATAGTCGAAGCCGATTCCCATAGCGGCGGCTATGGCGAGTTCCGCCAAGCCGACGACAACGCACGTAGCAGCAAGGCTCATGGCGGCCACGAAGAATCTCGACGAAACCACACCGAACGCCGTCACAGGAAGAGAGCGGAGGGCCACGCGCCATCCGCTTGCCTCTTCGCGAGAAAACAAGCCCACCACCAAGCTATTTGCGAGAAAAAGCACGACCATGGGCATTCCCGTTAAAAGCATGCTGACGTCTCCCATGCCCGCCATCACGATTACCACGATGGGAAACAGATAAGACCACGCAAGACTTTTCCGAATAAGTATCAAGTCATTAAGAACCAAGCCTTTCATCATCGCAAACACACCCCCTCCCCAACGAAACCAAGTATTCCTCCATCGACAAAGACCCTGCCGCTTCTTTGATTTCGGCGACCGAATCGAACAGCACGAGAGACCCCAAGGAAAGCACGGCGCAAAAATCGGCCGCGCAATCAAGATCGCTCATGATGTGGGACGAAAGCACAGCAGCAGCGTTTTTTTCCAAGACATACGACCGTATTACGCGCAACATATCGTTTTTGGTATACGGATCGATTCCCGACGTTACCTCATCAAGCAAAAGAAGCCGCGCGTCGTGGGATAGCCCGATTGAAAGCATCGCTTTGGTCTTCATCCCGCGCGACATATCCACGATTCTTTTATCGCAATCGATTCCGAACATATCGATATAGGAGAAAAACTCGTCGCTTGACCAGCCTTGATACAGATTGCGAAAAACCATGTCGATATCTCGGGCGCAAAACAGCCCGTCGATGTCAGGCTGATCGAACACACATGCAATCTCATCATTGCCGCCAGCCCTCAACTCATCGGAAAACAACAATGAACCCTCGTCAAAACGAGACCTTCCCGCAATAATATTTAAAAAGGTCGTCTTACCTGCGCCATTCTTTCCAACAAGCCCCACAATGCTTCCGAATGCGACGGAAAAATTCTCGATATCAAGAAGAAAGCGGCCGTTTTGTTTTTTCAGCCCATCGACACGCAGAGCGACCTCATTCATAGCCGGCTCCCTCACGATCGAGCACAAGACGACGTTTCAATTCTTCGGGGATCCGCTCGTACCATGCGCACCCGCTGCCTATTTCAACGGCCTTCTCAAGCCCTCGCTCTATGCATCCGTAGCAAAAGGAGATGGCGTCACACGAATCGCATACCCCGTTCGCACCCGGCGGCGCCAAATCGACCAAGCAGCCAATAAGTTCCGCATTCCTGTCGTAGAGGGATTCGACACTCTCCTCAAAAACGTTCCCGAACGAAAAGCCTATCCTGTCTCCCGAATTCATGGCGCATATTTTTACGTTTCCTGTGGGGGCGATTGTGACATGCTGATAAATCGTTCCGCAGTTCTTCCTGGTCGTTCCATCGGGAACATTCGCCCTTCTTACAAATCCATCGGGATATCCCTCATAAAGCTCCTGTATACATGCAATGAAGCGACGCGTCGACTCTTCGTCGGTGAAACAAAGGGCCTCGAACAGCTCGGGTTCTTTCGCCCTTCCTATTCCGACAACAAGAGAGGGAGAGAATTGCGATGCCCCATGTTCGAAAGACCATTGAGCAAGCGAGTCCACCTCCTCAATATTGCCTGGAGTGATGATGCTCCCGATAATAATCTTTGCCCCCGTTGCAATCAGTCGACGAATATTGGGTTCGACCCTCCCTAAAACCCCAGGCATCTCTGTGAACCATTCGTAATAGGCATCATCGAGGGAATGCAAATCGACCTGAACAGTCATCCTGTCTTTATGGCGAGCGATAGAGCGCAGCAGATCATCAGGCAGCACAGCCCCGTTCGTGAGGAGGGTGACTTGCTCCATACCATTTTCAAAAGCCGATTCGATAGCCTCTGCAATATACGGATAGACAGACACTTCCCCGCCGGTCAATTCAACCCCGATAACCCCGATACGGGAAAGCTCTTCAAACAACCGATTAACCTCTTCCAAAGGGATGCTGGCACAATCCGACACGGATCCATACGAGCCGTAGCAATGTCTGCATTTCATATTGCATCGATGGGTCAGCTCGATACTTGCCCTCATAGGGTAACGATTGTTGTGAAAACGCTCGATCAGAAAAGGATTCCCGAAAGGATGGTCGGCCTCCATCACCTCGAAAACAGTATTGTTCCTCAAATAGTTGAAAAGCGACTCCACCTTCTCATCGACGACGCTCTCATCCTCTTTATATTTCCCCGAAAGAAAGCCAACAACACTGCCGTATTTCGCTCCCTTTGAAAAAAGCTTCAGTATCTCCGCCGAGCTTTCATTGATCATGTAGCTCTGCAAGGATTTATCGCCAGGGTTCTTCTTTGCATATGCGGAATCGGGCCTGATGGCAATTAAATTTCGTTGCAATCCGTATTCGGTCAATGCGATGGAGGGAACCACATTGATATACGCTTCGTAATTCATAAGATCCCATTCCTATGAAAGTTCGGACGGCAGAAGCCGTCCGAACCAATCCGTCATCTATTGAGGAAGAGCCTCGAGAACGCCCGCCATGCCAATGTAAAACGCAAAGGCACTAAACGAACATCCTGCGCAGCTGAAGCAACCCAAGCAGCTCCAACCCAGAGGCTGAATGGTGGGGTCTTCCATGGCAAACTCCTTTCGTCCGATTCGACAACTGCTCCGGAGCACTGTCATCGTAAATCCAGAAGGAGGAATGAAAATCGGAAAGAAATTCTCAACTACTCCCATTTTTTCCGTATTCAAAGTCCGAACGCAAAATCGCTTCCTCTGGTCGCAACGATTCGAGCAAGAAAACCCGCGAGGTCGTCGATGAGGCTTTGAGAGACACAGTCGCGCCATGCAAGAAATATCGGAAAAGATACCGCGTCTTGCTCTCCAAAAGACAACACGACCTCATCGTCGAATAGAGTGCAATAGGGACCGACGAACACCAATCCACCGGAGGCAACGAACGATCTGTAGCTCGAAGCGGAAAACGGTATGTCGACGAAAGAAGCCGAGATGCCCCTGGAAACCAACCGAGAATGAATCTGCGTTCGAACAAAAGCAAAATCGTCAGGCTCGGCTATATCCTGCCCTTCCAAATCAGAAAAGGACAGAACGGGTTTTTCCGCAAGACGATGAGCTTTAGAAACCTTTGCCATTGCAGTCAACGACCCTATTCTGCGATAAGAAACACCCGGTATGGGCCGATTTCCTATTGTCACAGCAATATCAAACACGCCCGCTTGCAAACCCGCGAAACAAACCTCATTCGGACGTTCGGAGCGTCTAAAATCAAAACCGCCACGCTCAAGAAAAAACGAATCGAGATCTTCCTTGCCCAAGCAACACGATCGCAGTCGAGAACCGCTTACGGCGATAGGAATGCCTTCTTTTACGACAACCTCGGCTGTCAAGCTTTCAAGACGGTGCTCGAAATCATGAAAGGCCCGAAGCACGGCCGACGCCTTATCGGCAAGCTCTATCGCCGCCAGCGTCGGAATGGAACGCCGCCCCTCCCGATCCATAAGGGTAATCCCGAATTCATCTTCTATTTTCTTCACATTTTTAGCAACGGCGGACGAACTTAGATGTAGGACCTCGGCGGCACGGTCATAGCCGCCGAACCGCACGACCCCCACGAGGCATTCGATCTGGATCAGGTTCATATGCCGCCCTCCCCTTCGTTGGAAATATGAATATAACGGCATATTTAATAGAAATAACGGTTAAAAAAGATGAGTTAATCAATATTGAACGCCATCGGCGACGATTCGCCGCCTAGGGCAGCCAATCCGGAAGCAGAATGCGGGCCACGTGGTGGAAGAAGGCACGCACGAAGAGCTGATCGCCCTCGGCGGCACCTACGCCCGCTACTGTGCCATGCAGTTCGGGGTGTAGCAGCGAATCAGCAGCCTTCGGCGCCCTTCAGCGCGAACATGCGTAATGCCCCGGGACGCACGGCGAGCCTTACGGGAAGCTTCGGACCCTCATCGCCATCGACGCCGCAGGTCAAGCTGCCGTCGAGACACGAAACCTCGATGGTTTCGCCGTGCAAGAACGGCACCTGGTTGTTCTTGTCGACAGACCGGGCAAGCACGTTGGGAATAAGCGACAAAAGCGAAGCCACCGACGCGTCTTTAAGGGCAATCAGATGCATCTTTCCGCTGTCCACACGCGTATCACGCGATGTCGTGAACTCATTGACCAGGGCGTTTGCCGAAAATGCCACGAACGAACTGATATCTTCCACGACCTCGTGCCCGTCCACCACAATGCGCAACGTGCGTCGATCGTTGTTTCCGACGCGCAAAAGTTCGCTTGCCGCATAGGCCAGAAATCCGAAACGCGATTTCGCCTCGGACGGCACGTCGCGAATGCCTTCGGGAAGCGTTCCGCCCGTCACGGTATAGGCGAACGGCTCGTCGTTGACAAACCCGACGTCGAACGGGTGCGTGGCAGAAAAATCGTATGCAGCGACAGCCTGTTCCGCATCGGCAGGCACGCCGAGCGTGCGGGCAAGCCCGTTTCCCGTTCCTGCCGGGACAACGCCGAATGCAGGCAAAGGGTCGCCTTCGCAGGCGCCGTCGAACAGGCCGCGCAGACCAAGACCCACCGTGCCATCGCCGCCCATGACGAAAAGCGCATCGACGCCTGATTCGCGAGCCTCGCGCGCCCATGCGCACACCTCTTCGGCACACGACGACACGCGGCAGTCGACGTTCGCGAACATTTCCTCAAGCATTGATGCAATCCGCCATGCGAGCGCCTTCCCATCCTGTTTGCCGGAATCGGGGTTCACGATCAACAACGCGTTTTTCATCCGACCCCCTTCCACTTTCGCAAACAAGCCGGAACGCCCCAAGCGTCATGGCATGAAGATATCCCCTCGCGCAAATTATGGAAAGACGACGCGACCGAAAGATGACAACAGGTTTTTGTTTCGTCACCCGATCGACACGTATGCAGCCTAAATTCCCCACGTCATATACATGGCATAAAACGAAAAACGCACCGCAAAGCAGCCGATGAGCGCAATCGCAACGCCGAGGATGCACCATGCGATACGCGTGCGTCGCTTGGAAAGAGCGGCGAAACGTCTATGTGTTGCCGACAGGAAACACACCGTCACCCCCAAACAGCACAGCACGGCAAACGCAACAAGCGCGCCAGGCAGAAACGCCATCAGATCGGAAGCGCGTGCAACCGTGGTAACAACGCCATTGAGACCGGCACGCTCGAAGAGAAGCAAGGCGATGTTGACAGCGACGGCGCACAGGGAAACCGCCATCGCGACGAACGCGAACCGACGCGGAGCCATAATGTCGGCGCATGCGTAGACAAGAAGCGCCACCGCAGGACCGCTTGCCAGCGCATTCGCCCACAAAGTCCAAGGTGCAGCAGGGAAATTCCAGGTGGGAATGGTTTCGACCGAATATGCGCGTGCCACGAATTCAACGAACACAAGAGCCGTCAACGCAGCAAAGCCAAGGCCGAACGAACTGAGGGCATCACGGCGACGATGGCCGAACGAAAGAATCCACGCCGCACCGCCGAATGCAAGAAAAACAGCAGCCGCTACGACTTCGTTCGAAAGCGGCGAACGGCCGATGCCCGTCAAAACATAGAGCGCATTGGCGGGCGTGCCCAAATGCGTTGCGGAAGAAATCAAACCGACAAGCGCAAGAAGCAGCGGAATGACCAGATAGGTGCTGAGGCGCTTGGCCACGGCATCATCGCGCGTAAGCAAAATGGCCGCTGCCAGCAAAACATAGCCGATTGCACCCGCAGGGGCGATCGTCGTAAACACCACAAGCGTGATTTCACTTATGGCCATTTCCATGGCAACCCCTTTCGGGACACGTATACAAAACGAGGTCATGATAGCCGAAAAGCGCCTCTAAAGACGCTTTTCGGCAAGGGAGGATTGCAAGAGAGAGGCGCCCGTCCGATTCGCCCACAGCCGGACGATTTGGTTGCGTCGGCTATTAGGTCGACGCAACCCTTACAGGGCCACGCTCATGAAAAGGCCATAGAACGCGATACGGGCCACGAACACGCCGACGACGGCGAAAGCAAACGCGACGGCCGCAGGAGCAATCGCGAAATTCTTCCTGCCTGCCACGAACACAAGAACCGCAGCCGCAATGCCGCATGCGACGAATGCCGCGAACATGCCCCAAAGCGCCGGCACCAGATCGGCCGCAACGCCCCAGATGTTCGAGACGGAGCCCGCAAACGATGCCTGCATGCCGAAGCCGATCGCACCGATAATCAAGCCGGCAACAACCAGCGCCATCACCATGCCGCGCATCTGCGGCGTCGCTTCCACGCGAGCACAGCCCAGCACAAGCGCACCAAGAGCGCCACCACCCATGATGCCGTAACCGACCATCTGCACGATGGAAGCGGGCGTATTCCACGTGGGAATGGTGTGCATCATGTACGCCAAGCCGCAAAAAACCATGAACACGACGGCCAAAACAGCCACCACGGCGACGAAAGCCTTGCGAACCGCCGCGGAAAGCTTGCCCATCGCAGCAAGAACGGCATATGCGATCGCAGCGATCATAAACAGCACACCCACCGCGATTTCGTTCGACAAGGGCGAAGACCCGACACCCGCGAACACGCCGAATGCATGCAAGGGGCTTGCCAGATGGAAGAACGCGCCGATGAATCCCAGAATTGCAACCGCAATGGGAACCAGCGTCATCCTATCGATGCGCGCAAGCGCGTCGTCATCGATCTTCGACGTGAAAAACACGCCCGCCAACAGCAGGAATGCTCCAGCGCCCATAGGGGCGAGCGTCGTAAAGATCGCCAGAGGAGCTTCAGCGAATCCGGTTCCCACGTTATTTCACCTCCGAAGTATTCGCAACACGGCAGTCGGTCGAGCCGAAGGGGCGCGACGCCGCGCACGGTTTGATGTACAGGTTCGGCGAGGTCAGCGCCGGATCGGGAAGCGGCGCAACATCGGCACGCTTGCCTTTGCCGGACACTTCGCCAACAGGACCGAATTCGATAGCGCGCATGCTGCATGCTTCCACGCAGATGGGCTTTTTGCCCGCAGCAACGCGCTCGGCGCAGCCGTCGCATTTCACGCTATGGCCCTTAGAACGATCGACCTGGGGCGCGTCATACGGACAGGCCATGGCGCAGTAGCCGCAGCCGATGCAGCGGCCGGAATCGACCGACACCAGGCCGTTTTCGTCCTTGTGCATGGCACCCGTCGGGCACACGTGCATGCAAGCGGGATCGTCGCAATGCTGGCAGGAAAACGACGTGTAATACGTGAACGAATCGGTGGTCCAGCAGCCCGCTGCATCCTTGCTCCAAGAACCGCCTTCGAGTTCGTAAACGTGGCGATACGTCGAATCGATCGCAAGGTCGTGAGCATCGCGGCACGCCGCCTCGCACGTCTTGCAGCCGGTGCAACGCGTCGCGTCGAAATAGAAACCGTACTGTGCCATGGATTACGCCTCGACTTTCTTCACCTGGACAATGCCGCTGTGTTGGCCCGTGCCCTTCGAAACCGGATTCACATGGCGGCTCGTCAATGTGTTGATACATCCGCCGTGGTCGATGCGGTCGCCTGCCATATCGGCCTTATGCCATGCACCCTGAGGAATGGCGACGACGCCCGGGATGATGCGATTGGTCACTTTCGCCGCGATGCGGATTTCGCCGCGTGCGCTTGCCACACCCACGGTCTCGCCGTCTGCGATGCCGCGCGTTTCGGCGTCGATCGGGTTGATCCATACCGAAAACGGCGCCACCGCATGAATCCAATCGTTGTTCGCATAGCTGGAATGCGTGGTGGTTTTCGTATGGAAGCCGGTCATGAGCAGCGGATACTCATCGGTCTGCGAACCCTGGCCCTCGAAGCCGGGCGTATAGGCCGGAATCGGGCAGATTTCGTCTCCTTCGGGAAGTTCCCATTCGACGGCGAACTCGGCCAGCTCGGGAGCATAGATTTGGATCTTGCCAGTCGCGGTCTTCAGCGGATTGGCTTCGGGGTCTTCGATGAAGTCTTCGGTCTTGTCCTCGACGGGCATGTCTTCTTTGTAGATGCCCTTGGCCACGGCCTCGTCATACGTCGGAATCTGAGGCTGCTCTTCGCGTAGTTCGTCCCACAGCTTGCGGCACCAATCCTCGCGCGTCAGGCCGCCTTCGGAGTACTCGTCGTACACGCCCAGACGCTTCGCCAACTCGCCGCAGACCTCGTAGATTTCGCGACGTTCGTATTTGGGTTCGTAAAGCGGCTGGCCAGGCCACAGGCCCAGCGAGTCGTTGTTCTCGCCCGCAGCGGACAGGCTGTAGGTCTCCTGCGGCGTAAGGTCGGGCAGGATGATGTCAGCATAGTTGCACGAATCGGTCATGTTCACGTCGTATTGGATGATGAATTCGCACAACGATTCGTCACGCAGGATATCGGTAGTGAAATTGATGTCGCCGTTCTGGTTGGCCATCATGTTGTTGCCGTAGTTCACCAGCATTTTGATGCCCGTGGAAAGACGGTCGGCACCGCGAATGCCGTCTTTGGTGGCCGTGAGGCTCGGGCCGTCCTTGATGGCCTCGGGCCACAAATACTGGGGAATCTGCGTCTTGACCGGGTTTTTGCCCGTAGGAAGCGTCGGGAAGTCGAAACCGCCATTGCCTTCGCGCGCGCCGGAATTCGTGCCAGGCTTGCCCACCTGGCCCACAAGCTGGGGAAGCAGCATGATAGCGCGAGCTGCGGAATCGCCGTTGGTGTGGCGCTGCGGACCCCAGCCCTGCGCGATGAAGCAGGGGTCGGCTTCGGCAATCTCATGCGCCAACGAAACGATGCGCTCTTCAGGAATACCAGTGATTTCAGACGCCCATGCAGGGGTCTTCTCCACCTTGTCATAGCCTTCGCCCATGATATAGGCAACATACGAGCTGTTCGCAGGCGCTCCCTCGGGCAGCGTCTCCTCGTCGTAGCCGACGCAGTATTTATGCAGGAAGTCGAGGTCGACCAACTCTTCGGAAATGAGCACATGGGCAAGACCCGCAACAAGCGCGGCATCGGTGCCGGGAATGATCGGAATCCATTCCACATCCTGATTGGTGGCAAGTTCGCTGCGACGGCAATCGATGCAGATGATGCGAACGCCCTTCTTTTCGCGCGCGACGTTCAGGTCATAGCCCGCGCCGTCACCTGCCATGCGGGTGTCGGCGGGCGCATTGCCGAACAGCACGACAAGCTGACCTTCCTTGAGGGTCTTGAACGAACGCGTCGCCCAGCTCTTGTTGCCGTACGTATACGGAGCCGCGCCGAAGCTCAGCGCTGCATTGGAATAGTTGCCGTAACGCGTGATTTCGCCGCCGCACAGATTGAACAGGCGGAAGAACGGATTGTTCATCATCAGGTTCTGCTCGACGCCAGAGCATTCTTGAATAAACACCGCTTCGTTGCCGTAGGTTTCGGTGATACGCTTGAACTCGTTTGCAATGGTGTCAAGCGCCTCGTCCCACGAGATACGCTCGTATTGACCGTCGCCGCGCTTGGTGCCTTCGACGCGCTTCATGGGATAATTCAGACGGTCGGGGCCACCCAGCCAACGACGGATGGAACGGCCGCGCAGGCAGGCGCGCGCTTGAAATCCGCCGAATTCGGAATCGCCCGTGTTATCGGATTCCACGCGAGCAAGCTCGCCGTTTTTCACATGGCACTGCAACACGCACGCGCCGCCGCAGTTTACATGGCAGTGCGTCCACACGGTCTTTTCTTCGACAGCAGCTTCGTCGGCGTATGCCGCAGGCGATCCTTCGGCGAACAACGGCGCAGACGCCGCGCCCGCTGCGGAAAGGAGCCCCAACGCACCCGTCGTCTTGACGAAAGAACGACGGTCGATCGACGTATCGATGCCCACTTTCTCCCCCTTCTCCTTCGTTTCATCGAGTGACGGACTGCACGGCTTCGCATCGATCGGCAGAGAAAACCGGACTTGGCATTCTTGCGTTTCATGCTTCCGGAATTCGGTCTCGAAAGCCGGAAACGGTGCATCCGTTGGCCGAACTGTAGCGTCACCGAAGCAAAATGCTTGTCACCAAAATGCGGTGAATTCAGAATAATACCAGGTCAGAAGTCACTTAAATGTCACCGTCAAGAATTGGCAACGATGCGCGATGTCCGTTGCAAGAAGGATGCACCCATAGCCATCCTTGTATCGGCCAAGAACACACCCGCACAAGACAACGCCGCGTAAGACATCTATGCAGTCGCAAAAGACGGAATGCGCTCATGCCGCCCACGCAACACGAATTGATACAATACCGCCACACCGCAAACGCATCCATCCGCTCGTATCGAGCGGACGTCCGATATGCCCAAGGGAAAGCCGATGAACTTTGCCGAGCTCTTGAAGCCGAACGTCTTGAACTTCGGCTTCGCTGTCATCTTGTCCATCAATGCCGCATCGGTATGGGGCGGCGTCTTTCCCTATTTTCCCGTCGATGCCCAAACAAGCATTTCGACCGTTTCGTTCTATCTGATGCAGCTCGCCGCGATGGCGACGACGTATCTCGCCGGACTCGCAATTGGCTGGCGCAACCCCTGCGCTATCGGACGCCTCGGCGTACTCGCGTGCTCGCTTCCGCTTTCCATGGGTTCGCTCATCTTAGTCTCGGCCATGTACATCCCGTCGCATACCTTGCCCCTGATCGCGTGCGCCGCGTTTTTCGTCGGCTTGGGATCGGCGCTTTATATGGTGGAGTGGCAAAAAGCGTTCGCGGGACGCAACGGCAATGAAAGCGCCTTGGCATTGATTACCGGAGCCTTCTATTCGGCAATCGTCTATTTCGGCATCTGTTTGATTCCCGCAGCGCTAACGGCCTACCTGATTCCTTTGGTCATGGTTCCTCTTGCGGGACTTTGTCTATGGATAGCGCTCGATCGTGCCGATTCGGACCGACCTTCCTATAGCGATGTTCCTGCCGAGCATTCGGCCGTTTATCGCAGCGTTTTGCGCGAAGGAGCCGCGCCCGCTTTGTGCGCCGGAGCCCTCGGGTTTTCCATGGGTGCCATGCGCTTCGTTGCAATTACCCATCAAGAACTGGTCAATACCGTCAATCTCATCTCGATGGCCGCCCTCGCGGCAGGAGCGCTCGTGCTTTTGCTGTTCTGGCGCAAGCGAGCCTTGAGCTTCGACCTCATGGGCATCTACCGCGTTCTCTTCCCGCTGGTAGGCTGCGGTCTGCTTCTGCTCCCCTTCACGGGCGGCATTTTCGCCACCATCGGCATCGCCATTACTTATGCCACGGCCACGATCGTCAACATAGCGATTATGATGCACTGCTGCCATATGGCACGCACGAGCAGCATCAACCCGCTTGTAACGTTTTCTTTCTACGAGAGCATCGTCTATGCGCTGCAGATCGTCGGATACGCCGTAGGGTACGGATCGGGAATCGACCACGGGTTCGACGTAAGCCAGCTTGCCTTCGTATCGGTCTGTGCGCTTTTCGTTTTGCTTATTGCATCGGTGGCCTGCAGCGGA
Source organism: Slackia sp. (assembly GCA_030532315.1). Classification (GTDB taxonomy): domain Bacteria; phylum Actinomycetota; class Coriobacteriia; order Coriobacteriales; family Eggerthellaceae; genus Slackia. The sequence continues at coordinate 13,307 of JAUNLI010000029.1, forward strand.
GGAAAGAAGCTCCATTCGAACCGCCTGGAATTTCTCATGCTCAATCCCGAACGAGCAGGCGAAAACGTGGCAAAAGAACTCGAGGTGTCGAAAGACCTGGCGCGTCGAAATGCGGGAGCAAACGAGCAGCCCTTCGAGCAGAGCGAAGTCAAAGACCGCGTTTCAAAGCGCTGCCAAAAGGTAAAAGACCAGTTCGCCCTCTCCGCGCGCGAGGCTGAAATCATGGAATTCGTCGCCCGCGGCCAAACGGCGACTTCCATTGCGGAATCGCTCTTCATCTCGGAAAACACCGTGCGCACGCACCTCAAGCGCATCTATGCGAAGCTTGGTGTACACCGCAAACGCGAAATGTTGGCCATCATCGAAAACATCGACGAGAACTAGCGGATAAGCCGCAACAGCCCCATACGCAAAGCAAACCGTCGTCAAGAAAGACGCAAACACGGCGGCGTTGCAGCACAATAAGCGACGCAAAGCCGCCGTGTATCAAGCAATTCCGTTTGCAATTCGGCTCGAAGCTAGCAGCACGAGCACGGGCCTTCGTGACCATGGTCGTGAGTGCAGCCGCATCCAGAAACGGACGCGTCTTCCTGCGCCACATTGCCCGATGCCGCAAGCGCCGCCGCAACGGCACGCTCTTCGTCGGTGGTCACCACATCATAGGGCCACTCGGCAAGACCGCCCGCATCGTAGACGTTCACGTATCCGATGGCCTCCAAATGCTGCACGGCCTGTGCGCTACGCGAGCCGTCGGCGCAGTACAGAACGATGACCGACGCATCGTCGGAAAGCTCCATGCCGCGCGCATTGGCAAGAGCATCGAGGCCGCGCTCGCCAAGCGCTTCGTCATACAGACAGTCGCAAATGTCTTCGACAGGCATGCATCCCGCACCGGGAATGTGACCCGCGTCGTATTCCTCTTTCGAACGAACATCGACCAACAGCATGTGCGGGTCGTTGGCGATTATCTCCTGCACTTCGGCAGCATCGAGTTTCATAGCACGTTCTCCTATCTTTCAATTGCTCCATTCGAAAAAGCAAGGGTCGGTCGTTCGCGGACGCACGATACGCAGGGAAGGCTGCGGCCGAAAACGTCTCCACGCAGAAACATCCGCGCCTGCCGCAATGGCAGTCCGTCAACGGATGGGCTTGGCGCACTGCGCACAGGCCTTCCGCGAACAACCCCGCCATCAGATATGCGGCAGCTCTACCACCTGCGCCGATTCCACCACGCCGCCACGCAAGACAAGCTTCGCCACACTTGGCACCGAACCACCGCGCGGACGCGTCACCGAACCCGGGCACACAAGCATGCCAACTGGCGACGCCTCCCTCCCCTTGACGATGCGCGGCACGTGCGTATGGCCGTGAACCGCCACATGGGGCACAGGGTCGCCTGGCTGTAGAACCGACGTGCAGCCGCACAATGCACGCTGCAGGTCATCGGGCGTATGGGTCACAAGAAACCTTACGCCACCGATGACGGACGTCGCAAAGCGTCCGACCCCCGATCCGTATTCGCGATAGTCGTTGTTGCCGAGAACGGCCGTCACGGGCGCAAGCGTTGCAAGTTCGACAAGAATATCGGGGTCGCAGATGTCTCCCGCATGCACGATATGGTCGCAGTCGGCAAGCTCGGCGAATGCCGCACGTGGCAACACGCCATGCGTATCGGAAAGAATGCCCACGAGCATGCAATCCGCCGTGGAGCCAGATGCATCTTGCACGGCGCACTGCGATTCTTCGGACGAAACCACGGCCTATTCCTCCTCGTCTTCCTCGTCGGCGGCGTCGATGATCGACGCGGGCGAAAGCCAATCGATATACGGGCGACACAGCAGGCGTGCATCGCGATACGCCTGCGCCATGGTGACAATGGTCTGGCCCTGATAGTTGCCCGACTTCTGCAGTTCGACGACAAGCGCCACGTCAGGCGTCGAGGAATCGGTCAGGATCAGCGGCAGCAGCAAGTTCATACTGTTCGTACGCGGGTAATATGCAGGAACCGCAGTTTTGTAATTCCAACGCACCTGACGCTTCGCCACGTCGATCGCCGCGTTGATGCTCGTGCTGAGCCTGTTGAATAAACGCGTATCACCCTCGATCACGCCGCGCAACCTTTCGAAGCGCTCCCCGCGTGCACCGTCCGAAAGCTCTTCGACGCCCGCAAGGATTCCCAGGCACTCCTGCGAAGAGGCAAGCTCGTCGCGAAGGAAGTTCACCGGCAACCTGTGCACGTTGTCCACCACGATATGATGCACGTCGCATACCACCTCGCGGTCGAGGTCGAACAGCAGGTCTTCTTTACGTTCCAGATAGCTCGCAGGCTGCGGAAGCGGATTGAGTTCGCGCACCAAGCGCTTTCCAAGCCTTCCCGTTCCCGCTGTGCAAAAGCCCGAAAACACCCACGGATAACGCGCCTGCTCGGGCTTGTCGGAATCAGACGGCTCGAAGCATGCATAGATGTCCTCGTAATGCTTGTCGACAAGGCCGGTGTTAAACACGGCGAAATCCTCGTCGGAAGAAAAGCCCACCTTGTCTTCAAGCGTCAAACGATAAAAGGTATAGCGAATATAGTTGTGCAGAATGTCGAAACGACGCGTGTTCGCATCGAGGCCCGCATCGCTGAAGTCCCACGGCTCATCGAGAGCAAGCTCTGCCAGCGTTGAGAGGAATTCATGCCATGTTCCCAAATAGCCGAATCGTTCGAGGGCCTTGCCGGGGATGACACGACGCGTGCGACGCGCATCGGGGCGAGACGAGATGCCGGACTGCGCCTGCGCCGTTTTGTTCGCCGATGCGGCCTTCGAAGAACGGCGGCGCGACGAGGATTGCACTGCGTCTTGCTTCTTGTCGTCTTTTTCGTCGGAAGGCACACCCGCCTTCCGATCGAGCTCGACCGCTTTAACAACGGAAGGCTTTTTAACCTGATCGACGACATTCGTCTTGGTGTTCTGCAAAGCGTCGTTGGCGGCCACCGCATTCTGTGCCGTTTCTACCTGCTCATGACAGCCACAGCCGCGACCAGGCCTCGGAACACTGCCGGTTTGGGCCGAACGGCGCACCGCGGTTTTTCCCTGCTTCTGCTCTTCCGCCTTATCCGTCTGCTCTTCTTTTTCCTGTTCAGTATTGGTATCTATTTGATTGTTAATGTTATTTTTATCTTTATCTTTCTTATTGCTATCTGCTTTACTTTTCTTATCTTGTTTCTTTTCGCCTTCAGCAGATTCCTTTATATCAAGTTTCTTAGATTCATTATCACTACTACTTAGGGTAGTAGTATCTTTTTGATTGTTGGTGTTGTTTTTTTCTGTATGGTTATTTTTCTGCGTCTTATCCTTTTTAGAAATCTCATTTGCAGAACGCGAGACTTCATCGGACGAAACCTGGCGTGCAGGTTCTTCGTCCTCGTCGTCTGCGGTAGACGCAGCCCCGTCGACAATAGGCGCCTCGTTTTCGTACTCTTCAAGCTCGCGCAGACAGAACATCGACTGCGACACGCCGCCGATTTCCTTGGTGGAGGTGCTTACAAAATCGGACATTTCCTCAAGCATGGGCTTAAGCTTCAGGAAACCGTAGTCTTCGCGATTGATGCCTTCGCGCACGAAGCACCAGCCCAAGCTTGCCAACGGATAATCCTCGTCGAAATCGAACTTCTTCTTCAACGTCCGATAAATGAACCGACGGTCTTCGTCGGACATATGCGGTTTTACAGGTTTGCGGGCCATACGGCCTCCTATCGTATGAAATAAACGGCGAAGCCTTACGCGACGCGCGGTTCTGGCATGCGGCCATGATACGGAAAACGAGCAATCGCATTCGCCGATGCACCGAAAAAGCGAAG
>JAUNLI010000030.1 GCA_030532315.1 Slackia sp.
CAGGAACCACGGGCACATACGCACTCGCAGGCTGCTGGGCGGAAACTTCGTCATACGAAGGAATGTGCGGCGCTCTGTATTGAGAAGCGCCGGAAACCGCTTGCTGCGAATAGGCAGGATCTGCGCCTTGCACACCACGCGAAGAAACGCGGGGCGCCACCCCGGGCACGGCAACATAGCCAGACTCATAAGCAGACGGAGAACCTGACGGATTCACGGCCCCGTAAGCCTGTGCGCCATACGTGCGCGGGGCAACGCCGGCCTGCGGCACCCCCTGTTCAACGCCTGGCATCTGCTGGCCAGGCGCATAGGCCGCGTACGCATTCGACCGACGCTGCGCATCCTGATGGCGGTAACGCTCCATGCGCTCACGTTCTTCGGCGCGACGCTTCTCTACGCTCATATGGCGCAGCTCGAGCACGATCGTAATCGCCATGATCACGGCCACAAGCGCCACCATGACGTAAATGCCCGGCGCATGGGTGATCCAATCGTTCACGTAGCCCAGATACGGCACGCATGCAACAGGCACACCCACCAGCGCATCCCACGATGTGGGCGCAGCATCGTGAGAAATCTCGCCCGCGCTGTTCACGTTAGCAATGCCCTGGGTGTAGAACAGACGCTGCTCGGGATCGATGTCGTACACCTGGTGCGTGATCAGTTTGTCGGCGCCGGCCTCGAACGTGATGGCCTGCCCCACCTGAACCGTTGCAGGGTCGGCGCTTTTGACATAGATCATAGACCCCACCGGATACTGCGGCTCCATGGAACCGGACAGCACGGCGTAAGGCGTCAGCCCCACCAGGCGCACGCCCGCAAACGCAATGGCCAATGCGGCGGCAGCCACAAGCAGCAGCGTTAAAACAATGTTCCAGATGCGGGAAATCATGCCTCAGCCCTCCGCTTTCCCAGCGCAGACATGTGGCAAGAAGGCAGGCCCAAAGCAGCCCATGCCAAAAAAGCCGTCAGAGGACGGCGAGCTATACGCATTGCGTTGTAAGACGAAAACGACCGCCCGCCTAGATGACAGGCACCCCCCCCCGAAAACGCTTTTTTCACGGGGTGACAGAAAGTAAACGAAAGAACATGCGGTGCGAAAGGCTGGGCTGCATACAGTCCATCACACACAAAAAAGCTCTTGAAGCCCTTCGTGAATGCAAGACCGGCACCCATGCGGAAATCGCCCCCTTTAATCATCCGCATCGATTTCAAATTCGAGCAAAGCACCGGTCCGCCACCCCATCATGCAGGGCTTCCCTTGGCAAACCGACACCGCTCCACCTTATTTAATACTTGGATGATAGCACTTCCCCTTATTGTTTCAGCAAGATTTCCCCACTGCAACGAAGTGTGTAAAGAAAGCGCGCTTCAATCGCCTTTCCGAACGACAAACGCCGGCCGTCCGAAGAACCGCAACCGCGGCCCAAGCGAACGAACCGGCGTCTCATGCCTTTCCTACAGCGCTTCGTCCATCAAAGGCGTGCGCTCGCTCGACTTCTCGTCGAGGTTTTTATCCCACACATAGTGGCGCGTTTCTCGAGCGATCATGCCGCTGAGCAGCAGCACCACGATGATGTTGGGCAGCGCCATGAACGCGTTGGCGATGTCGGACACCGTCCACACCACACCGCCCACGCCGACGGCTCCCAAAAATGCCGCCAACACGTAGATGACCTGGTAAGGGCGCAGCGCGCGACGACCGAACAAAAACGTCGCACAACGCGTGCCGTAATAGCTCCAGCCCAACATGGTGGAATACGCGAACAAAATCATGCCGATCACCAAGATGGGCGTACCCACGTACGGGATCGAAGCGAACGCGGCGCTCGTGAGCGCGGCACCTTCGCTCAAGTTGCCCGCCGTCACGATGCCAGGATTGGCAAGCATGGTGGACACCAGCACAATGCCCGTCAGCGCGCAGATGATAACCGTGTCCCAGAACGTGCCCGTCATGGAAACGAGCGCCTGACGCGCCGGGTTACGCGTGGCCGCGGCGGACGCCACGATGGGCGCGGAGCCCAGGCCGCTCTCGTTGGAGAACAAACCGCGCGCGCAGCCGAACTGCAAGGCAAGCATGATGCCGCTGCCCACCGCACCGCCGAACGCAGCCTTCGCGGTGAACGCGCATTCGAAGATCAGCTTGATGGCAGGCCAGACGAATTCCCAGTTCATGCCAATGATTACAACGCAGCCCCACACGTAAGCGATGGCCATGAACGGCACCAGCTTCTCACACACGCGCGAGATAACCTTCACACCGCCGAAGATGACGATCGAAACCATGATCACAATGGCCAGGCCGATGGCCCACATAGGAATGCCCGGGAAGTTCGAATCGATCACGCCGGCCATAGAGCTCGATTGCACCGCCGACCCAATGCCCAACGAAGCCACGCCTGCGAACAGCGCGAACGCTACCGAGCCAAGCTTCGCCCACCAGGGAATGGAGCCATCGGCACGCTTGAACGCACGACGCCAGGCATACATGGCGCCGCCGTGCATTTCGCCCTTAGCGTCTTTCACGCGGTATTTCACCGCCGCATAGACCTCGGAATATTTGGTGGCCATGCCGAACACGCCCGTGAGCCACATCCACAGCACCGCACCCGGGCCGCCTGCGATGATGGCGGTTGCCACGCCGATGATGTTGCCCGTGCCGATGGTCGCCGAAAGCGCCGTGGTCAGTGCGCCGAACTGACTGATGTCGCCTTCGGCGTCGGGGTCGGGCGTAACCGAAAGCTTGATGGCCTGGGGAAGCTTGCGCTGAATAAAGCGTGTGCGAATGGTCAGATAGATGTGCGATCCCAGCAAGATGACGATGGTGAGCGGGCCCCACACCCAGCTGTCCACCAGATTGATGATGCCGACGATATCCATGGGCGCCTCCTTCGTGATGGTGCGCCCGCAGGCGCCGTCGTCGCGGGAAACGCCGGATGCGAAACCCTCGCGCAAGAAAGTTCGCACGATTATACGAACACCTTGCGCAAACACTTCCACCTGCGGCGCTTTAGCATGCAAAAGCGCTTATTCGGCGGCGAAAGGCTGCTTGGCATGCGGCACTTGCCGCCGCCTACCGCCGACCAACGGCAAACGGCAAGCGGGGCCGCGCCCTTGCAGACGCAACCCCGCTTCCATCAGTAAGCCGAAGGCAAAACCTCCCGCCGCTCGCCGGCAAGCCGAAAGCCATGCGCGAATGCATGCGGTGCTTATCGCCGCCAAACGGCGCTTCGCCGCAAGCGGCACCCTTCGCGACGCACGGCGCTTTGCCACAAGCCGGCACCGCACCACACGCCGCCGAAGCCGCACGGCAGCCCCCTAAAGAGCAGCACGCTGCGCGGCAAGGGCCTTGAGAATCGCGGGCATGCCGCACGCCTGATGCAGTGCGCCATCACTCGACACGCTCAAAAGCGTCGGCGCCGTCATGATTCCCAAGCGTTCGATCAGCGCAGCCGTCGCGCCGTCGTCGGCATGCAGCTCGCTATAGCGAATTCCCGCCGCATCGAGCATCGGCTTCGCACGGCGGCAGTTCGGACACGACTCCGTAGTAACCAGATACACACCCTCCGACAGCTCGCACGACGATGCCGTGCATTCGTTCATCATTGCGCCTGCGCGCGGCTGCACGGCACCTTCGCCATGTCCACCACAAGCCGGCACCGCACCGGCCGCATCATCAAGGCCCGAAGTCTTATGCATATCGCGCGGTGTTGCCGTTCGTTCATCTTCGAACGCACGATTCGCCAAGCAGCCTTCGCCAACCGCGCCCGACATATGCGCGAACCCTTCGCGCCCCTTCTTCGAACCCGACGCCGCAGGCGCGTATTCTTTGCGGTCGGCGTATTCTTGCGCCTTGCCTTCGTTCCAGTTCTTCAGCGGACGGTAATAGCCGGTAATGCGACTGTACACCTCGGTTTCGGCACCACAATGCGGGCACGCATGCTGCTCGCCCGCAAGATATCCGTGGTCGCGGCAGACCGAATAGGTGGGCGAAAGCGTGTAGTAAGGCAAGCGGTAGTTCTCGGCAATTGTGCGCACCAGCTGTGCGGCCGCACGCCAATCGGGCAGCTTTTCGCCCAAGAAGGCATGAAACACCGTGCCCGACGTATAGCGCGTCTGCAGGTTGTCCTGGATATCGAGCGCGCTGAAAATGTCGTCGGTATAGCCCACCGGCAGATGCGAGCTGTTGGTGTAATACGGCGTGCCTGATTCGTTTGCGCACACGATGTCGGGGAACTGCTCTTTATCGTGCTTGGCTAGGCGATACGACGTGCTTTCGGCGGGCGTCGCCTCCAGGTTGTACAGATCGCCATACTGCTCCTGGTATGCCACCAGACGTTCACGCATATGGTCGAGCACCTGCTCGGCGAATGTCTGCGCCCGCGAATCGGCGAGGTCGCAGCGCAGCCAACGCGCATTGAGCGCAGCCTCGTTCATGCCCACCAGCCCGATCGTGGAGAAGTGGTTGTCGAAACCGCCCAGATAGCGCTTCGTGTAGGGATAGAGCCCCGCATCGAGCAGCTTGGAAATCACCGTGCGCTTCGTTTTGAGCGAACGGGCGGCAATGTCCATCATATGGTCAAGGCGCGCATAGAAATCGGCCTCGTCGGCAGCAAGATAGGCGATGCGCGGCAGGTTCACCGTAACCACGCCCACGCTGCCGGTGCTTTCGCCGCTGCCGAAGAACCCGCCCGATTTCTTGCGCAGCTCGCGCAAATCGAGGCGCAGACGGCAGCACATGGAACGCACGTCGGAAGGCTCCATGTCGGAATTCACGTAGTTGCTGAAGTACGGCGTGCCGTATTTCGAGGTCATCTCGAACAGCAGACGGTTGTTCTCAGTGTCGCTCCAGTCGAAATCGCGCGTGATCGAATACGTGGGAATGGGGTATTGAAAACCGCGGCCCTCGGCGTCGCCTTCGATCATGACCTCGATGAACGCCTTGTTCACCATGTCCATCTCGCGCGCGCAATCGCCGTAGGTGAAGTCTTGCGGCTCGCCGCCCACGATGGCGGGCGCATCGCGCAGGTCGGGCGGGCATGTCCAATCGAGCGTGATATTGGAAAACGGCGCCTGCGTTCCCCAGCGGCTCGGCGTGTTCACGCCATAGACGAAGCTTTCCACGCAATGCTTGGTTTCCTCATAACTCAGGTTGTCGGCGCGCACGAACGGAGCGAGGTAAGTATCGAAGCTCGAAAACGCCTGCGCGCCTGCCCATTCGTTTTGCATGATGCCCAAGAAGTTCACCATCTGGTTGCACAGGCTTGCCAGATGCTTCGCAGGCTTGGAAGAAATCTTGCCGGGCACGCCGCCCAAACCTTCTTCGATCAACTGGCGAAGCGACCATCCCGCGCAATAGCCCGTGAGCATGGACAGGTCGTGCAGATGGATGTCGGCATTGCGGTGCGCCTGGGCCACTTCGGCGTCGTAGACCTCGGAAAGCCAATAGTTCGCGGTGATCGCGCCCGAATTGGACAGGATCAACCCGCCCACGGAGTAGGTGACGGTAGCGTTTTCCTTCACGCGCCAGTCTTCGATTTTAAGATAGCCGTCCACGATCTTCTTGTAGTCGAGCAGCGTGGCGCTTGCATTGCGCACGTTTTCGCGCTGGCGGCGATACAGGATGTAGGCCTTGGCCACATCGGCATAGCCCGCTTCGGAGAGTACTTCTTCCACGCCGTCTTGAATCTGTTCGACGCCGATAAGGTCATTTTCGATTTTGCGTTCGAAATGCGCCGTTACGTTAAGAGCCAGCATGTCGATGACCGTGGGATGGAAATTGCGCTCGCATGCCTGGAATGCTTTGGAAATGGCCGTCGAAATTTTCGCGATGTCGAAATCGACAACGCTGCCGTCGCGTTTGATGACCTGATACATGATGCCGCCTTTCGCTTTCGATATGCCTCGATAATAGACTCCGAAAAAACGAAAGCAATATCTTGCAATTTCAAAGGCATGGAAACACAACATATAGTGGAATGCGACAGCTCTTTTTTCTATTCGAGCGCACCTGGGGAAATGCCGCCCGCCGAAAAAAGCACGTGCCGGCCGCCGTCGGCGAATGGCAGGTGGAAACGTGCCGGAACGGACGGCGGACGGTCGAAGGGAAGGCGGCCGCAAGCAAGACGGCTGGCGAACGGCGCTCAACCCTGGCGCCGCACAAGCAGCAGAACGCGAATGCGGAAAGACGATGCACAAAACGGGAAGAAGCGACAGGCGCCCGCAGGGCCCGTCCATGCAGCGAAACGCGCCTCAGCCGAAAACGGCAGCGAAACCTATACGCCGCGCAGATGTACGAACGAAGCGCTCGCACGCAACCGCTCGACGATACGGGTCATCTCCTCTTCACTATAGGCGCTGAGAACCCCCTGCCCCGCAAGCACGCTCGGCGAATCGACATAGCGCTGCAGGTACCATGCCTGCGCCCCGTGCAGCTCGTCGGCCATGGCGGCAAGATGGGCCTCATCATGCAGCTCGCGTACCACCGTGGTGCGAAACTCATACGGAACAGACCCCTCCATAAGCAGATGGGCGCTTTTTTGCACGGCGCGTACGACGCTCGCCTGCGCTTCGGCAGACAGCCCTGCCGCTTCGGCATAACGCGACCAGCAGGCTTTGACATCCATGGCCACATAATCCAGCAAACCCGCGTCGAGCAATTCTGCCAAACGCACGGGATGAGCTCCATTGGTGTCGAGCTTCACCTTGTAGTCCATGCCCTTGATACGCGCGCAAAACCGCACAAGGCCGCTTCGTAAAAGCGGCTCTCCGCCCGTGATGCACACGCCTTGCAAAATTCCACGGCGCTTTTCAAGAAAGGCCCAAAACGCCTCTTCGTCAATCGAAGGAAAACCCGCGCCCGAAAGCCCGGCCGCTTCGCCGCATTCGGCGCTTTTCGCATCGCAACATGCCGCGCCTTCCCCATTGCCACGCGCATTGTCTTCCCCATCGCCACACGCATCGCCACGAGATCCATCCCCTTCCGATGCAACGACGAGCGAGGCATTGTGGCAAAACGGGCAACGGAAATCGCAACCCGCAAGAAACACCGTGGCCGCCATGACGCCCGGGTAATCGACCAGCGCGAGTTTTTGCAATCCCGCGATTCGCATATGCGCCCTCCTTACTTCGCCGCTTTCCCATATAACCCCTCGCTTGAAGCGCACGGCTCGCCCGATCGGCGCACGGCCTCTTCCCATCCGCACTCGGCACAGCCCATTCGATCAAGCCCCGATGCCGCTGCGCCGATTCTTTCCCCGAAACGCAAAACCTCCCGCCTTCGGCCGCGATCCGGCGTGAAGACGGGAGGTTTGAAACGAATCTTTTTCGTGCCCTACTTGGCTTCGATGACGGGAATTTCTTCCTCGTAGGCCTCGTCGAGGTGGCCTTCGTAGACATAGTGCTTGGTCTCGCGCGCGATCATGCCCGAAAGCAGCAGCACCATGATGATGTTGGGCACCGCCATGAGCGCGTTTCCAATGTCGGAAACCGTCCATACCACATCGCCCACGCCGATCGCGCCCAAAAAGCCCACGACCACGTACAGGATCTGATAGGGGCGGATGGCCTTATGGCCGAACAGGTAAGTAGCGCAGCGGTTGCCGTAGTAGCTCCAACCCAAAATGGTGGAATACGCGAAGCTGACCATACCGACCACCAGAATGGGCGTGCCCAGATACGGAATGGTGGCGAAGGCCGCGCTCGCAAGCGCCGCGCCTTCCTTGATGCTGCCGCCTTCGACGATGCCCGGGTTGGCGAGCATCGTGGACACCAGCACGATGCCAGTGATGGCGCAAATGACCACGGTAGACCAGAACGTGCCCGTCATGGCGACAAGGGCCTGACGCGCAGGATTCTTGGTTGCGGCAGCAGCGGCAACGATCGGCGCCGAACCCAGACCGCTCTCGTTGGAGAACAGGCCGCGGGCGCAACCGAACTGCAAAGCCACCATGATGCCGCTGCCCACCGCGCCGCCGAACGCAGCCTTCGCGGTGAACGCGCACTCGAAGATCAGTGCGAACGCAGGAGCGATATATTCCCAGTTATAGGCCATGATCACGAAACAGCCCACGGTGTAGGCGATGGCCATGAACGGAACGAGCTTCTCGCACACGGTGGACACGGTTTTCACGCCACCGAAAATCACGAGCGACACCAGAATGGCAATCACCAACGCGATCAGCCACTCGGGAATGCCCGGGAAGTTCGATTCGATGATGCCGGTCATAGCAGCCGACTGCACAGCAGAACCGGTGCCGATGGTGGCCACGATTGCGAACAGCGCGAACGACACCGCGCCGAGCTTCGCCCACCAGGGAATGGAGCCGTCCTTGCGCTTGAACGCGCGCTCCCACGCATACATCGCGCCGCCGAGCATTTCGCCCTTATGGTCTTTCACGCGATACTTCACCGCAGCATAGACCTCGGAGTATTTCGTGGCGATGCCGAACACGCCCGTGAGCCACATCCAGAACACCGCGCCCGGACCGCCTGCGATGATGGCGGTTGCCACGCCGACGATCGAACCCGTGCCGATGGTTCCCGCAAGCGCAGTGACAAGCGCGCCGAACTGGCTCACGTCGCCTTCGCTGTCGTCGTCTTTGACGACGGACATTTTGATGGCCTGCGGCAGCTTGCGCTGGATGAACCCCGTACGAACAGTCAGAAAGATGTGGGAGCCCAGAAGCAATGCAATCATCAACGGGCCCCATACGACGGCATCGATCTGGTTGAGTATGCCGACAATATCCATATAACAGCCTTCCCCCGGTTAATCCGTAGCGATGAATTGTACGCCTGACACGCCCTTCGGTGCATGAGAAGTGAATCAAAGTTGAACTTCGCGTATAAAAACAGAAGTCAGACAGGAGAAAGGCTTTCTGCCGTGCATAGGAAACCGCTCACCGATTTCCAAAATGCGCATAAATGCCCGCGACGCGCGAAAAGGAGCGGGTCGGGCGATTGACTTGACACGCGCATCGCAGACACGCGAATCAGTCGATCGGCTCGGCGTGCACCTCGCGCGCATGCAACGTGAAACGCGGCGCGGCTTCGTCGGGCTCGAGCACGTGGAGACATACGGCAAGTTTCGCATCGGGTGCAGCCGCGCACACCGCATCGACCCATTCCAGGGGAAACGCGACACAAGGCACGGCTTCGTCGACACGAACCGCATCGAGGGCTGAAGCGCCTTTGAGCCTCTCGATCGCGGCAAGCACGACAGGCACATCGCCCCCGAACGCCTTCGCGCACTTCAAGAAGTAATCGCGTTCGTCAAACGAAAGCCACGGATAGCGGTTGCGCAGCGCATCGGAGCATGAAAACGCCTTGTTCTGCTGAAACACCTGACCTGAATTCTTGTTGTCGAGCGAGCAATAGTGTACGCCCATTGAAAAGCCGCTGCGCTGAGCGAATTCGAGCAGATGCAGACACCCCGCCTCGCTTCCCGCCACGGGAAGGCCGCCTGCGTACCAATAGTTGTACAACACGTTATACGGATTACGGCGCAACTCGAACCCGCGCTTGAGAAACGCCTGCTCGTTGCAAAGCGGAAAGCAGAACTCGAGCAGGTTCATGCCGCGCACGCCCAGCGCGTCGAGCCGCATCATAAGCGCCTCCATCTCGGCTTCGGTGCCGGGAATCACGGGCATTTCAACCACCACGTCATCGATACGTGAAACCGCGGCGGCGATGCGCTCGAACAATTCCTCTTGAGAGCCGTCGGTTTCCTGGGGCTTTACGCTGAAGCGGATTTCGGAAAGGCCCGCGTCGTGCAATTCGTCGAGAAATGCATCGTCGAGAAAATCGCCGCTCGTATAAATGCGCGTGTGCACGCCGGGATATAACTCGCCGGCACAATGCAGAAACGCCAGCACCTCGGGCTTGTGCAGGCAGGGCTCGCCGCCCGTGATGGCAAGATGCTCGAAAACCGCACCCGACGCATGCGCCTGCCGAAGCTCGGCCGCAATATCGCGCGTGTGCGTGCGGTAGTACTCGTAATCTTCTTGGTTCGGGTTGAAGCAGAAATAGCAGTTCTTGGTGCATTTGAGCGACACGAAAAACGTCGCCGTGCGCTCGCCCGTACGGCATGCCTTGCATGCGGAGGAAATCCAGCCGTTTCGCAAGCTGGCGCCGCAGTTTTCACGATACTCGCAGCATGTTGCGTCACGCACGAAACGCGGACACGATTCTTCCTTCTCAAACGGCAGGCCGAACGACGAAACACTGCGCTCGAAATCGGCTTTCACCGCATCGAACGCGGCAAGGTATTCTTTCCTGTCCACTTCGCTTCCCCTTCTATGTCTCGCCCGCATGCGTGTCGCGCCCGCGTCGACATCTTACGGTTCAACCAACTCGCCGAAATCAATGCTATCGTGGACGCACGAAGCAAGGCAACGTGCTAGAATATATCCATCAGCGGTGCCCGCAACTAATCAGGGTTCGAGTCTGTTAGCTTGGGCGGGTGACGCGGATATTTGTTGAAGGGACGTTAGGGTTTACCTACCGTCCCTTTCTTCATCCTTCGTCCTCCGCTTCATTCGCCATCTGTCGAAAATCGCAATCACAAGTGAAAGCACAGAGCATAGCCCTGCAGCAACGCGTAAAGCATAGATTCAACCTATGGAACTCGAGTAATTGCATGGTTTTCACACAAGTCCGCGATTCTGGCCGTATGCGAGGGTTTCACAGCCGTTCACGGTGCTACAATGCTTGCCATGAATTCTGTTTCAGGGCGGGGTGCAATTCCCCACTGGCGGTAACCGACACGGCGAAAGCATGCCACATCGGAAGTCCGCGACCCCGACGGTGCCGCACGGCGCCTCGGGCTGACTCGGTGAGAATCCGAGACCAACGGTCACAGTCCGGATGAAAGAGGCAGGGTTCGCACGACATCGCGGCCGGCTGAGAAATGCTCGGACCGCCTTCATGCGAATGACAAGCCCGTATTGGAATTCATACGGGCTTGTTTCTTTTTCGCGAGACAAGAAGCAAACCTTTCATCGGTCCGTCTCGCAGAAAAGAGGCCGTCATGGCAGCGAAACCCGGCAATCTGCAAAACACAAACCGTTGGAGCACTCGACAGCTCGTCACCATGGCGCTCATGTGCGCCATATCCGCGCTGTTTTCCTTCGTTCAAATTCCCCTGATTCCCAGCGTGGCCTTTCTCACCTACGACCCCTCGCTCATGCCCGCCATGGTATGCGGCTTCGCATTCGGCCCCATGTCAGGCTTCGTCGTGGGATCGCTTGCGGCCGTCATCCATGGCCTTATCCTGGGCGAATGGGTGGGCTCGATGATGAACATCGTCGCTACGCTGTGCTTCGTGGTGCCCGCCGCGCTCATCTATCGCCGCATGCACACGTTCAAAGGCGCGGTCGTCGGCCTGACCGTGGGCAGCCTGTGCGCCATCGCCGGCGCGATTGCCGCCAATCTCACGATCGGCGTATGGTTCTGGTATGGCAGCGTCGAAGCCATTCTGCCGCTGATCGCCCCCGCCCTGGTGCCCTTCAATCTGGTGAAAACGATCCTGAACTCGGTGCTGACCATGGTGGTGTACAAAGCCGTCTCCAACCTGATTACGCCGAAGAAAAGCCAGGTGAAAGGACGCTCGGCCGCCGCAAAGGCCTAAGCCTGCCGGCGCTTTTGCCCATGCATCGGGCGCGCTCGGCACAACGCACCTGACACATAACACGCCCGATGCGCCCGCCGATACGAACACCAGCGGGGCCTTGTAGCCAAAGCGCGCTCGCACCCGAAATTCGACCACGCAACATCCGCATTTCTAACCGCCGCGAAAAGAAACGACATCCGATGATCGATTGCAAAAACCTCAACTTCACCTACGACGGCGAGCATTTCGTGCTTCGCGACGTCAGCATCCACATTCCGCAAGGAGAATTCGTCTGCATCCTCGGCGGCAACGGAAGCGGCAAATCGACGCTGGCCAAGCATGTCAACGCGCTGCTCGTTCCCGACGAAGGCACGATGAGCATCGACGGCATGAACACCTCCGACGAAGAGGCGCTTTACGCCATTCGCTCGACGGCGGGCATGGTGTTTCAAAACCCCGACGACCAACTGGTGGCATCGCTTGTCGAAGACGACGTGGCATTCGGCCCCGAAAACCTGGGAGTCGACGTGCCTGAAATCGCGCGCCGCGTGCGCGAAGCGCTTGCCGAAGTGGGCCTGGTAGGGTTCGAGACCCACGAAACCAACGCGCTTTCAGGCGGCCAGAAACAACGCGTCGCCATTGCGGGCGCACTTGCCATGCAACCGAAGATCCTCATCTTGGACGAAGCGTCCTCGATGCTCGACCCGCGCGGGCGGCGCGGTCTCATGCGTGTCTGCAAGGCACTCAACGAACGAGGCATGACCATTGTGGCAATCACCCACTTCATGGAAGAAGCCGCCGAAGCCGATCGCGTGATCGTGCTCGACGCCGGACACGTAGCACTTGACGGCACGCCTGCCGACGTGCTTGTGCAAACCGACAAGCTGGCGCATCTCAACCTGGAAGTGCCCTTCACCTGCGAACTATCGCAGAAGCTGCAGCATGCAGGCTTAGACATACCCGTCTGCATCCACGAGGACGAACTTGCCTGCGCGATCGAGCAACGCGCAGCCGGAAACACCCGTTCGCTTGCGGTCGCAAACAAACCCGACGCCCCCGCCGTCCCGTCTGCCGCGCCGAAAACCGACGCAGCAGACAACGTCCGCGATGCCGACGCATCCGCCGTTATCGCGTTCGAAAACGTGTCGCACACCTACCTTGATTCCACGAAGGCCAAGAAAAACCGCGGCCGCGCACACGAGAAAACAGCGAAATGGGGCAACGAACCCAATGCGGTCTGGGCGCTGCACGACATCGACTTCCGCGTATACGAGGGCGAATTCGTCGGCATTGCCGGACACACGGGGTCGGGCAAATCGACGCTCATCCAGCATATGAACGGCATCCTCAAACCAACGCGCGGACGCGTGCTGGTTGATGGCCGCGACATCTCCGATAAAAAAGAGGCCACCGAGGCGCGTGCAAAAGTGGGCGTGGTGTTCCAGTATCCCGAACGGCAGCTTTTCGCCGCAACGGTTTACGACGACGTCGCCTTCGGCCCGCGCAACATGGGGCTTTCCGCCGAAGAGGTGGGGCGACGCGTCGCCGAATCGCTTGCACTCGTGGGCCTTGACGGCGAAGCGATCGGCGAGATGAGCCCCTTCGAGCTTTCGGGCGGCCAGCAACGCCGTGTCGCCTTCGCAGGTGTTTTGGCCATGAACCCGCGCGTGCTCGTCCTTGACGAGCCCACCGCAGGGCTCGACCCCGCCGCCCGCAGAGAATTCCTCGCACTCGTCAGCAGGCTGCACGACGAAGAGGGCCTGACCGTGGTCATGGTGTCGCACAGCATGGATGATTTGGCATCGCTTTGTCAGCGCATCCTCGTGCTGAAGGAGGGCGAAGTGTTCGCCTCGGGCACGCCGCGTGAAATATTCGGCCTCGACGAAGAGCTCGACGCCATCGGACTCGGTCTGCCCGCCGCACGGCGCATGGCGCTTGCCCTTCACCAAAAGGGCTTGTCAGAAACCTTCTATACAATGTATAGCGAAGAGGAGATCGTCGAAGGGATCCTTGCTGCGTGCTCGCACGAAGGGCATGAAGACGCGGCACAAAGCAAGCGAGGCGATGCGTGATGAACTCGTCGTTTTCTTTCGGCAGCTATTACCCGGGCGAAAGCCCGCTGCATCGGCTCGACCCGCGCACCAAGCTGCTTGCAGGCATCGCGCTGATCGCCGCCGCGCTCATCGCGCATGATTTCTCGGGGCTTGCCGTTGTCGCCGCCTTCGTCCTTGTGTTCTATGTTTGCGCACGAATTCCCTTCGGTGCAGCGCTGCGCTCGATCGCTCCGCTTCTTGCCATCGTGGTCTTGGCGTCGATGTTCAACCTGTTTCTCGTCCAAGGCGGCGCCGTGCTTTTCGAATGGTGGATCGTGCGCATCAGCGAAGCGGGCGTGTATTCGTGCGCCTTTATCGCAAGCAGGCTCTTCCTCATGATGGCAGGCATGAGCCTTGTCACCATGACCACCACCACGATCGATCTGACCGAAGCGGTTGAAAAGCTGCTCTCGCCGCTGGCGCGCATCGGCTTTCCCGCCCATGAGCTCGGCATGATTCTGGGCATCGCCCTGCGCTTCATGCCGCAGTTCGCCGACGAGCTTGTTGCGGTCTACCGCGCGCAGATAAGCCGTGGCGCGGGGTTCGCCAACAGCCCCTCGAAAGGCGTCCGCATGCTTTCATCGCTCATGGTTCCGCTGTTCTCGAGCGCGTTTCGTCGCGCGGAAACGCTTGCCAGCGCCATGGATGCGCGTTGCTATCACGGCGCCATGGGTCGCACGCGCCTCCATCCGCTCGCATTCGGCGCAAAGGATGCCGCGGCGGCTTTCGTCATGACGGCCCTTATCGCCCTTGCCGCCTGCGCACATCTGATTCTTTAACGCTTCAGGCCTTCGACAGCGGCGTTCGCATCGCAAAAGCCGCATATCGGGAAAGCCAGGCCTCGCCTTCCCGAACACCCCTCTTGCAATCCCGCTGCAAAAGGCACCCATTCGCCTTCGTCCCACGCATGAAAAAGCGGACTTCCCACGAAAGCCCGCTCAACGAAAGGAGCACCCATGACCGGAAACGAAACCATCCTCCAATATCTCAATGCCATACCCGCGTGGTATTTGGCCACAAGCGTCGACGACCAGCCTCACGTGCGCCCTTTTAGCTTCGCCGCCGAAGAGCACGGCAAGATCTGGTTTTGCACGGCAACCACCAAAGACGTATGGCAAGAGCTCCTGCAGAACCAGCGCTTCGAGGCCACGGCGTGGTGGCCGGGCCATGGCTGGCTGATTTTGCGCGGCAAAGCGGGCCTGGCCGACGAAGTGGGCGACGAAGTGCGCCGCGCAGGCTATGAGCATCTGGAAAGCCTGGGAGAACACTACGACGGACCGAACGATGAAACGCTCGTGTTCTTCAGCGTCGAAGAGCCCCAAGCATGGATCTGCAATCACGACGAATGGAAACCGGTCGAGCTTTAGACCCTCACGTCGCCTTGCCGAAACAGCCCTGAAGCATTCGCTCGTCGCCCTGGCGTCGCATTGCGGCATTCGGGCAAACGAACGCAAAACGAACGGCGCCGCAAGCCTACGCTTCCGGCGCCGTTTTTAAAGCCAGCCTAAACAGGGCATTTTCCTTTATCGCCTTTTCTTTTCTCCTGCCGCCCTTAAAACGCGAAACGAAAACCGAACGAAAAGGCATGAAAGACGAATTCGCCTGATCGATCAGCTTTCCTTCTTCGCATGGAAGACGAACCAGTACGCCAGACCGACGAACAGCGCACCGCCCACGATATTGCCCAGCGTTGCCGCCGACAGGTTGAGAAGAACCCCGCCGAAATCAAGCGCGCTCGCATCGACCGCGGTCGTGTAGCCCGACGCCTTGGCAAGCAGGCCCATGGGCAAGAAGAACATGTTGGCCACGCAATGTTCGAACCCGCAAGCAACAAAGGCCGAGATGGGCAGCAGGATTCCAATCACCTTGTCGACCACCGTGCGCGCGCCGAAGCCGATCCAAACGGCCAGGCACACGAAGATGTTGCACAGGATGCCCTTGCAGAACAACGTGATCCAATCGGGCGTCACCTTCGACACCGCCACCGATATCATGGCGCCGCCCACCGCGCCGCCGTTCATATCGGCGATATGCGCGAAATACACCAAAGCCACGGCCACAAGCGCGCCGGCAAGGTTGCCAAACCACACCAGACCCCAGTTCTTCAGCATGGCGCCGAGCGTGATCTTCTTGCTCGCAAGAGCGCACACCATAAGCATGTTGCCCGTGAACAGCTCGGCGCCGCAGCACAGAACCAAAACCAGGCCCAGGCAGAAGCACAAGCCGCCCACTGCGCGCTGCACGGCAAACGGCATGGATGGATCGCCCAGAAAGACGCAGAAATACAAAGCGCCGAAAGCGATGAACGCGCCTGCAAGCATGGCAAGCACAATCACTTTCGGCACCGACATCGCAGCTTTTCCCACCGCGACAGATTCGGCCTTCGCCTCGATTTCGGCCGGCGCAAGCGCGTCGGGCCTTACGGCCTTCACTTCGGAATCATCCAAAACCGCCATGGATGGCTCCCCCTTCCTGCCAGCCCGCCTTTTCAGCGGACGTTCCAATACGCCGCCCGAAGACGGCCCGCCGCAAGCATCCGCCGGCATGCACTGCAACCGCATGCAAACGCCCGTCTTCGATGCGCGAACGGCATCGCTTGGGCCAGGCAATCGCAGCGGCAGCGTTTCGCATGCCTTCGGTTCTTGAAAGAACAAAGGTAGCGCATGATTCCTGCGCCATCCCGGGCAAAAACGCAGTCGGCAAAAAACACCTTGCAACAAGACAGGCGTGCGCGGCGAACGGCAGAAGGAAACAACGAAGCAACGGCTCCGCAGCCAGGACGAACGCAAGACGGCAATGCCACAACAGCATCGTCAACGATGCACGTGCCAAAAAGCCGCCAACCAACACGACGTTCAGCCAGGCGAAGCGCTACCATAGCCATTAACGAACTTGGACAATCAGACGAACGGAGGACGCATGGCACGCATACGCATCGCCCGACCCGATGAATTCGAACAGGTAGCGGCGCTTTACGATGAGATGATCGCCGACATGGCGCATTCCGCCTTCGACCCGCATTGGAACCGCGAAGACCATCCGAGCGACGCGTTCCTGAAAGAAGCGGTCGAGCACGAGCAGCTTATCGTCTGCGAACACGAAGGCGAACTCGCAGGCGCCTTGGTGCTCGATACGGGCGGCGCCCAGGGTTACGAAGGCGCTCCTTGGCCCATCGATGCCGCCGACGGAGAAGCGTCGGTCATCCATGTGCTGTGCACTCTGCCGCGCCTGCAGGGCAAAGGCCTTGCGCGAACGCTGCTGAGAGGCGCGCTCGATATCGCACGCGAACGCGGCCAGCGCTGCGTTCGTCTGGATATCCTTCCCGACAATCTTCCGGCGCAAAAGCTCTACGAATCCGAAGGGTTCCTGCGCGTGGCAGACGCCGTGCTCACCTACCCCGACGGCACGTTCGATGCGGTGCTCTACGAAT
>JAUNLI010000196.1 GCA_030532315.1 Slackia sp.
TCTTGTCCATCAAATCATCCATCTTCGTAGCCGCATCGCGCAGCTCGTCAAACGCGTCGCCCTCGGTTTCGTCGCCGAACTCCCTTTCGAGAAGATCGTCCACGAAGGCGCGATACCCCGCGTCAGTGGGAATGCGGCCGGCCGAAGTATGGGGAGACGTCAAATACCCCTCGTCCTCGAGCACCGAAAGCTCGTTTCGCACCGTAGCAGAGGAAACGCCGAGGCTGTAGCGATCGACAAGCGTGCGCGAACCGACAGGTTGCGCATTGACGATGTAGTCCTCGATAAGGGCTTGAAGCACCTTCTGTCGACGATCGGACAACACGAGACGTCAGACCTCCTCCATACGTTGTGGCGCAACGATGCGCATTGAATCATACAAACGTGATTCTAGCAGCCTTGAAACACGAGTGCTAACGCGAAGCGCAAACGTCACGAACCCGTCACGTCGAACGGGAACCAGCCGCGCGCGGCAAGCAACACCGACGCCTTCTCGCGAAATTCGCAAGCCCTTCTACGGCAGGACGCAAACCGCCTGCCTTCATCGAAAGAAGGGAGAACCATGGATATTTCAGCCCAAGATTCCCATAGACGACGCATACGTCGGCAAGACCTTGACCGCGCAAGTGTTGCGCAGTTTAGCGTTGTCGGCGAAAGCGAGGTACCAGGCATGTGGACAACGGGTCGACTGAGCAAGCTGACTGGAATTCCCGCACGGACCCTGCAGGAATGGAGCAAAAAGCCCAAAACAAGCACTCGAGGAAAAACGAGCGGATCGGGAATCCTCCCCGCTACGACGAACCCCGGAAACGGCTACCGACTTTTCGATGAGGATTCGCTTTACGACATCCTCGTCATAAAGCTTGCAAAAGAGGCCGGGCTGCAGGACGCGCAGATTCGCGACATCACAATGCCGAAAACGAAAGGACGACCAATGGCCGACGCCTATATAGAACGGCTCTTGCGTAAACGTTGCGAAATCGATCGCAAAATCGAGATAGCAAGAACGATTTCTTTCGTCGAACGCACAAAAATCTTCTCGCTTCGCGCCGATTGCGAAACCGAGGACGCACGCGGCCTGAAAGGACTGATGGCATCCGAACTTGTGGACTGCATCGCCGCACGCATTGCCGAATCGAGCCGAAACGAGCAGGCCGAAACCGACCGCCTAATCAACGACGCATCATGGCATGCCGGCGTCGAAACGCTCGAAATGCTCTGGAGGAGCGGAGAAAGCCCCCGCGGGAGCGACGCCATGCGAGCGGTCGAAATGCTCCATAGAAGCCTTGGTGGCATCCCCTATGCCATTTCGACCGAGATGTTTTCCGCCATTGCGACCGAATGGGCATCGAAGGGATACGCCCGCATTGTTTTGGCACTTCGCAATGGCGAAGAGTTCCTCGCGTTTTTCGAACAAGCCGCCTTAGCCTACGGCGCTTGAGCACGGATATGCCGACAATCATCTAAGACAAAGAAAGGGAAACCATGACCGAAAACAATTCCGAGAAAACACGCCTGGCGAAAAAACCGGCCGTAATCACCGCAGCATGCATCGCTGCAGCCGCATTTGTCGTAGTCGCACTATTCGCAACGCACGTCATTTGCCTCCACGATTGGAAACCCGCCACCTGCACCGAACCCGAAAAATGCGCCGTATGCGGAAGAACGCAAAACGAACCCCTTAGACACGATCTGCAAGAAGCCACTTGTCTCGATCCGCAAATATGCCTGCGCTGCAACGAAACCTTCGCAAGTCCGCTCGGCCATGACGTAGGAGAATGGGAAACCGCGCATGAGGCAAGCTGTTCCGAAACAGGCGAAAAGCACGGCATCTGCCAACGCTGCAATCAGACAATTACGGAAGAAATTCCCAAAATCGCCCATACCGAAGGCGACTGGAACATCGTCGTCGACGCAACGATCAACAGCGACGGAACCGTCACGCCAGGGGAAAAAGCATTGATTTGTTCGGTATGCGGATCGAAAATAAAGCGAGAGCAATATAGCGTGGAAGTAACGCTTTCCCAGCAAAACGCCCTGAAGCAGACCCGCGATTATTTGACGTGGCTGCACCCTTCGTATGCCTATCTCATCGATTGGCTTGAAACCTACGACGGGTACACGCACGAAGACGCGGTGTTCGCAGCCGACTATTGCGGCGCCGATTGGACCGAACAGGCGATCCTATGCGCCAACGACAGGAGGAGCCTGTCG
>JAUNLI010000197.1 GCA_030532315.1 Slackia sp.
CGCGGCGGGCGATCGCCTTGCCAATGCGGTGCACCACGTCCACCACGAGCGCGTTGCCCATGCAAAACGCCCGATGGCCATCGGTCATGCCCGTGTTCGTCCAACCTTTCGGGAAGGTTTGCAGCTGCTCGAGTTCGTCGGGCACCAGGCGGCGATATCGGCCGCTTTCTGTTTTCACCACGTGCTTGAAGCGCGAAGCACCCGCTCCGCCTTCACCCGTCAGAATAGTACGCGACGGCTTATCGAGCGCATCGGGAAACGCCATGCCGCCTTCGCTATACATATAAGTAAAGCCCGACGCATGCGTACGTTCTTCCTTTTTCGCGCTCTTGAAGTATTCCCAACGCGCAAGCTTGTCGTCATCGATAAAGAACGCCTCGGGCACCTCGGCTTCGGAAACCAACACGTCGCCCAGCGTAACGCACGGACCGTCATAGACGGGCGTCACCTCGGCAGTGAACACTTCGCCGTTTTGCATAGCACCCGCCCCATGAAACGGCGAAACCTTCAACCCCTTGCCGAAATTCTCGCTCACCTCATACGGCTCGCCTTGCACGGCAAACGCATTCGCCTTCGTGACCAGATGATTGATAGGAAACGCCTCCGCCATCACGCCGGATTCGCGCACGCGCTCTTCGATGTTCCACGCAGGAGCATCCTTTTCCGCATACACATACACGCGGCGGCGGCGCTGAGGCGCACCATAGTCGGCTGCGTTCACCACGCGCCATTCCACCGAATAGCCGCGCTCGTTCAGACATGCCAGCATAATGGCAAAATCGCGGCCGCGCTGCGAAGCGGGCGACTTCAACAGGCGGTCGACGTTTTCGAGCAACACGTATTTCGGCGAACACAGATATAGAAAACGATAGATCTGCCACCAGAGCACGCCTTTTTTGCCCTCGATGCCGCCCGCCTGATTCTTCGGGCGGGCAACCGAGTAGTCTTGGCAGGGAAAGCCTCCCACCAGCATGTCGTGCGCGGGAATAAAGCGCTCGCCTGCCTCCACCTGGTCAAGCACGCGTTCGATATCCTCGTTGACAACGGATTCCTCACCAAAGCGCGCTTCATAGCAACGCGCTGCGAACTGACGAGCCTCCGTTCCCGGCGGCTCCCACTGGTTCGCCCAGACAGTTTCGAAATCACCCGCTGCGGGAAGCCGCCAGCCGCGCTTTTCATCGTTATAGCCATCGAGCGCCAGGCGAAACCCGCCCACGCCCGCGAATAGTTCGGCAACGCGAATCTTCGTCATGAAAGCCTCCCTCTTAACCCATTTTTATCAGGAAAAATGATCTCAGATCGCGCGGAAAAGTCAAGGCGCGAACAAACAAAGCCCCGGATCGCACAAGGCGAACCGGGGCTTCGCAAGCAAGCCGTCTGTGCTGGAGTCGGCAAAACGAGCTAAGGCTTTACGCTTCCAGCACGGCCTCCTGGCCGGGCTCGGGATCGATCATGAAGTAATCGAGCACGTCGTGATCGGCCTTCGCCAAATCGGCGATGTTCATGCAGCTCGTGCCAACACGTCCGATGTCGTAGAGCAGCCTGTTGAACACGCCCGTCATGGCAGGCGAGCACTCCTTCGCAGCCATGCGCTTCATGTGCGCCTTGCGTGCGCTGGTCTCGGCTTCGACCAAGCTCGCGCTCGCAGCGAAGACGCGCTTGGCATCGGCGGAATCGCCCGAGGCAAGAGCCTTCATCGCATCGGCAAACATGCCTTCGGCAATGGCCATGGCGCTTTGCGCCTCATCGATCGCAGCCTCGGAATAGCGCACGCCCCTGCACGACTTCACGATGTGCCCGCACAGTGCCGCCACGCGTTCCACGTCGTTCAATCCGCGCATCAGTTTCATCGTATGCGCCGCCTGGTCTTCGTTGAGCACGCCTGCCGCGAAGATTTCGGCCAAATAATCGGTCACCTTCTGGCACAGCTCGCCTGCGGCCGTCGCCTTGCGGGCCGCCTCGTCGAGACGCTTCGAATCGCGGTCGCGCAAAGCCGCCGAGATGTCGTGCAACGACACGCGGATGGTTTCGCCGCATCGCTCGATTTCCTGCGCAACCATCTGCAAGGCAGCAACAGGCTGCGACATGAGACGCTCGTCGAGATACATCGGCTCGGCAGGATCGCTCACGGCCTTCGCGCCTACGCGCTTCTCGGGGATGATGCGCATGACGATCTTCACCATGAGCCAGATGAACGGCA
>JAUNLI010000198.1 GCA_030532315.1 Slackia sp.
TGAGGGAGGCGGGCTATAGCCTGAGAGACCTCGGCGATCGCATCGCGAATTCCTATATGCACCAAATGGTCGACGCGGGCTTTTTCCATGCGGACCCCCATGCGGCCAACATCATCGTGCGCCCCATGCTGACGGAAGAGGAGCGGGAAGAGGGCAAGAAGGACCGTGGCGAGGTCGTATGGATCGATTGCGGCATGATGGGCGAGCTGTCTCCCCATGAACGCGGCCTGTTCTTCGATATGATGAAGGCTATGGTGCTCAAGGACGGCCATGCCCTTACCGATCTATTCATAGAGTGGGGGCGTGTCAGCGACGCCCCGGGCAAGAAGCTCAATTATGGGCAATTGCTGCAAGACCTCACCACGTTGGTGAACCGCTACGCCGCCGAAGACGCCTACTCCATGGATATAGCCCAGTTGCTTAACGATATCATGGCCATTCTTGACACGGCGAACGTTATCATGCCGCGCAGCTTCGTCATGCTTGTTCGCGGTCTTGCGTCTTTGCAGGGAACGCTTATCTCCCTTACTCCCGACATCAGCATTCTCAGGGTGGTCGAACGCTATGTGCGTAGCGCGGCGAACAAACGCTTCGACCCGCTCAAGGAGGCTGAAGACAGAATCGTTCAGGCCGTTGCCACAACCGATAAAGCGATGCAGATTCCCGAACGCGTTGTAAATGTGCTCGATATGGCTGAGAAGGGAAGGCTGAAAATCGGCTTCGACCTTACCGAGGCGAACCAGCCTATGGAGATGCTCGGCAGAATCGTCGACCGGCTGAGCCTTGCCATCATTACGGCGGGTCTGTTCATAGGGTCGTCGACCATCTATTCGGCGGGCATGCAGCCGCAGCTGTTTGGCGTTCCGGTCATCGGATTTCTTGGCTATTTCGGAGCGGCGGTGCTGAGCGTTTACATCATCGTCAAAATACGAAAAGGCTCATAAAGCGAACAAATGTTTTCTTATGGAGGCCTATCATCTATAATCCGTGCATCAGCACATGGGCTCGTGCGCTGCATGTTGTGACGTCGAGCGGAAGGGAGGAGCGTCTATGGAAAATCTTTTTACCGAAATGGACAATGCCGCGAAAATGGCGGCAGCGCCTCTTGCGGTTCGCATGCGCCCTCGCACGCTTGATGAGCTGGCAGGGCAGCAGCATGCGGTTGGTCCTGGAAGCTGGCTTTTTGCGGCCATTGCATCCGATGCCCTTTCGTCGGTTATCCTCTTCGGCCCTGCGGGAACGGGAAAAACGAGCATCGCGCACATCATCGCCGAAAGCACGAAGGCCGCCTTCGTCGAGGTTTCCGCGATCGGCGGCACGGTTTCCGATCTTCGCCGAGAAATCGCCGCGGCCGAAAAACGGCTTATTCTCAACGGAATGCGCACCATCCTTTTCGTCGACGAGATTCACCGTTTCAATCGAAGCCAGCAAGACGCGCTGCTTCATGCCGTGGAAAACCGCACGGTCGTGCTTATCGGCGCCACGACGGAGAATCCGTTTTTCGAGGTGAATTCGGCGCTGATATCCCGTTCGCGCGTCATTGAGCTCGAGGCTCTCTCTGATGAGGACATCGCTTCCATCGTTCGCCGGGCTCTTGAGGACGAGCGCGGCCTGAAGGGCGAATTCGAATTGACGGACGATGCGCTCGATGCGGTGGTGAACCTTTCGGGGGGCGATGCCCGTAGTGCGTTGACCACCCTGGAGCTTTCGGCCGGGCTTGCGCGGGAGGGCGCACGAAAGAGCGTTTCGTCCGAAGGCGAAGCCTTGCGCATCGATGCCGACATGGTGGCGCTCGCGACGCCTCACCGAGCTCTTCCTTACGATAAGAACAAAGATATGCACTACGACGTCATCAGCGCGTTCATCAAATCCATGAGAGGCAGCGACCCGGATGCCGCCTTGTATTGGCTCGCGCGCATGATCGACGGCGGCGAAGACCCCAAGTTCATCGCCCGACGAATCTTTATCCTGGCAAGCGAGGACATCGGCAACGCCGATCCCCAGGCATTGCTTATCGCGGAGGCGGCTTTTCGGGCGGTCGAGGTCATCGGTCTTCCCGAGTGTCGCATCAACCTTGCCCAGGCGGTTATCTACATGGCGCTTGCGCCGAAGAGCAATGCGGCAGAAGCGGGGATAGACGCGGCTCTTTCCGAGGTGCGGCGCGGCCCCCGTCGCGACGTGCCGAGTT
>JAUNLI010000199.1 GCA_030532315.1 Slackia sp.
ACGTGTTCAACCGCCTGGCGCGCAGCTGCTTCTACGAGGCGCAGAAGAACTTCGAAGGCTTCATGCCGCTCGGCGCGCCGCGTGCCGAAGTGGTCGAGCGCGCTCATGCCGCTATGGCCGAATACGAGCGCATCATGCATCGTGCCGAGCTGCATTCGGTCATGACGCTGCTCGACGAGTTCATCCGCTGGGCCCAGAAGTGGTGGGCGGACGGCATCAAGGCGGCGGATACCGCAGACGATGCCGACGCACGTCGCCAGGTTCTGCTGGATAGCTTCTATCTGCTGCGTGTCTGCACCTTGCTCATGCACCCGGTGGCGCCTGCCGGCTGCGAGAAGGTCGCCGTTCACCTGAACATCCCCGCATCTCGCGTGTTCTCGTGGAGCGAGGCGTTCGAAAGCATGGACGAGCTGTGTGAAGAAGACGAGCGCACGGCGGGCCGCCACGCCATCGTGGAGCTTCCCGCCCGTACCGACTTCTTCGAGAAGCATCCGAGCCAGTTCAAATAGGCGACGGCAGCCAAGCGAAAACAGCGCCCTGCATGCATTTTGCGTGTAGGGCGTTTTTCGTGGATGGGGACAGGGGAAAGCGCATGCGGCGCATGATAAACGCGCAGGGATATCGAAGCAGGCTGACGTGTCGGCGGGTGGTTACGCTGCATCTTTCGACGTAAGCGGGCCGTGCGATGCGTTTTGTTTGCGCGTTTCGCAACAAAGCGGCGTTCGCGTGCGGCGTATGCGGCTTCAAGCCGGTATAAACGCAGGCGGGAAAAGCAAGCGTGGCGCATGCGGTGTGTCGGCCGCGCTGTGAAATAAGCGAAATCGCGAAAAGGACGCTTTCATGGATATCGTGATGATGATTGTCTATCTGGCCATCGTGCTTTCGGTGCTCGTGTTCGTGCACGAGGGCGGCCATTATCTGGCCGCACGTGCATTCGGCGTGCGCGTGACCGAGTTCATGATCGGCTTTCCCGGCCCCAGCGTGGGCTTTACCTGGCATGGAATGCGTTTCGGAGTGACCGCGGTGCCGCTGGGCGGCTATGCGAAGGTATGCGGCATGGAGCCCGGGCCCGAAAACCCCCATATCGAAGGGGCGCTGGCCTTCGCCTACAAGCACGGCACGGTATACGCCGACGACCTTGCCGCCGAGATGGGCATCACCATGCAGGAGGCATGCGATGTGCTCTATGTGCTCGAGGACTGGGGCTGCGTGACGGGTCCTAAAAAAGAAGACGAGCACAACATCTTTCGCACGCGCGCATACAAGAACAAAAAACGCGGCATCGATCTTGCAGAGGGAACGCCGCGCGAATTCGATGACGCGCACGAGCTGTATCTTTCCGAACGCGCCCAGACGTATCGCGCCTTGCCGTTTTGGAAACGTTCGGTCGTCCTGCTTGCGGGCGTCTTCGTGAACCTGGTGGTCGCCATCGTGTTTTTGGTGGTGGCGTTTTCGGTGATCGGCGTCGATATCGTAGACGAGGCGGGCATTATCCAGCAGCACATCGTGCTTACGCCGATCGAGTCGATCCAGGCGGGCTTGAATTACATCGTCCTGGTAGTGCAGGCCGTGGCGGGCCTGTTCAACCCGCAAACGGCCGCCGAAACGGTGTCGGGTTCCACTTCGATCATGGGCATGGCGGTGATGTCGAAGGCATACGCCGATGCGGGCCTGGCAATGTTTTTGCAGTTCATGGCAATGATTTCGGTCTCGCTGGGCATTATGAACCTGCTGCCGATTCCTCCTTTGGACGGCGGACGCTTTGTGATCGAGGTTTTCCAGAAAGTGTCGCGCAAAGTGGTGGGCTACAAGGCCATGAACTATATGAGTCTTGCCGGCATGGCGTTGTTCATCGGGTTTTTCATCATCATGCTCAATCAGGACATCCAGCGTTTCATTTTCGGAAATTGGTAGAGCGCACGTCTGCGTTTCATGCGCCGTGCTTGCAGGATGCAGCGGGCGCTTCGTCTGGCGATGCGGCTGCGGGATGCGGGTTTCGTCGCTTCGGGCATGAGCCCGTACATACATAAACGGCCGCAGGTCGACGCATCGAATGCGATGTGCGACCTGCGGCCGTTGCGGTTTGAGGAGGGGTTTTAGGCCTCGTTTTGTTCGAGCGGGCATTCGTAGAGCACCGCATCGAACGTGCCGTCGGGGTAGGTGAGCACGGCGTCTGC
>JAUNLI010000200.1 GCA_030532315.1 Slackia sp.
CTCACTCGATAGGCCACTGGACGCCCGTTTCCTCCCAGCTCTGCCAGTCGGTTGCTTCCCCATCGATCTTCCACTGCTTGATGCGCGTGTATTCGTTATCGGGTCCGACAACCGACGTCGAGCAGAAATAGCGCGCACGCGGTGCGTCGGGCACTTCGAACATGTTCATGCCGCCATAGGCAGACGCATCGCCGCCGACGGCGTCGAGCACCGTGGCCGCAAAGTCAAGATGCCCGGTTGGCACCTGCGATATTGCAAGCGGCGCCTGCGAACGCTCGGACGAAGCCGCGGGCTTAGCAAGCAACATGGGGTTGGTGGGGCCGTGAATTTCGTCGGACAAATACCACTCGCCGTGATCGGCGGTCACGATGATCGTCGACGAATCGTAGAGCCCCAGCCGTTTGAGCTCTTCAAGATATGCGCTCGCAATATGCAGCGAACCAAGCCCTTGCTCGATCATATCCCCCTCGCCCTTGGCAGGCTTCGCATCGCGGCCGATCGTATAAGGAGCATGGGTTCCCGCCATATGTATGACGCGGAAACTGCCGTTTTCGCCTTTGTCGACCGCCGTGAGACCCTGCCGTTCGAGCAAATCGAAATAACCGGCATCGTCCATCTTCCACACCGATGCAGACGGGTCATCGGGGTGTTCGACAAGCACCTCGTTGTTCACCTGGTCAGTGTAAAACCAGCACAAAGGCTTAAGCGCCCAGGGAAGGTCGCGATACAGCGCGCACTTGACCAACATCGCCAGAGCCGCAGGACGATCGATCTCGCACGTAAGAGGCTTGATGTTTCCGGCCTTTTCCGACAACGCCCCGATGGCGTCGTAGATGTCGGTTGCATACAGGTCGACCGAATATCCCTGCGCCGCAATGTCGTCGAGCAGGTTGTGCTGCGTATACCAGTCGGCGATCAATCGGGTTGAATAGCTCGCATCGTCGGATCCGAGCGTGCGGCCCGTCAAAAGCGTCGACATGGCATAACGCGTCGGAATCATAGACCCGGTGGAATTCTCGAACCAGGTGAAGCCCGTGAATTCATCGAGGCACGACGGATCGGCTTCGACAGCCTGGCGCAGATATTCGGTGTCGAAAGTGTCGAGCACGAACACGATCACGTTTTCTTCGTCCGAAACCTCTGAGATGCCTTCCATGGTGACGGTAGGCCTGTCATCCAAGGGCGTATAGCCGTCATCGCCCGGCGTCAGAAGCACCAAACCCAAGCTGGCCGATTGCGCAATGACGCCCACCAGGCACAACGCCGAAGCGGCGCCCATGAATACAAGCGGTTTTTTCCTTGAAAGGACCACCGCGCCCACGACAAGCGCAATCCAGACCGCAGCGCTTGCAACCGTCATGGGCATATAGGCGCCCCAGTCGACCTGCGAGCCATCGGCAGGAGGAAGCGACACGTTGAGAAACGTCGCCTGCACATAGGCCGCCACGCCAAGGACTGCAACGATGGCGAAAACGAAGACGAATGCACGCCCCCGCAAAAGCGCCATAAGCAACGCGAGCGCAAGCGCCGCCGCCACGGCAAAGGCGACAAGCAGACCCGCCACGTCGCCCACCGAAAACATGAGGCTTTCGGGGCTTGCCGCCACGATTTCAAGCGGGCCCGCCACGACAACCGTGAACACCAACATGACGCTTGCCACGCACGCGAACACGAGCCGTGTCGAAAAACACAGCGGCACGGGCTTTTCAACCCCTAGTCGCTGCTCCATACGCCGTGCGCGCTCATCGGCATCGGCAAGCAGCCCATCACGCCCCTCGTCATCGTGCGCAATACAATGCACGGCTGGATCAACTTCCTTGCCTGCGTTCTCGTCGATCTTGAGCACCTTGAGCAACACGCGGCGCAAGCGCCTCCATGCCACACCGATGACGGCCGAAAGAGCAACGGCCACGCCTGCAAGCGCCTGAATCGTATAGGTCATGACCGATGGATCGACATAGGCATAGGCGGGCTGCGTGAAAGCAATCGAAAGAATTGCCGCCGTCAAAAGCGCAATCGAGCCATCGGCACATCCCACCAACGCCACAGCGGCGCGGCGCCTCACATTAATGCCCACAGCACTCCCCTTCCTCGTGCGAAGCCTGCTTGGCAAGCACGCGATCGAGCAGGTAAGACCCTGCTGCTTCGCCGCCGTGCCCCAGGTTGT
>JAUNLI010000031.1 GCA_030532315.1 Slackia sp.
CTTCGTCGTCAACCATGTCGCACTTGTTCAGGAAGACAACGATGTAGGGAACGCCGACCTGACGGGCGAGCAGGATGTGCTCGCGAGTCTGGGCCATGGGGCCGTCGGTGGCGGCGATAACCAGGATAGCACCGTCCATCTGAGCAGCACCGGTAATCATGTTCTTGACGTAGTCAGCGTGACCCGGGCAGTCGACGTGTGCGTAGTGACGCGTGTCGCTCTCGTACTCGATGTGAGCGATGGAGATGGTGATGCCGCGCTCGCGCTCTTCGGGAGCCTTGTCGATGTTCTCGAAGGCGGTGAAGTCTGCACGGGCGGAGCCGTGGGTGCCGTCATTCTCAGACAGGGTCTTGGAGATAGCAGCCGTCAAAGTGGTCTTACCATGGTCAACGTGGCCGATGGTACCGATGTTCACATGCGGCTTGCTGCGCTCGAACTTCTCCTTAGCCATTATTCCTCCTCTTGGAATGGTCTTGCGACCGAATACTAACGTGATAATAGACACGCGCCGTAAAGGCGCGTGCAAAAATACAAATGGTAGCGGTGACTGGATTCGAACCAGTGACGCCACGGGTATGAACCGTGTGCTCTAACCAACTGAGCTACACCGCCATATATACTTATGGAACTGAAAGCTCCATTCGTAACAAAGAAATGGAGCCCGCGACCGGACTTGAACCGGTGACCTCTTCGTTACCAACGAAGTGCTCTACCGACTGAGCTACACGGGCAAACTGGTGGGCGCGCTAGGATTCGAACCTAGGTAAGCATAGCTAACGGGTTTACAGCCCGTCCCCTTTAACCACTCGGGCACACGCCCAGTTCCTCAAGGTGCTCGATGCAATATGTGTACTTATCAAGCTGCGGTTCGCTTTTCGGAATTCGCTTCCGTGCCGCGAACGAAGTGCATAATACGCCAGCCACAGGAGCGTGTCAACACTCTACACGCCGCCGGGCGTATCTACTCCTTTTTACCCTTAACACATCGGTTGAACTGGGTTTTTCCCTATCGCCTCCCTCTGTATCGCCGCTCTTTGTCTAAACATTGCCAAAAAAATTTTTTTCTCTTTACGCAAAAAAATGCGGGACGCAAAGCGTCCCGCATTTGGCAAAAAGTTCCGCTATCGAACGAATCGGACCGTCGGTCCTTCCCTTTAAGAAAGCCTTAGACGTCGGCATCCATGTAGCGGTCGAACTCGTCGGTCACTTCCTTGGAGGGCTCCTCCGTCAAAAGCGAAACAACCACGATTGCAATCAAAGCGAAAAGGAAGCCAGGCAGAAGTTCGTATACCGCGAAGATTCCGCCGAGCTGCTTGATGAAAAGATTCCACACGATAACAGTGACGGCGCCCGTCAGCATGCCGGCAAGCGCACCCTGGCGGTTCGTGCGGCGCCAATACAGGCTGCACAGCATAAGCGGGCCGAAGCTCGCGCCGAAACCTGCCCAGGCATAAGAGACAACCTGGAAGATCGAAGAATCCTGGTCGAGGGCAACCACAATGCCGAAAATGAGAATCACAGTAAGCGCCACACGCGAGACGAACATGGTCTGCGCTTCGGTGGCGTTCTTGTTGATCAGGCCCTTATAGAGGTTCTGAGCGATCGCCGAGCCCGCAATGAGCAGATAGCTCGAAGAAGACGACATCGTGGCGGCGAAAATGCCCGATACCACCAGACCGCACATAAACGACGGAAGCATAATCTGCGCAAGCACGACGAAAACCGATTCGGCGCTTGATGCCGTGAGGAATTCGGTCGGAATGGCAGCGCGCCCGACAAGACCGATGCACACTGCGCTTGCCAAGGAGATGACCACCCAAACAACGGCGATGATACGGCTCTTTTTGATTTCTTTGGAGTGGCGCACGCTCATGAAGCGCACAAGCACCTGCGGCATGCCGAAGTAGCCCAAGCCCCATGCAAGGCAGCTGATGATGGTGATGGCGCCCGAACCATAGACGACTGCATCGCCGAATACAGGCAATCCCCCTTCGACAAGCTGCTTGCCCGCCCCATCGAGAACAGGCGAAGCTTGGTGAGTCGCGGAAAGGAAGCCGGGGATCGACTGCAGAAACGCAACGGTGTTCTCGACGCCGCCCGCCATGGCGACGCTTCCGACGAACACCACCACAAGCGCGCAGATCATAATGGTGCCCTGGATCAGGTCGGTCGTGCACACCGAAAGATATCCGCCCACAAAGGTGTAAACGAACACAACGAGAGCACCGAGAATCATCATGGTGGTGTAGTCGAGGCCGAACAGGGTTGCAAACAGCTTTCCGCACGTTACGAAGCAGCTTCCGCAGTAGATGCAGAAGAAGAGCAAGATAATCAACGCCGCAACGCTCATCAGCACACGCTTGCTGTCATGGAAGCGATTGCTGAAGAAGTCAGGCAGCGTGATGGCATTTCCCGCAACCTCGGAATATTTGCGCAGACGCTTGGCCACGAACTTCCAATTCAAATACGTGCCGATGGCCAAGCCGATGGCCGTCCACATGGCGTCGGATGCACCTGTGAAATACGCGATGCCGGGAAGGCCCATCAAAAGCCAGCCGGACATATCCGACGCCTCGGCGGA
Source organism: Slackia sp. (assembly GCA_030532315.1). GTDB lineage: Bacteria > Actinomycetota > Coriobacteriia > Coriobacteriales > Eggerthellaceae > Slackia. The sequence goes on from JAUNLI010000031.1 coordinate 2,582, forward strand.
AAGAGCCGTCAGCCACGGACCAAGGCCGCGTCCGCCCAAAAAGTAGTTCTCGGAACTTGCGTTCGACTTTTTCAGGTAGAAAAAGCCCACCGCAAGCACGACGACGAAGTACAGAGCCATCGCAAGAACAACTTGGATGTCGTCTACAGACATCGTCCCTCCTCTCATGATTAGAACAAAGGCAATTGCCGATTATACGGTAAAGTAGGCTTCGAATTCGCGAAGTGCTTTATGACGCTAAAGCGCTTCTTTAAACGGCAAACGAACCTGGAGGAGGAACCGATGTCGTACGTCGATTACGACCGCGATCGCCTTGAGCGACTCAAATGCGACCTGGAGCGCGAATACGCCGAACACTGCGCGAAGGGGCTTTCCCTCAACATGGCGCGCGGCAAGCCTTCGAGCGCCCAGCTCGAGCTCAGCCTTCCTTTGCTCGACGTGGTCGATGCGGCATCCGAACTTATCGCCGAAGACGGCACGGATTGCCGCAATTACGGAATGATGGACGGCATTGCCGAAGCGAAAAAGCTCATGGGCGACATCATGGAGCACGACCCATCGCTTGTATGCGTGTTCGGCAATTCGAGCCTCAATATCATGTTTGACCTTGTAACCTGCGGAATGATGCATGGATACCTCGGCTCGACGCCCTGGAAAGACCTCGATTCCGTCAAGTGGCTCTGCCCCGTTCCCGGCTACGACCGCCATTTCGCCATCACGCAGTCTTATGGAATCGAAATGATTCCCATAACGCTCGACGAAAACGGCCCCGACATGGACGAAGTCGAACGACTTGTCGCTCAAGACGATTCGATCAAAGGCATTTGGTGCGTGCCGCAATATTCCAACCCGAGCGGCATCGTTTACAGCGACGAAACCGTCGAACGACTGGCCGCCATGCCCTGCGCAGCCGAAGACTTCCGTATCTTCTGGGACAACGCGTACTGCGTGCACCATCTCTACGAAGAACGTGCGGCCCATGTGTCGGATATTGCCAAGGCGTGCGAGAAAGCGGGCAATTCCGATCGCTACTTCAAATTCGCAAGCACGTCGAAAGTGACGTTTCCGGGCGCAGGCATCGCAGCAGTGGCCGCAAGCGAGCGAAACATCGCCGAAATCAAAGCCCGTATCGGAATCCAGACCGTCGGCTACGACAAGCTCAACCAGCTTCGCCACGTGCGCTTCCTGGAAAACGCCGAAGGCGTTGCATCCCATATGGAGAAGCATGCCGCGATTCTGCGTCCGAAATTCGAACTGGTCGACAGCATGCTCGAAGAAGGTTTGCGTGAAACGGGATGTGCGTCATGGAGCAAACCCGACGGAGGATACTTCGTCAGCTTCGACGGTCTGCCGAACACGGCGAAGCGTACGATTGCGCTCGCACGGGAAGCGGGCGTCGTCATGACGGGCGCAGGAGCAACGTGGCCGTATAAAAACGACCCCGCCGATTCCAATATCCGCATCGCCCCTACCCTGCCGCCACTCGACGAACTCGAGCAAGCCATGACGGTTTTCGTCTGCTGCGTGAAGCTTGCCGCCGTCGAGGCGCTCCTGGAAAAATAAAGGATCCTCGGCCATTCGCCGAGCGCGAGAAAACATACCGAAACAAACACACGTCCGCGGCATAGGTCGCGGACGTTTTTTCATGCCGCCCTCGCCTCGAAGCGATATACGCCTTTGGTTGGGCGGATCGTCTTCGTCACCTTAAGCGCCGCAAAAAAAACGCGAGTCAGCCGTTTCTGCAGCTGCAAAACCGCCGCCCTCTTCGTCTTCACCTCCCTTTTTTGTGCCATGCCCGAAAAAAAGTCGGACCGGAAACTTCCGCTTCCGGTCCGACTATCGGCATTCAATCTAGGACAAATCCTCTACGCAGCGAGCGAAAGGCTATGCCTCGGCATAAACGTCCTTGAGCTTGAGAAGATGCTCATAGCGCTCAATTGCAGCCTTCTCGTTCTGCTCGAACAGCTCGCCCGCACGATCGGGGAATTCGCGCGTCAAGCGGCTGTAGCGAGCCTCGTTCATGAGGAACTCTTGATAACCGCCCTGCGGCTCCTTCGAGTCGAGCACGAACTTCTTGCCCGCGGGCGCTGCGGGGTTGAAGCGGTAGAGGTTCCAATAACCGCAATCGACGGCACGCTCCATCTCGACCATGCAGTTGGCCATGCCGCCCTTGATGGAGTGCATCTCGCACGGCGAGTAGCCGATGATCAACGAGGGTCCGGGATAGGCCTCGGCCTCGGCAATCGCCTTCATGGTCTGCGCAGGCTTGGCGCCCATGGCAACCTGGGCAACGTAAACATAGCCGTAGCTGATGGCGATTTCGGCAAGGCTCTTCTTCTTGATATCCTTACCCGCCGCAGCGAACTGCGCAACCTGGCCGATGTTGGAAGCCTTGGAGGCCTGACCACCAGTGTTGGAGTAGACCTCGGTATCGAACACGAAGATGTTGACGTCTTCGCCCGATGCCAGCACGTGGTCAAGACCACCGTATCCGATGTCGTACGCCCAACCGTCGCCGCCGAAGATCCAAACGGATTTCTTGGCGAAGTAATCTTTATCGGCAAGGATGGAGGCAGCAAGCTCGCTCGTTTCGTTCTGAGCAGAAACAGCCGCCTCAAGAGCCGCAACGTATGCGTCGGCCGCAGTCTTGCTTGCCGCAGCGTCATTGCGGGCCTCGATCCATGCATTCGCCGCCTCGTTGAGAGCATCATCGTGAGAAATCTCAACCAGCTGCTGGGTCTCGGACACGATCTTGTCGCGCACCGCGTTCTGGCCGAGCAGCATACCCAAACCGTGCTCCGCGTTGTCTTCGAACAGCGAGTTCGCCCACGCAGGACCGCGGCCTTCCTTGTTCACCGTGTACGGAGACGTTGCCGCAGGACCGCCCCAAATCGACGAGCAGCCGGTTGCGTTGGAAATATACATGCGGTCGCCGAACATCTGGGTAACAAGACGCGCGTACGCAGTCTGAGCGCAGCCGGCGCAGGCGCCGGAGAACTCAAGCAGAGGCTGCTTGAACTGGCTTCCCTTGACCGTGGCATCCTGAATTTCAGGCTTGTCGGACACTTCGGCCACGCAATAATCGAAGACCTCCTGCTGAGCCATTTCGCCCTCGGCTGGAGCCATGGAAAGCGAATTGGTGGGACACTGCACCACGCAGACGTTGCATCCCATGCAATCGAGCGGAGAGACGGCCAGGGTGTATTGCATGCCTGCGGCAGCCTTGCCCTTGGCGGGAATAAGCGTGGTGGCTTCAGGCGCAGCGGCAGCCTCTTCCTCGGTCAGGGCAAAGGGGCGAATCGTGGCATGGGGGCACACGAACGCGCACTGATTGCACTGGATGCACGTCGAGGCGTCCCACGTCGGCACGGACACGGCGATGCCGCGCTTCTCGTATGCCGCAGCACCCTGCTCGAACTGACCGTCGACGTGATCGACGAATGCAGAAACCGGCAGGCTGTCGCCGTCCATGCGTCCGACCGGCTCCATGATGTTCGTAACCATCTTGACCAGCTCGGGCTTTCCGGAATGCGTCGTCTCCTGTTTTTCGTCAACGGCATCGGCCCAGTTTGCAGGAACCTCGAAGCGCTTGAAGGCCGTCGCACCCGCATCGATCGCGCGATGGTTCGTGTCAACGACGTCTTGGCCCTTCTTCAGGTAAGACTTCGTTGCCGCATCTTTCATATAGCGAAGCGCGTCTTCCTGGGGAAGGATGCCCGCCAGCGCGAAGAATGCAGACTGGAGGATGGTGTTGGTGCGCTTGCCCATGCCGATTTCGATAGCAAGATCGATTGCGTTGATGGTGTAAAGCTTGATGTCGTTTTTGGCGATATAGCGCTTCGCAGCGGCGCTCAGGTGATGCTCGAGCTCTTCAGGCGTCCACTGGCAGTTGATCATGAACGTGCCGCCGGGCTTGACGTCGTAGACCATGGGGAAATCCTTCGTGACATACGAGGGATTGTGGCATGCGACGAAATCGGCCTTGTTGACATAGTAAGAGCTACGGATGGGCGCATCGCCGAAACGCAGGTGGCTGATCGTCACGCCGCCCGTCTTTTTGGAGTCGTACTGGAAGTAGGCCTGAACGTATTTATCGGTGTGGTCGCCGATGATTTTGATCGAGTTCTTATTGGCGCCGACCGTGCCGTCTCCGCCGAGGCCCCAGAATTTGCATTCGATGGTTCCAGGAGCGGCGGTGTTGGGACAATCGGGATCCTCAGGAAGCGACAGACCGGTGACGTCGTCGACGATGCCAATCGTGAACTCGCGCTTCGGATTCTCTTTGGCAAGTTCGGTATAAACGGCAAACACCGAGGCGGGAGGCGTGTCCTTCGAGCCAAGGCCGTAACGACCGCCGACCACCGTGATGCCGGAAACGCCCTCGATTGCAAGCGCGTTGACAACGTCGAGATAAAGCGGCTCGCCCACGGAACCCGGCTCTTTGGTGCGGTCGAGCACTGCGATCTTCTTGACGGTCTTAGGCAATGCTGCAACGAACTTCTCGGTCACAAACGGACGATACAGGCGAACCTTCACCAGACCCACCTTTTCGCCGCGGGCATTCAGATAGTCGATGACCTCTTCGGCGACATCGCACACAGAGCCCATGGCCACGATCACGCGCTCGGCATCGGGGGCGCCGTAATAGTTGAACAGCTCGTAATTCGTGCCAAGTTTGGCGTTGACCTGATGCATGTAATCTTCGACTACTGCAGGAAGCGCGTCGTAATAGCTGTTGCACGCTTCGCGATGCTGGAAGAAGATATCGCCGTTTTCATGGCTGCCGCGCATGGCGGGATGCTCGGGGTTGAGTGCATGAGCACGGAAGTCGCGCACTGCATCCATGTCGCACATCTCGGCGAGGTCGGCGTAATCCCACACGGCCACCTTCTGAACCTCGTGCGAGGTGCGGAAGCCGTCGAAGAAGTTGATGAAAGGCACACGACCCTTGATGGCGGAAAGGTGCGCGACGGCGGAAAGGTCCATAACTTCCTGGACGTTGCCTTCGGCGAGCATGGCGAAACCGGTCTGACGGCAAGCCATGACGTCGGAATGGTCGCCAAAGATGTTGAGCGCCTGAGTGGCAACGGTACGCGCGCTGACATGCAAGACACCGGGGAGAAGTTCGCCCGCCATCTTGTACATGTTCGGAATCATGAGAAGAAGGCCCTGGGAGGCGGTGTATGAAGTGGTCAAAGCGCCTGCAGCAAGCGATCCGTGCATCGTGCCCGCAGCACCGCCCTCGGATTGCATCTCGCACACCTTAACCGTCGTGCCGAAGATGTTCTTCTTGCCCTGCGCCGACCATTGGTCGACGAAGTCGGCCATAGGGCTCGAAGGCGTAATGGGATAGATGCCGGCAACCTCGGTGAACGCGTAGGAAACGTACGCCGCGGCGTTGTTGCCATCCATCGATTTGAATTCTCTCGTCATACCAACGCTCCTTTGAAACAGCCGCTGCCGCCCACCCTGGACTGCGAGCTCTTCCGTCGTTTGAACGAACATACGACGTTATGGTAGCGCGAGCGCTTTAGCCTGCGCGAGTGCGACAGCATAAGGTGATTATGCGTTCGGCAAACGGTGACAAGGCGAATTCGTCGGAAAAAGCGCCGTTCGACGAAGAGGTGAGCTTTTCGATGCCCTTTTGTCCAGACGGGGGCAGAGGTAGGCGGAAAAGGGAAAGGAGCGATGCCAAGCGCAGCCTAAGAGCGCCCCAGTTCACGTTCGAGCACGGGAATCAATCGAGCAAAGGTTTCGTCAACGGTCTTTTTCTTCAGCTGACACTCCCATATGACATGCACGTGCCAACCTTCTTCTTCGAGAAGCGCGACGTTTCTTTGGTCGCGCTCGACATTGCGCTTGAATTTGGCAATCCAGTAGTCCTGATTCGTCTTCGGCATGGACGGATGGCAATAAGGGCAGCGATGCCAAAAACAGCCATTGATGAAGAGACAGACTTTTTTGCCCGGGTACGCCACATCAGGACGTCCGGGAACCTTCCACTGAAGGCGATATCCACCGAGCCCCGCTTCGCGCAGACGCTTTCTCACGACGAGTTCGGGCAGGGTGTCTTTGCCCTTGTTGCCGCGCATGCTCTTGCGCACGGCAGGAGCAACCGAGCGTGTTGGCCGCACGACGGCGTGAAGAACACATCGCGTAATGCGCGCGTGCTTTCTCATGTAGCTCAGATGCTCGCGCCTCACCGAAACATGCCAAAGGCCGCGTTTTCCCGCACTTTGGACGCGAACGGCTCCGCATGCTTTGCCGGCAGCAGCCCGCAAAGCATGAATGCGACATGGCTGCACGGGATCATATGCGGCGCGGCGTTTGCGGGAAGAAACGATGCTATCGCTCACGTCCGCCCCTCATGTAGGAGACAATGAACGAAACACCCGCGATTGTAAGGGCAAGGCCGAGACCTGTATAGAAGAACGCAATGAACCATTCAGGCAAGATGCCGCTCGCCCTCAGAGCAATGCCCCCTCCCATCATGACGGCCATGACGATATAGCCCTTCTTATCGAAGAAGTGCCAGATGTGTTTCTTATCTTCCTCGAAGCCACGAATACGCTCAGAATGCTTTTTGACCAGCTTTTGAAAGACGAACAGATGAAACACCAGGAAAACAACGAGCGTTGCGAGCAACACCCACCACACCACATGGTCATGCGCCAGCGCACCGATGCCGATGTTGCCGATGTTGCCGCCCGCCACAATCCAGACGATGCCTGCAACGAGGAGGAGTTTTTCAGTCGATATCTTCATATTGCCGATTATATACGCCTTTGATGCGCCGACTTTCCATTTTCATATGAACAACGTTCATTAAACTTGCCCTGCGACCCGTCACACGTGGCGCTTCGCAGGGCGGACAACACAAACGACCTTTACAAACGTTCCTTCTCAAGAGCAGCGCAAGCTTCGTCAATGCGCAAACGCAATGAAGGCTTGTCGCTTGCGTCAAACGAATAATGCACCGAACTCGGCTGGTCGCAACGGGTGGCATCGGGCCTTTCGACACGAACAAAGATCGCTTCGACGACATCGAAACCACGCGATAAAGCGACATAGGAGTAGCAACTCGCCTGCAGCAAATGCTTGGCGTGCAATTCTTCATCGGCCTCATCGTCCGATCCGCCGGTTTTATAGTCGACGATCACGGCACGACGGCCGCCCCCCTCTGAAGCCCCCCACGATGCAAACAGGTCAATCGACCCTTCCAAATATCGGATAGCGTTACCTGGCACCCCGGGATCAGACGCTTCATCAAGCGATATAAAAAACGGCAACTCGGCATACAACTCGTCGGCGCTTTCGCACATACGCGCAACATCGCTGGCAAACCAACGCTTGAGCGCACTTTCGATTCGCGGCAGCGAATCATCGTAAAGACCGCACCCGCGCGCAATCGAGCGCACACGCTCATGGGAAGGCGCAACGAGCGCTTTCGATGCCGCGAAACGCGCCCGTACCGCCCATTGCGCGCAGAGATGAAACGCCGCGCCGAAATCGGTTGCCTTGTCGGCATCGTGCGCGAGGCTTGCATCGAGCGCATCCCAGAAGTCGTCGTCGTCTGGAACTTCGACTGGTGACAAAGGCACGATGCATTCGCTTCCACACACCTGAGCAAGCGCAGAATAGCTGGCAATATCCGCCCGCGAGCCTGCGAATCGAACGTGCGAAACCCGCTCCGAACCAGAAACGAAGGGGATTTCTATCTCCTCGGCCTCCGAGACGGCACCCGAAGCTTCGCCCGCGCCTCCTTCGCATGCGGAATCAATGGAAAAATCGGACTCGTCGACATCGATGCGAACGACATGCGCGGGGGCGCTTCCACCAAAATCGACGAACGTCTCCCCTTTTTCGAAGTCGCCAAGACCGAACAAGGCGCTGCGAATATCGTCGTAGATACCCGATTCGGCAGTAATCCCCGATTCAGACTCGCCCTTTGTTGGACGCGCGCTCGTCATGGCGACAACAAGCGCCTCTTTAGCGCGCGTCAAGGCCACATAAAGCAGGCGTCTGCGCTCTTGCAGCTCTTGCTCGGCCTCGTAATCACGCAATATCTCTCGCTGAAGCAAAGGCGTCTGCGCATGTTCGATTGCCTCGACGATGTTGTCGAAAGAGCCGTCGGCGCACGATAAATACTCGCGTTTCATCGCCTTATTCACGGGTGACGAAGCAGAAAAACGCGACATAGACTTGCTTGGAAGCAAGCTTACGTAAGTCCTGCCTGCGACCGTCGTGCAGGAAAACGCCGACGAACGCGCCTTCGTGCCCGACATTTCGGCAAGAGCGACGATAGGAAATTCGAGCCCTTTGCTGGCGTGTACGGTCATGATGCGCACGAAATCGCCGCCCTTGGCCGACAACGCTCCCGGAGCCTCTTTCGCAATGGCAATATGAGCCGCCATCTCTTTCGCAACCGAAGAAGGGCCTGTTGCGCCGCTTTTCTCGATGCTTTCCGCAAGACGAATGGCCTTCAAGACGTTTGCCGCAACCGATTGTCCCTCTGCGCCGCGCTTTTCAAGGCGGGCAAGCCAGCCCGATTCGCAAACAACATATTTCATGATGTCGGAAACCCGCTTGCGACCCGCATCGCGCGCGATGCGGTCCATGATGCACGCCGCATGAGCAAGCTGGGGCGATACCGACTCATCCTGCGAAAGAGCGAGCTTTGCCACTGCAGCAAAACCCCTATCGAGACCACGACGACGCAAGACCTTCGTCGCCTCGTCTTCGCAAGTGGACAAGGCGATGAAATCGTCCGCAGAAAGAACGAACATCTCACTTGCAAGAACCTCGAAAAGCGCCGATGTCGCATGCGGATTCGCAATGACCTCTGCAAGGCGCTGCATGATGCGAACCTCAGGAGCGGAAGAAAAGATCGACCCGCCCGCGATGACACAAGCAAACCCTTCCTCGCGTAATGCGCGCGCAAAAACACTCGCACGCGTCATTCGCCCGAGCAATATCACCATATCGCCCGCCTCATGCCCCGATTCGCGCAATTCGGCGAATCGACGCGCGATTCGCCGCGCCTCGAAAAGCGCCATGTCATGCGTATCGATTCCTTTTCGGGACGGATATGTACTCAAAAAAACATCGACCCTGCCAGGTCCTGCCTTGAACGGCTGTTTCACCGAAGCTTCGCTGCGCGAAGGATGCAGCGACATGAATTCCTTTCCGAACACGTTCGGTTGCTCGAAAACACAATCGACGAACTTCAAGACATCGCCATGACTGCGAAAGTTATCTGGCAATTCAATCAAGCCATCGGGATTCGCTTCGACCACGTCGGCCAGATGATTTTTATACACCTGCACGTCAGCGCCGCGAAAACGATAAATGCTCTGCTGCGCGTCTCCAACCGTGCAAAGCCTGCATGCACCAGGACCTGCCATTCGCTTAATCATGTCGACCTGCAACTGGTCGGTGTCCTGGAATTCGTCCACCATGATGATGCGAAACTTGTTTTCATATTCTTTCGCGATTTCGGGATAATGCGCAAGCGCCTGCGACGCCTTGATAAGCAAGTCGTCATTGTCGAGCATGCCGAGCGCCTGTTTCGTCGCCGCATAACGGTCGAAAACGCAACGGGCCAACTCGAAAAGCTCGTCAAGAAGCGGCTCGGCGACAAGGCAGCGCGCTTCCTGCATGACAAGCGCGCAATCGGCTTGAAGGTCTTTGGCGATTTCCTTGTATTCTTTCGCGCCGAAACGCGCCGACGGCCACGGACATGCATCAAAAAACGCCAGGAGGCCCGATGCGTCGTGAAACGTTGCCGCAGACGCTTCCTCAAGAAAGTCATCGGCGCTTTTCAACCACGAATCACGCGCGTCACTCGCTTTCTGGGAAAGCGCAGCATCGCGCGCTGCCTCGACGACTTCGATTAGAGCATGCATCAGCTCGGAAACGCCTCGGCATGTTGGGGGTTTGTGCAGGCAGTCGACTCCATCGGGATGCGCCGATGCGACACGAACCAGCGAAAGAACCATATCTTCGACCGAATCGGACATGCGCACGCCGGCGCTTCGTGCCACGTATTCCGAAAACAACGCGTTGAAGCCATGAGGAGCAACAAATTCGTTCTCGCCCGAAAGAACCTGCTGCACCGAAGCTCGCAGCATATCGTCTGCATGGGCGGGATCGAGCACCGAAAAGGCGGGGTCGATTCCAAGTTCGACCGCATGCGTGCGCAAAATGCGCGAACACATACCGTGAATGGTGGAGATCCACGCATCGTCCACTTTAAGGGCTTCTTCGGCCATTCCCTCTGCGCGCAGCGTGGCCTTCACGCGCGATTTTATTTCCCCTGCGGCCTTCTCAGTAAAAGTGATGGCCATCACCTGTTCGATGCCGTCAAGAAAAGGGCCGCCATCAGAAGCCGAACCTGGCAGAAGAGCCCACGCAATGCGCTGCGTAAGCGTAAACGTCTTGCCGCTGCCGGCACCTGCCGACACGACCAGAGGCGCATCAAGAGTTGTAACGCATTTCAACTGGCCTGGTTTGAATCGTGACATATCCATCGGACTATCCCCTTCTTTGCGGGCATGAGATTTCAGGGCAGTATGCACAAGCCGAAGAAGAAAGCGGCCGTGCAGCGATTTCTCCATCCATAAGATTTCGCAGCGCCGAAGCAACGCGAAGCTCAGTCGCGTCGAGCAGATCGTGGAAACTGCCTCCGAAATCACCGCGATAAACGCAAGTTTCACCGCGAAGACCTGAAACGTTCGCAGGCTCGATACAGCAATCCAAAGCACCCGACGCTTTTGAAGCGCGCCCATACCCGACATAAAGCGCACCGACAACCTCGAATCCAAGCAGACGACGGACGGCCTGGGCATATATCAGAGCCTGAACCTTGCCTTCTTTCATAGCCCCGCCTTTGCTTTCCGGCTCGTAAAGGTCGTAATCGGACGAAAGCGAGCTTTTGTAATCGATCACGACAGCACGCCCGCGCCCATCGACGTCTATGCGGTCTATCTTGCCGACAAGCTTGCAGCCCGCATAATCGAACGCCTCACGCACGGGAATCTCGTATTCGAATGCATAGGGCGCGAAATCAGGGAGCAAGCACGATTCGCGTTCAAGATAGCCCTTCAGCCTTTCGGAAAGATCGTCCACCTCATGCTGCTCGAATGCCGAAATCGGAACAAGTCTATTGCTCGAGGGCTTGCGTTCATATTGGGCTCGACGTTGCTCGGCAATCACTTCCTCCATGACAAGCCGTGCCTGACCTAGCGTTTCAACACTCACCTTTGCCGCAACGCTTTCTTGGAAACGCCGATAAAACTCCTCGAATACGCCATGAGAGAAATCTCCCATTTCCACGGCACCAAAGCCTTCGTCTATATCGTCAAGACGCAACCTTCGCAATGCGAACCACTTTTGGGGGCATTCGAGATAGCTTTCGATTTGCGACGCGGAAAAGCAAGGTTCACTCACCACAACCCCGCCTTTTCCAACGCGAGGCAAAATGATTGCCCTTTTCGCAGCATCAGTCAAAACGGAAGAAAGCGTCGGAGCAGCAACGCAAACGGCATGTTCCTGAGCGCCATTGCGCAACGATGCGTTGGCATACAACGCTTCTTCGCCGCGCTCAAAAAGCCCCTCCATCAGACAGGGCGGCAATGCGTAACGATTGTCAATCTCCGAAACATCGGTAGGATCGACGCGGAAGCAGTCGACGAGTTCTTCCACCACAGCCGCAGGATACGTAGGATCGGCAGATTCGTCATTGAGGCGACGTTCGATGACAAGCGAATTCTGCGCCTTTTCAACAGCGGAAGCAAAGGAACGGCGCAGGTCTTCGAGGATGAACCGCGGCCGCGCAATACCAAGCTCTTTCGCGAACGCAACCGAGGCGTCGTCGGTGTTTTTCACAGGAAACGAAACGTTGTCCATGTCGCACATGACCACGGTATCCCACAAACGCTCACCCGCCGACTCGATCTGTCGCGCATCGATAATCAAAACGTGCGGAATTGCAGAAGAGGTAGCTCGGGACACATCGACACGCAGCGATTCGGCGACGCTGAATATTTCCCGATCGCCTGCGCCCACGCAACAGGCGGCCGCCATGACGTCACGCAGCGCGGCGATAGCGGAAAGCTGCTCGGCAACATACGCCTCATCGCCGCCGCAAACGCGCGCTCTATCCTCGAAATAACCGAGCAGAGCATCGGATTCGGACGAACAGACAAGGTCTTCGAAGTATTCGAATGAACGCGACGTCCTGCGCAACATTTCGAGACAAGCATCGCGCGAAAGAAGCCTATCGCAACGAATCGCAACGTCGAAATCGTACGCCTCTTCGCTCGATATCCCCGAAAACGGATTGAGGAGAAAATCGGTACAAGATTGCTTGTCGGCCTCTTCGCTATCGACTATGTTGCGCACCGCGAGACATGCCCGACCGAAATCGGTGTCAAAAAAAGGACGTCGAGCACGAACGGCACATTCAATACTCACGCGATCGAAAGCTTCCGCGAGCGATTCATAAAGATCAAGCGGGCTGCATGAAGTTATCAGAACGCTTCCTTCCGACGCATATCGAAGCACGATATCACGCAGAAGAAACGGCTCTGCATATCTTCCCGAAGGAAAGGCGAAGCGAAGATCGACGCCTTCCTTCGGTTTCGTTATCCGCCCCCCGAAAGAAGAGCGCGATTCGATCCGGGAGAATTGCGCAGCCGCAAGCTTTTGCTGCGCCGCCGAAAAAACGACGTCGTAGGCAAGCGCCTCGCCGCGCTTGTTCGACGCATGCGAACAAGCCGCCATAAGAAAACAGGCCCGACCTGCATCGATCAACATTGCCTTGGAAAGAATGTCTTCGTATCGGCGCAATGCGTCTACGAGCGGCATAAAGCGATCGGCAACCTGACGCTTACCGAGCAGCACCTCTTCAAACTCGTCTGACCCTAAAACCTCGTCGGCAAGACGCAAGAGCAGCTTTACCATGCCGAACGTAGACGGCAGCGCGTTATTGACGGAAGGATCGAGAGCGACATAGAGTGCCATAAGCCTTTGCGCTTTCGACGCTATGGAGCGACCGTCCCCTTCAAGCGACCACGCATCTGCCACCCACGACCCGACCGACGACACAGATGTGCCGAAAGAATACAGACTATCTGCCGCCGCATGACGACGAAACGCGAGCGCCTGTGCATTGGTGGGAAACAAGACGGTTAACACTTCAACGGCCTCCTTTATATCGGATGAATATTATAGCGCACAAATGGGTCTTGTTTAAAAATTTTTCAAACATTTGTTCGTAATATAATGCTCATTAGACCTTTAAGCCGAACCCGCCAACACGCCCAACGAAAAAAGCCCCTCCGTTTCGCCGTATCGGAAACGGAGGGGCTTAACGTCGCCTCAACTGGCAACACGCCGAAATGAAGCTTGCGGCAGTTGCAAACGTCCTACGCAGGAACAACCTTGGTCACGCCAGGAACGTGCTCTTTAAGAATGCGCTCGACACCGTTGGCAAGCGTCATCTGGCTCATGGGGCAACCCTTGCAAGCGCCCTGGAGCTCGACCACGACAACGCCGTCTTCCTGAACGTCGACCAAAGCGACATCGCCACCGTCTGCCTGAAGGCTGGGACGAATGAGATCGAGCACACGGCTCACCTGCTCTTTATCGATAGCCATACCGATACTCCTTTTCAATAAGCGAATACGATTCTTGTGGATTGTATCCCGGATAGCGTCCAATGCGAAGCATCATGCACGACGCATTAGCATCGCCGGCACCCGAAATGAAACGCGCCGCCCTTACGAGCGGCGCGAAATCATGCGTCTTAGAGCTCCTTGACCCACAGACCATGCAGGTTGCAGTACTCATACGCTTTGACAGCAACGTCGCCCTCGGCCAGAACGAACTCTGCCTTCGGTGCGTCTTCGGCGGTAAGCTGAGCGACCTGATAGCCCTTCTCGGTGACCAGGACGACGAACTGAATGAGGTGCTCCTCGGTCATGGGATGCTCGAC
>JAUNLI010000201.1 GCA_030532315.1 Slackia sp.
AAAGGAAGGCACCCGAGGGTGCCTTCCTGCGCAAATGCGTTTGTTTGTGGGTTGAGCGCGACAGAGCCTTTAGGCTTCGCTTCGCGGCTCGCCGTCAGGCTGCTCGCTTGCGGACGAAGCGACCTCGACGGGCTTTTCGGGCTGCTCGGCCCGCTTTGCGCCCGCAGCGCAATCGCCTGCGGAAGCGACGGCTTTCTTCGCGCCCGCTGCATGAGCGCCACGCGGCTCGGCGGCGGCCTTGCGGCGCCACACCACCAGCACGGCAGCGGCCGCACATGCACACGCCGCAGCGGCGGCAGCAAGAGCCATCATGCCGTCCGAGGTCTTGGCGAAGCCAAGAGCCTGTGCGACCTTGTCGACCAGCTGGCCCAAGCCTCCGTTGCCACCGTTCCCGGAGCCCCCATCAGACCCGTCGCCCTGATCGTCGCCGCCGGGGCCATCGGGACCGTCAGGATCGGGGTTCGGATCGGGGTCAGGGCCGGGCTCGTCGGGATCGACCGGCGGATTCGGATCGGGTCCAGGATCGGGGTCAGGCCCAGGGCCGGGTCCAGGACCCGGATTGGGATCTTCCACCTCGAACTTCGGCGACACTTCTACCGAATAATCAAGCGCGTCGCCCACACGCACCGGCACGCCGATAAGCATGGGGTCGCACGAAAACGCCGCGTTTGCACTCGCCATGTCGTAACGCTCGATCAGATAGATGCCCGGCTCAAGCGCAGTGAACGTCACCTTGCCGTCAGGCCCGGTGCGGTCTTTGCGAAGCGGCTCGATGCCCTGTTTGGCAGCATGATCGGCCACCTCACGCGCCGCCGTGCGCAAGCCCGCACCATCGAGCGCAAGCCAATCGCGGTCGACGGCACGAAACGCCTCTTCGATGGTATAGACCGCCGATGCAGTGTCTTCGAACACCTCGGCCGACGCCACCTTGGTCAATGCATAACCGTCGCCCGCAAGCGACACCTTGCTTCCACCGCGGTCGGCCGTGCACGTCAGCTCGATCGAGCCGAGCGGCGCCGCCAGAGCGGGACGAAGCTGCGCGGTGCACAGAAGAGCAAGCACGCAGGCAAGCGCGAATGCCGCGGCAATTTTCATGCTATGGATTGCGCCTTTTCGCATGCGCTCCTCCTTCCTTTCCGTGCGGGCCGCTTGAGCCCGGCCGCGCATACGACGCGCGCGACAATTCCTCGTACGTTCGCGAGCGCGGCGCACCCGCCAAAGCCGCCGCCTGCATGGCGGCACGCGCCCTGTTCGAACGCACCTTCAAAACGATCAGCACCACCGCGATTACCGCCAACGCAAGCAAAAGCAGTGCATATGGCAGCGGAATGTTGATGAAGCTGCGCGTTTTGCCCACCACTTCGTCCATCGCCTCCACGTAGGGGATGGCGTGGGCGTGCACCAGCAGGCGGTGGGAATTCACGCCGTATGGCGTGCAGGTGACCAGCGTGCACAGGTCTTCGCCTTCGCGGATGGCCAGGCTTTCCGTTTCGTGCGGAAGCACCGTTTCAATGCCGTCAACCTGATAGGCGCACGTTTCGTTGAGCACACGGATGTAGAACTCGTCGCCCGTGACAAGCTTATCCAGCTCGGTGAACAGCTTCGCCGAAGGCAGGCCGCGATGCCCCGAAAGCACCGCGTGGGTTGAAGGCCCTCCCACCGGCAACGACGTGTCGGGCAGATGCCCCGCGCCCACCTGCAGCACGGGCTCTTCCACCGTGTGATAGACGGGCATGGTCACGTCCAACTTGGGGATGGTGAGATATCCCATCACGCCGTCGCCGTTAAGATTCAGCAGATCGTCGTAAGCCGGAAGCCCTTCGGATGCGGCGGCCGCATTGGCCGAAGCCGCAAGGTCGGGCGAAGCGGCAGAGCTCGAAGAAGCGTCCGCCGCCGCTCCGGCCAACGTTGCGAGACGCTCGTTATACGCGCGCGCCTCGCTGAGCATTTGCGCATACTTTTCTTCGGTGAGATTTTCCACCGCCGCATCGTAGTTCTCGATGACGCGGCTTGAATTGCGCTCCACCAAGAAGTTGCTCACGGTGGGATAAAGCAGAATGCACAGCCCTATGCCCACCAGGATGAGCGGCAGAAAATCGCCGAGTCGCTTACGCATGCGCTAAGCCG
>JAUNLI010000202.1:0-240 GCA_030532315.1 Slackia sp.
CGGCGGCCACGGCGTCTACTGCCGCGGACGTGTCGGCGACGTAGAGCGCCCCCTCATGCCTTGGGACGGCCGGGCGCGCCAGACGGAGATGCCTTACTCCGGCCGCCGCGGCGGCCTCGCGGATGGCGGCATGCGCCTGCCGGGCAAACGGATGCGTCGCATCCACGGCATCCGAGCAATCGGCGATCGCGAGGGCCATCTGCGCCGCATCGAGGCGCCCTTCGCGGACCCGCACATGCG
>JAUNLI010000202.1:250-2117 GCA_030532315.1 Slackia sp.
GAGGCGCCGTACGAGGTGGCGACAAACGCGACGGTGTCCACGCCGCGGGAGGACAGGTGCTCCACCAGACGACGTCCCTCCGTGGTGCCCGCGAACACCGCGACTCGCCGCCGGTACGGCATACCGGTCCCATGCAATGCGTCCATGGCGCCTCCCATCGCTACGACTCGTCCCGCGTGAGCTGGTAGAGCAGCGCGTTCACGATCCACCGTGGCGGCCGCGCGCCACGATCGCGGGCATGCTGCGGGCGAGAACCTCCTCCTTTGCCTCCACCACGTTCACAAAGCCCACCGGCACGCCTATTACCAGGTCGGGCGCGATACGGCCCGCGTCGATGAGCTCGCAAAGCCTTAGCAAAGCGGTGGGCGCGTTGCCCACGGCGACGATAAGCGGTCCGGCGATCTCGCATGCCTTGTCCATGCTGGCGTAAGCGCGGGTGGTCCCCCGCTCGCGCGCGGACGCCGCCACGTCCTGGTCCGCCATATAGCAGACGCACCTGCAACCCAAAGCGGCAAGCGCGGGGCGACTGATGCCGGAGCGGGCCATGTTGGTGTCCGTGAGGATGGTGGCGCCGCGGCGCAGGGCGTCCCATGCGCGCTCGACCGCGCCCTCGGTAAAGACCAGGCTGTCAGCGAAAGAGAAGTCCGCCGTGGTATGAATCACCCGCTTGATGACGGGCGCCTGCAAAGGGTCGAGCTCTCGGTCGCCGAGCTCGCGCGTTATGATCTCGAAACTCGTCCGCTCTATGTCATGCGGCTGAGTGTGGAGCTGTGCCATCTCGTATCTCCTAATCTTTACGACGCGACGCGCCATGCGCGCCGGAAATAGCTCGAAACCCTATACGACCACGTCGGCGGGGACGAGCCCCTATACCGAAGCGGGGACCCCGCGCTCGATGATGTCCATGACGGCATCCATGTCCAACGCGGCGCGGACCGCATCGGCGAGCTTGTCGAACTGCGCGTCGCGGTACGCGTCGCCCCCGACGACGTCGAACCCGGACGGGTCGAGCGCGCGGGCGCGCAGCAGGGCGTCTGCCACGGCGCGCACCGCCTCGGGCGCATCGAACAGCCCGTGCAGGTACGTTCCCATCACGTTGCCCGCCGCCACCCCGCCCGCGCGTCCGTCGCCGCCGTTGGAGAACACGGCGCGGCGGGAACCGTCGGCGAGATCCGTCACGCCCGCGTGAATCTCATAGCCATGCGCGCATATGCCGTCCAGACAAGAGAAGAAGCCGTCCGGCACGCTCAGGACCGCATCCGTGCGCTCCAGCGTCTTGGCTCGCTCGAACACGGTGCGGACCGGCAGCAAGCCCAACCCGCGGGCGCTGGCGGGCGGCCCCTCGACGCCGTCCGGATCGAGCAGCTCTTCTCCCAGCATCTGGTATCCGCCGCAGATACCCAAAACGGGCGTCGAGGCGTGGGCGAGCCGCAGCACGCAGTCCGCGATGCCGCTGGCGCGCAGCCAGGCAAGATCGCCCAGCGTGCTCTTGGTGCCGGGAAGCACCACCAGGTCCGGACGGCCCAGGTCGCGAGCCCGCTCGACGTAGCGGACCCCCACGGCCCCATGGCGCTCCAGAGGATCGAAGTCCGTGAAGTTCGACAGGTGCGGCAGGCGAATCACCGCGATGTCGACGGGACGCGAGGAATCCCTTGCCCGCAGACGCGAGGACAGGGAGTCCTCGTCATCGATATCGAGCCGTGTGTAGGGAACGACGCCCAACACGGGCGCGCCGCACAGCTCCTCGAGCGGGGCCAAGCCGGGCCGCAAGATGGAGGCGTCGCCCCGAAACTTGTTGATGATCAAGCCGCGAATGCGTTGGCGGTCCTCCGGGGGGACAAGGGAGACCGTGCCCGCCAGCTGGGCG
>JAUNLI010000032.1 GCA_030532315.1 Slackia sp.
GACGATCGATTTGGCGAAAAGCGAATTCTCCATCAAAGAGGTTTCGTGCGAGACCAATCCGAACCATCTGATCCCAGCGTATCTTGAGAAGCTTCAGGGGCGCGTCGACCGCATGAGCGTGGGCGTGCAAAGCTTCGACGACGGTTTGCTCAAACAGATGGACCGCTATGACAAATACGGCAGCGGCGCTTCGATTCTTGAGTCCATTAAGGTGGCTGCTCCGTATTTCAAATCGCTCAATGTCGACATGATCTTCAACTTCCCTGCCCAGACCGAGGAAATTCTGAGGCGTGATTTGGAGATGGTGCTCGAGAGCGGCACCAGCCAGACTACGTTTTATCCGCTGATGGCGTCGCCTTCGGTGGAGAAATCGCTCGCAGCCACGGTTGGCAAGGTCGATTACAATCGCGAACAGCGTTTTTACGAAATCATCAGCGAAACGCTTGCAGGCGGCGATAATCCGCCGTTTATGCACGGTTCTGCCTGGACGTTCAATAAGGCCGGCTCGGGCGATCCGTCCGACCAAATGATTGACGAATACATCGTCGACTACGAGGAATACCCCGCCATCGGCAGCGGCGGTATGACGTATCTCGGCGCGACGCAGTATGTGAATACGTTCAGTGTGCGCGAATACAACGAAGCGATCGAGAGCGGTCGCATGTCCTTGATGGGCAAGGCCACGTTCTCGAAGCGCAATCGTATGCGGTATCGCTTCATGATGCAGTTGTTCGGCTTGCGTCTCGATAAGAAGCAGTGGCAGCGTGATTTCGGCTGCAGCGTGGCGGCGGGCTTGCCTGTGGAATACGGGTTCATGAAGTCTGTCGGTGCGTTCGATATCGACGATGCGGAGCAGATCACCTTGACCCCCAAGGGCCGCTATCTCATGGTTGTTATGATGCGCCAGTTCTTCATCGGTGTGAACAACCTGCGCGACCAGGCGCGCTCGGCTCTTCCTGAAGATGAGCGCGATTTGCTTTTCGGCGCGGGCTGTGCCATGAAATAACGGGCGCCGACAATCCTGGCGTTTGCCGTTTCTCTTTCGCATGTGTGTGAGAAGGCTCCTTTGCAGAGCCTTCTCACGTTTTTCACGGGGAAATCAACCCCGAACAGGATTCGAATCACGAACAACGAAGAAAGAAAAGCCTGTTCAGAAGTAGTCTATACGCTGTATAGCTCGGTTTCTTCATTCAGCATCCACCGCCAAGCCTCCACGATTGCAATGCGCCCGTCTTCGGGGGTCGGCGCTTTGGAGGAGTCGAGAACGATAAGAAAACCTCGGTCGAGGCCCGTTTCGTCAAGCGCTTCCGAGAGAGCCTTTGTTTCACGCTCGAACGTTTTTTCGTCGTCTATTCGTACGGATACCTGGTAAAGCGACGAGATTCGGCGTGAGTCTTCGTCGCCGACGGCGAAATCGATTTCATAGCCTTTTTTCGTTTGATAAAACCCAATGCTCGTAAGCCTGTCGCCTTTGATCATTCGCCTTAGTTCGAGGTAGACGGCATCTTCCAGGCGCTGCCCCATGTCGGTCGAAGAGGATGGGCCGAAGGCGAACTGAAGGCCGGGGTCGATAGCGTACAGTTTCCGTTTCCCATGGCTCGCTTCGTGGGCATCCGCTCCGAATCGCGACACGAGAAAGAACAGATAGGCGTCTTCGCAGTGTTCCGGCATCGAATACGCCTCGTCTTTCGACAGAGGAACACGCATGCTGCGAAGGTCGTTATAGATTTTGTTGACCGAGAATTCCCTTCCCGAAAGGCGGAGGGCTTTCTGAATGAACTTCCTCGTGCCGAGCATGGGCAATCCATGACGTTCCGCCAAATCGCGTGCAACAATGGTCCAGGCCACGTCCTGCAAGGCCGTTATGCGTGTCGGGGTGTCGGTCGCTTGTATTTCAGGGAACCCGCCGATGCGAAGGTAGTCCTCGAAAGCCGAGGAAAGCATTCGCGCTTCATCGGGCGACACGATGGAAGAGGGTTCTTGGTCTTTGAATCGAAGATATTCGCGAAATGAAAACGGATAGAGTTCGGTCGCGATGCCGCGCCCGCGGAATTCGGTGGCTACGTCCTCTGAAAGCATCTTCGCCGATGATCCGCTTACACATATTTCAAAGCGCGGGTCTTGAGTGAGCCTGCGCAGCGTCCTCCCCCAATCGCTGACGTTTTGCACCTCATCGAAGAAAAGGTAGCGCTTCCTATCGTTGCCAAGCGTCGCTCTCAGGTATTGCTCGACGACATCGTTGATCACGTTGTTCGACACGCTATCAAGGCGGTCGTCTTCGAAATCGACGAACAGCATGTCTTCCCGCGCCACGCCGCTTTCTCGAAGATGGTTCATGTGTTGGAACATTCGATAGGTTTTCCCGCATCGCCGCACGCCCTTGATCACGGAGGCGCGGTTCGCCAAGCGAGGGATGGGTTCGTTTCGCGGCGTTGTTTGGGGAATGGCGCGCGTGATTCCTTCCGTGACGACGGTGTGGATTGCGTCGAGCATGGCAACCTCCGTTACGGCAGAAGCTTTCCGAAATTCGGGAAAGATTATAGCAATTCCTTCCGAAATTCGGGAAATTTCGGTTGTATCTTTCCGATATTTCAGAAAGATTTGATTTTGTTGCTACTGGCTTGAGCCCGGCGCGCGCAGCCGCGCTGCGAGCCGAGGGCGCGGGCTTGGTCGCGTAAGAGAAACGACGCCCGGTGCGGAGCTTGCATTGGGCGTCGTTAGGACATCGACTCCGTTTGGCGGGTCATTTATCGTCTTGGCGCTTCGCCTCCGTCGGAAATGTTTGACGGCGAATCCTTCCCCGTTTCTTGTGCGACGAGCATCTGTTCGAACATGCTTGCCGTGGTTTGGAAATCGTTCGGCAGCACCACGGTGGATGCTTTGCTCGAATCGGCGAAGCGCGCCATCATGTCAGCCCACTGGGTGAACATGAACAGCTGATTCGCTTCTTGCGGGGTGACGCCCGACTCCTTGATCGTTTCGAGGGAATCCTTGATGCCAAGCGCGATCGCCTTGCGCTGGTTCGCGATGCCTTCGCCCGCCTTTTCCATCGATTCCGCTTCGGCGAGGGCTTCCGTGACCATCTTGATTCGGTCCGCTTCGGCAAGGTCTTGAGCTGCCAGCCTGATTCGCTGGGCCGAATTGATCTGATTCATGGAGTCTTCCACTTCTTTGGGCAGGGCAATGCGCGTGATGAGCGTGGAGACCAGGGTGAATCCGTAGCCCGACATCTGTTCGGCAACGATGGCGTTGACGTCTTTGGCGATGTCGTCTTTTTTGGCGAACACCTCGTCGAGCGAATAGACGGGTATGGCCGAGCGCAACGCGTCGGTGATGAAGTCTTTCATCTGCTCTTCGGGGGATTCGAGCATGTAGTAGCTTTTGTAGATGCCCGATTCGTTCGCGCGCGTTCCCATGGAATAGTCCACGTGGTATTGGGCGGAAACCTCCAGGCCGATGGTGACGTTGTCTTCCGTTTTCACGTCGATATCGAAGCCGTTTTTCATCGTGCGCAGCGAAACGATTGCCGCCCTGCGTTCGAGGAAGGGGATTTTCAAATGAAAACCTGCGTGGATGATGCGATTGAATTTTCCGAGACGTTCGATGATAACGGCGTGCTGTTGCTCGACGATGACGATGCCGTCCATGACGATGGCAGCGGCAAGTGCCACGACGATGACAATTCCGATAATGGTTCCTATCATGGTGCCTCCCGTCTTGAGCTGCGGATATCGCCATTCTAACACCTGTGTTTTCTTCGGAGGGCTGCTCCTGGGAGCATGATGAAATCGTCCGAAGATAGAAGGCGAAATGAAGTGCAAAATGAAGAAAAATTCTTCTTGCAAATCAGATGGACCTTCGGTAATATATGTACTCGCGCTAGCGCAACTGGTCAGGTAGCTCAGTTGGTAGAGCAGGGGATTGAAAATCCCCGTGTCGGGGGTTCAAGTCCCTCTCTGACCACCATTTGAATTTGAAAAGCCGCTCATCGAGCGGCTTTTTCCTTATCCGGGCTGGTCCTATTTGTCGTAGACGTAGAACCTTTCGCCTGCATTGATGCCAGTTTTGCCGGCGTCGATGCGTTCTTTCAGCATTGCGGCAACTTTGCCAGGGACCGTTTCGGGGTCTGCGGCCTGCGGGTTCATGACGGCGATGTTGTATGCCGTGGTCAATCCGACGATGTCGAGAATGCGGAACGGCCCTGCAGGCGCGCCCGTGACAAGCGTCCATGTCTTGTCGATGGTTTCGGGGTCGGCGATGTCCGTCGCGGTCGATGCGTTTTGGCCGTTCAACAAAAAGGCTCCTGCCGTCGAAACGACAGGAGCCGATGACAAGCGAAACGCCGTCGTGTTGCAGAATCGAAGGTTTACCTCGATCGTTGGAGGGAGGGGTTCGGCAGCGTTTCTTTGTTTACGAATATGTTAGGAAAGTCGCGCCATGGCGTTGCGCGCGGCAATGCGTCCGAACGCGCCACATTCGCCGACGTTGCCGCCGCCCTGGTACAGATGACCCCAGATCGAGCCGAACTCGCCTGCGGAATACAAGCCGGCGATGGCGTTGCCGTCGGGGTCGCACACTTCGCCCTTCTCGTTGCGGATGGGGCCGCCGTCGGTGTTGAGCAGCGCAGGCACGCACAGCATTGCGTAATACGGAGCCTGGGCAACAGGGGTCAGCGTATCGGCGGGGCGGTAGAATGCCAGGTCTTCGCCGCGTTCGACGAATTCGTTCCACTGGTTTACCGTCTTCGCCAGCTCGTCGGCCGGAACCTCGATGAGGGTGGCAAGCTCTTCAAGCGAATCGGCGCGCACGGCCCAGCCGTCGGCGACAGGATCTTCCGACTTGTCTTTCGGGCATGCGCCTGCGTCAAGCCCCGCCTGGTCGAAGATAAACCAGCCCTTGTGGGCCATGCCGCCGCCGAACTGCGTGATGCCGTGGCGATAGCCCACGTTGCGCGTGATGTCGGTGCCGGGAAGTGCGTATTTCTTGAAGTTGCTGCAGCCGTCGAAGTCCTGATAGAACCTGCGTCCGTTCACGCCCACGGTAATGCCGTGCTGTTTGGTGGTGAAGGAATACAGGGTGGAAAGGAAGCGCGTGTTTTCAAGATTGCGCAGCGAGAGCCAATACGTGGCGCCGCCGTGCATGTGCCAAAAGCCCGCGCCGATTTTCTGACAAATGCGATGTCCGTCGCCGGTGTTAGCCTGGCCGGCATAGGGGTAGCCCTTGACGCCCGTGTAATCCTGGAGCATCTTCTGGTCGTTCTCGAAGCCGCCGGTGCACATGATCACGCCGCCCTTGGCACGGTAGCGCTTGCCGTCGGCCACGACGCCGATGACGGTGCCTTCACCGTCGCGGACGAGCGCTTCGATTGGGGTCGACGTTTTGTAGTCGATGGTGTCGCTGTTTTCCTCGACCAGGCCCATCAGGAATTCGTGGATGTGATGCGGGTGGTCGCCTTCGGTTTTGAACAGGAGATAGCCTACCGTGTGGCTATCGGGATATTCGGCGTACTCGTTGGTCTCTTCAGGCTCGGGGCGGTAGATGTCGAGCCACTCCTCTTTTGCGCCCAGGCCCAAAACCCACTCGAGGTTGTGCATGGTTTCTTCGACGTAGGCGCGGATGGTCTCCTGCGGCGTGCAGTCGCCGATAAGATGGTCGAGATAGTTAAGAGGGCCTTCGGTCTCTTCGAAATACATCTGCCATCCTGCGCAGAACGGGCTGTTGCCGTTGGGGCGTGCTTCCTTTTCCAGGAGAAGGCACGATGCACCGTTGCCCTCTTTGGCGACGGTGACGGCTGCGGTCAGACCCGCGATGCCGGCGCCGGCTACGATGACGTCGTACTCGCCGTCCCAGGAACCCTCCGCCCCGGCGTTATCCGAGCTTTTGCCGCTCGGGGCACAGCCGACGATTCCAAGCGCTGCGGCGCTTGCGAGCGTGATGCCTGCTCCTTTGAGGAAGGAACGACGCGAAGTCTGGATGTCGGCGCTGCGTGCGCCCGCGGTGGTTTGAGCCATGTCTCCTCCTGTATGGTTTCGTTCGGTTTGCGGCTCGCTTCCTTTCGGATTCCCCGTCGAGCCGTTGTCCACAGTAATATCGAACGGCAAGGGGGCGTTCCTCTCCCGGAATGTCCTAATCTGCGAAAAAGCGCGCTTCCCGTATCCCCGAAGTGGATGATTTTCAAGAAAACGCCTGGTTGTATGCCGGTTAGGGAAGAGTCGGTCGGCTTGCGTTCGTGCGGTGATTTATAATTCGCCGAAGGGAGATATGCAGAGGGGGATGACGTGGAGGATCGTCTTCGCGGGTTTTGGGACAAGTGCGTGCAACGGGGGGACGGTGTTCTTGCCCTGCTTGCCATGCTGTCTCTTGTCGCCGTCATCCTTTGGGCAGATATTCTCGGCCACGGGCTCGGGTTCGAATCTTCCGCCACGGCGGTTCAGGAACTGGGAAACTCGCGACTCTTCTTTCTTGCCGGCTTTACTGTTGCGGCTTTGGCATCGATCCTTTTGGCTCCTCATGCCGAAAGGATGAAAGGACTTCCTCCGCGTTTTGTTTTGGCGGCTTCTGTGGCGGGAACGCTTCTTTATGCCGCTTCGCATGCCCAGTCGTTTTTGCCGTCTGACGTTGTGGCCATTGCCGGCCTGTTCTGCTGCGGGGCGGGCTATTACGCCACGACGCTTCTTTCCTATTGCGAGCTTGCGAAGGTGAGACGCCTTCCCGTCGCTATCGGCGTTGTGACGGCGGCTCTTTTCCTTAAGACGGTGCTCGGGTCGTGGCTGAGCGTTTCGGCACCTCTCGGGGTTCAAGTGGTTCTTGCATGCGCGCTTCCGATCGTGTCGTTCGTTTGTCTTGCGGGCATGTCCCGCTTCGGCTCCGCCAGCCTGGATGACTATCGTTCTCGCAAGCCGCTCAGCAGCGCGGGCGTGTCTGACTTGCTTTTCCTGCTTGTCGCCGTCTCTCTGGTGCTTGCAGCCTTGCGTGGCACGAGCCATCTTGGATTATGGGGCGAAGGGTACAGCGGATCGCCCGTTTCCACCATTGCGGGGTATGCCACGGTGGGGTTCGCCCTTTCCGTGTTCGCGTATTTCACCTTGGTGCGCAACAGCAATAATCAGATGCTCGTCCGATTCCAGCCGGCTTTTCTGGTTCTTGTGGCGGGTTTTGTCCTCTACGTTCTGCAGGACAGCTTCCTCGCCGAATCGGGGCCTTCCTCGCTTTTCGACTGGCTGTATTTGACCATCGAGCTGTTCGGGCATCTGCTTTCGGGAACGCTCATCGTCACCGCCATTCGCACGACGAAGCTTGCCGCGTGGACGTTCCAGGGCGTGAGCGATTCGGCGTTCGGTCTGGTGGCCATCCCCTGGATTTTTCTTGCCCAGGATGCATCGATCGATATCAGGCCCTTTATGGTGATAGCCATCTTCCTGGTGATGGTGGCGGCGGTCAGGCCCATGAGCACGCGTCCCTTCGAGATAGAGCATTCCCTCGACACGGAAGGGGGCGCGGATTGGCACCGCGTAGGCGAGGGGCTTTTCGAACCGCCCGCTGCTAGCGAAGCTTCGGATCGTGGCGGCGTGCCGTCTTGCGACGGGAAGAATGCAAGCGCACATCTCATTGTTTCGCCGTCGAGTGATGAGGTGCGCGGCCTTGCTTGCGGTCAGGAAAAGGGAAGCCGGGACGATCCTTCGTCGGCGGATGATTTCCGTGTCGAGCGCCGCCTTGCGCAATATCATCGGGAAATCGCGCAGATCCATTGCCTGTCGGCGCGTGAGACCGACGTGTTCATGCTGCTCGCTCAGGGACGAAGCCGTCCGTACATCTGCGAGGTTTTGTACCTGTCGGATGGAACGGTGAAAACGCACGTGTCGCATATCTATCGGAAATTCGACGTGCATTCGCGTCAGGAGCTGCTTGACGCCGTGCAGGAGGAGGTCGTCCGCATGGACGAACGCGCGCTCGGACGGTCGTGACGCGACCGTGCTTTGCCTCGTTTCGAAGCCACGAGGGCGCGCGTAAGAAAAAAGAGCCGAACCCCCGAAGGCGTTCGGCTCTTTTGCAAAAACGTTGTGCGGCGCTTACGGCAGACGCGGAATTTCGAGCATCTTCTGCTTGAGCTCGGCTTCCATACGGCGCATCTCGGCCTCGGCTTCGGCGCGTTTCTGGCGGCCTTCCTGTTGGATCTGCATAACCTCGTCGAAGGTTTTGATCAGCGTTTCGTTGGTGTTCTTCAAGGTTTCGATATCGACGATGCCGCGCTCGGATTCGCGTGCCACTTCCACGGTGGAGGTGTGCAGCATCTCGGCGTTTTTCTTCAGAAGGTCGTTGGTCATGTTGGTGACGGCGTTTTGCGCACGCACCGCCTCGGCGGAATTCGCGATGCCCAATGCCAGAACCATCTGGCTTTTCCACAGGGGAATGGTGTTCACGATGGTGGTCTGGATCTTTTCAACCATCGTGACCTCGTTGTTTTGCACTAGGCGGATCTGCGGTGCCGTTTGCATGGCAATTGTGCGCGTGAGGTCGAGGTCGGAGATCTTTTTCTCGAAGCGCGTGCACATGGCTTCGAGGTCTTGCGCCGCCTGCGCGTCTTCTGCGCGTCCTGTGGCGTGCGCCTTGGCCACGAGTTCCTTCAGTTCGACATCGCGCACTTCGGCGAGTTTCTTTTTGCCCGCCAGGATGTACATCGTCAGCTCTTTGAAGTACGCCAGGTTGAGGTCGTACATCTTGTCGAGCATGGCCGCGTCTTTCATCAGCTTCATCTGATGGCCTTGCAGCGCTTTGACGATCTTGTCGACGTTGCCTTCGGCCTTATCGTATTTCGCACGCAGCGATTCGATCTTGTTGGCGCCCTTTTTGAAGAAGCCGAACAGGCCTTTCTCTTCGGTGGCGTCGAAGCTGCGCAGTTCCGTGACCACGCCGGTGATCAGATCGCCCACTTCTCCGAGGTCTTGGGTGCGCACGTTGGCAAGCGCGGTCTCGCTGAAATCGGCCATCTTTTTCTGTGCGCCTGCGCCGTATTGAAGCACCAGGCCGGAGTCGCGCACGTTGATTTGCTGCGCGAAGCTTTCGACCATCTGTTTTTCTTCGGCACTGAGCATGCTGTCGTCGAGCTGGCCTGCGGCGGCGGGCTGTTCTTCGATCGCGGCCACGGGTTGCGCGGCCACGGCAGGCGTGGGTGCATCGTCAAGGACGGGAGTCAGCGTAAGCGTAGGGGCGGGTACGTCGTTTGCAAGCGGGTTGTTCACGGTGTCGGTCATGAAAATCCTCCTTGGGAATTCGAACGACGGTTTAATCCGTCGTTAGGAAAGCGGCTGCTGCGGCGTTTTCGGGCCGCGTGCCTGGCTTTTCAACGGGCTGTCCACCAGGCCTTCTTGGGCAAGAACGGTGCGAAGCACCGAAATGTCGGACGAAACGTCCCATGCCATGTCGCGAAAGATCGAGTCGAGCAGTTTCTCGAAGGCGACGCTCAAGGTGTCGAGGGTTGCTTCGATTTCGTGTTTCGACGCGGCGATGTTGGGGCCCTGGACGGGCTGCGCGTCGAGGTCTCGGTAGGCGTCGAGCAGCTTGACCGTGGTGGGCAGGTAGTAGTCCATCAGCTTGCCTAAATCGTCGATTACCTGGGGTTGTTCGGCCGCGCGGTCGAAAATGGTGCGCACGACGTGTTCGATCTGATCGATTTTTTGCGAGATTTCCTCGCCCTCGATGGCATCGTTGTTTGCACGAATGCGCGCGATATAAGCCTCGCCGCGCGCAAGAAGCGCCTGGGCTTCGGGTGTCAAAGGCTGTTTTTCGGCGATTTCGGGGGCCACGCTTTGCGCGAGGTCTTGTTGACGGCGGCGATGCTGCGCCTCCATTTGCGCCTCGCGATACTGCTTGTAGGCATCGCGCGTCATGATGAGCATGGTTTCCGAGTCGTCGAGCGCTGCTTGTTTGAACATGCCTTTGCCAAGCATCTTCTTCACGTTTTTCAAGACGGCTTTCGGAGAGCTTGCCGTTCCTGCGGCCAGCTCATCGAGCATGCAGTGTTCGCGAACGCCGATGGTGTCGCGGTAGTTCTCGAAGCGTTTGACCAGTCCGAGTTTTTTGATGCCTGCGTAAAGAAGTGCCGCGCCGCCCGCCGCGAACAGCAGCGGAGGAACGGTGAACAGGACGCTTCCGCTGAAGGACATGATTCCCGCTCCCAGAAGGCATGGCACCATGACGACGGCTCCCCACCCCGCCATGGCAATGCCCGCTGCGCGTGCTCCGCCTGTTTTCGCGTAAAGCGTCTGCATGGTGGCTTGCTGCTGCTTGCGCTGCATTTCCTTGGCGTACTCTTCCTGGGCGCGACGAATGCTGCTCGAAGCCTGGGCCAGGCCTTTGCCGATGTTTTCCGCCGCCACGCCGATGGAGCGTTCGACGGTTGCCTGGAGTTCGCGGTAGTCCTGCGAAGAAACGGCCTGCTGGACCGCGTCGCGGATCTGATCGCCGATGTTGTTGGATGCTGCCATGGGCTGCCTTTCCGATGCGCGCTTTCGTGGCGAAAGGGCGCCAGAGTCGGAATCTTGCGTTTCGGCGCTATTTTACCGCAGTGACGTTACGAAACCGCAACGCGCGTGCGACGGTGCGGTTTCTGCGTCACGGGTTGCAGCGTCCGCACGGCTCGTAGCCTTTTTCGATAACCTCGCTGCGCGTTCCTTCGAAATCCTCCCTGTTGCTGCCTGCGATGTCATCTGCTGAAGGACACGAAGGGTCGTGGAACTTGCGGGTGTTGGTGTTAAGCACGTAAGTCTTATCCCCCGCGTCGGATTGCGTTTCTGTGTTTTCGGTTTTTACAGAATTGCCGTTCGATTTCGACGTTTTCGAAGCGCCTTCGGTTCCTTGGTTGATCGCTTTGTTGGACGTGACTTCGGGCGTGTCGTTCGAAGTCCAGCTGTCGCCCGTCGCGTAATCGATCTGAATTCCCGGCTCGATGTTGTAGACGAAGACGTTGAAGCATACCGCTCGCCCGCTATCTTCGATAGAAAGGCCCTCCATCTGAACGCCGCGGGCCACCAGCTCGTCGCCTTCGAATACGGGAGTGACTCGGTAAAGCACGTGATTGCCCGTTTCGCGCACGTAGTTGCCTACCAGTTCCTCATAAGGAAGCATGCCTTCGACGTTCATGGTGCGTGTGCCGGTGATGAGGTTGCGCTCGTTGGCATCTTCGCCTGCAAGCTGATGGGCGATCAGATGGCTGCGGTTATAGAGGGCTTCCTGGTCGATGGTTTCGTAGCGCGCCTGCTTCCAGCCGCTGGGGTGAACGGTCGAAATGTCGCCGCGCGGCTTGTCGGGAAGCGTTTCGGGGCCGATGAGGGCGAAAGCGGTTTCGCATCGGCCCAGGCTGTCGAGCTGACTGTATTCCTCGAAGGGTTCTTCGGCTGCTTCGGGGGCCGATTCCTCTGCAGTGAACCCTGGTTGCCCGTCGTTGACTTCAACCGAAAGCTCGCCGTCATAGGAGGGGATCTTATCGAGGCTTGCTGCGGCATCGCCCGAAGGGGATTCGACGGGGGCATTTTGCGCGTTGCCGCATGCCGAAAGGGGAATTACGAGCAGGCACGCGAGCGCAAGCGAAACGGCGGAGAGCGCAAAGCGTTTTCCAGCGGCGTCGGAAGGCGGTTTTGTGGCCGGCCGGTTGCTTGGTTTTTGCCGAATATGGAAGAGAAAGGGCGAACGGAACACGTGTTTCTCCTGGTTTGGATGGGTTTATGCGGCGAGTGGCGCTCCCGTGTTTCACGTGAAACACGGTTTTGAGCGGCAAGCGGATAGTTCGGCCTCGGAAGGAATGAGGCGCGTGTGGACGCATGGGCATGCGCGCTGTGGCGGTTTCCCGCATCACGTCCGTGAACGGACACTCTGCTTTGTGTTTTTACGGCAGCGGCCGTTCGCGGGAAATTCGTTTCGCGAGCGGTTTATGCGAAGCCAAGCAGTTGTGCTGGCGAGTCGATTAGGGCGTCGGCCGTTTCCCTGAGGCGTTCGACCGGTTGATATCCCCAGGTTACTCCGATGGCGAAAGAGCCTGCGTTATGGGCGACCAACATGTCGGTGTCGGCCGAGTCTCCCACATAGGCGATGCGGCCCGGGTCGACGCCAAGCGTTTTCGCCACGAGCAGAAGCCCCGCGGGGTCGGGTTTGCGCGGTACGGGCCCTTCTCCGAGTTCGAAATCCATGAATCCCGGCATGAAGTGGTTCATGACGTCTTTCACGCCGCCGTCGAATTTATTCGACAGCACGGCCAGCTTCTTGCCGCGAGCCTTCAGCTCTTCAAGGGCTTCCATCATGCCGGGGTAAAGCGCCGTGTGTGCGTGGCCGCAAGAATCATAGGCTGCTTTCCAATAGGCCAGTTCCCGTTCGAGTTCGTCGGCTGAAAGGCCTGCGGGAACCGCCTGCGAGATAAGAGAACGCAGGCCGTTGCCTACCATGGCGAGGATTTCGTCGCGCGTATGCTCGGGGTGGCCGAAGTGGCGAAGCGTTTCGTTGGTGACGCTTACCAGGTCGGGTAGCGTGTCGAGCAGCGTTCCGTCCAAATCGAAGACGAACGCGTCGAAGGTTTTCTCAGCGGCCATAGACGTCCTCCTGCTCCGAAGTTTTCGCGGTGTTTTCCAGGAGCAAGTATAGGTCGCTTTGCGAATGCACCTCCAATTTCGCATAGAGGTTCCGCATATGGGTTTTGACCGTCGAGGGGCTGAGCACCAGCTTCTTTGCAATATAGGGCGCGTTGTAGCGTTGTGCGAGCAGCCCGAGCACTTCGCGCTCACGTGCCGTGAGTTTGCGCTGCTGCGCAAGAAGGTTGCAGACATGTTCCAGGTTGTCGTTCGGGGCAGTGTAATCGGGCTGCGACGAAGGTTGCGCCGGCTTCTCGTCTTCGAACATTCCGCTTGCGAGCAGTGCAGTGATGCTTCCAGCGATGCCGATCGTGACGAATACAACGGAAACGGCCGCATATGCGGTTTCGGGAAGGGCTTCGACAAGAATCGAAAACGGAACACGCCCGATGATGAGAATGCCGAAGCCGAGCGGCATGAGCGCAAACGGGTGCTTTGCCTTGACGAGGAAAGGCATCAGAATCGTGAAAAGGAGAAGGGCGCGATAGGTTCCATCGACGATGGGAACGTATATGAACCAAAGTGTTTCGGAGGCTTGCGCGGCATAGAAGGCCAGAAGCGAAAGGGGTACGATCAGCAGCTCGAAGAACATGATGCAACGTCTGTTCCAGAGAAATCGCACCAGAAGCACGACAAGCCCGCATCCCAGCAAAAGCCCTGCCGCCATGCTCGATTGGAGCAAAAACGATGCGAGCGAATCGCTTTGCTGGTCGATCCACGATGATTGCACGGAAACGAACGGCCCGCGCATGATAAGCGGCGTGAACAATAAAACGCCGGCAATGACGATATCTCTCTTGGTTTTCGTCTTGAGCGCCGGAAGGGGTTCGTCGAGCTCGATTGCGCGCAAAGGGCGCTCTTCGGCTTGCGCGTTGTTCGAGAAGTCGATGTGTAGCGAAAGAAGGAGCCCTGTGGAAACGAGGGGAAGCGTCGCCAGGACGGCTTGCCCCACAGACAGGGCGCACAGCGATAGCACCGCCATGATGCCGGCTCCTGCGGCAAGCGATAACGCATAGGCGCATGCTGCCCTGCGCGCTCCGAGGGAAAGCAGCCTTTCGGACCAAAGAACGAATAGGACCGCGCTCGATAGACGGTAGATTCCCGCAGCGGCATCTTTCGCGAAGCTGCCCGTCAGGGCGTCTTGGGATTGCATGATGAGGAAAAGGGAAAGGCTCGCCGCCGCGCCCGTTGCAACGGTGAGAAGCGGATGACGCGCCATGAGGAAATTTTCGCTCGCGCGGCTTAAGGCGAAGGCGATGGCAACAAGCGCTATGCCCTCGAACAGATAAGGCAGCGGATGGAACACCTCGAAGGTGACGTTGCGAACAGCGGGTGTACGCAACGCTTCGAGAACAAGCATCGCGCACGCAAACCCGACGACGACGGATGCCGCTTGGGGCGTTTCTTTCAAGAATTTTTTGAGCATGGATTCCCTCCCGCATTGATTATAGGAAATGAGGGAAAATCTCGCTTCCTCCAAACGGCATCGGCGGCTTGAGGAAGTGGATTCATCCTGTTTGTGGTAGACGGATTAGAGAAAACGCGCAGTTCAGACCATTCGGAGTATGCGATGTTCCTGCGGCAGGCATATGGTCGTTTCCGTCGGCGTCATCGTCGATTCGCTTCGATTGCGACGGGTTTTCTGGCAACCGAAGCGCTCAAGGACTGCATTTATAGTTAGGGAGGGACCATGGAACTCGATCGTCGTCATTTCCTTAAAGGCGCTTTCGCCACAGGCGCCGTTGCCGCTGCGGGCGCAGCGCTTGCCGGCTGCTCGCCTTCTCAGTCGGGCGAAAAGCCCGAATCGGGCACTACCGAGGGAGGCACGCCGTATCCTGACGGGCTGCAGGCGTCCGACTTCGAAGACTCGCCCGTCGAGCTCGACCCCATCACTGATTTCATCGAAGAAAAGACCTACGACGTCGTCGTGGTAGGCGCGGGCACGGGCGGTGTTCCCGCCGCACTTTCGGCTCTTGAAGAAGGGGCGACGGTTGCCGTGCTTCAGAAGGAACCCACGCCCATCTCCCAGGGCGGAACCTGCACGGGCGTGCTGCTGGACGAATCCGACGAGCAGGGCGTGATGAACTTCATCCAGGCGTTCATGGAGGATTGCCACTGGCGCGCCGACCGCGACCTGGCTACTACGTGGGCAAAATACTCCGGCGAGACCATTCGCTGGATGCAGGTGCGCACCGCAGAGGCGGGCTTTCCTCCGTATAAGGTTCGCCCCACGGCGGTGACCGAGTATGAAGACGGCAGCAAGTGCTCGCGCCGTTCCATCCTGTTCGGACCGAAGCCCTATAACAACGGCAACGCCATCAAGGCTTTGGCCGAATTGGCTGCTGAAAAAGGCGTCGAATTCTTCTACAGCACGCCTGGCGTGCAGCTTGTCACCGACGAGTCGGGCGCAGTGACGGGCGTCATCGGCAAAAACGGCGCCGACTACATCAAGTTCAACGCCACCAAAGGCGTCATCCTTTCGACGGGCGATTACCAGAACAACCAGAGCCTGATCGAGCGCTATTGCCCCGATGTGAAGGATTTCGATCGCAAGCAGACCAACAAAACGGGCGACGGCATTCTGATGACTATGGCAATCGGTGGCTCGTTCGTTCCCGTGGGCCATTCGCACATGATGCACGATTTCGATTCGGGCCCGATGTACAACGAGCCGTTCTTGACGGTCAACGAAAACGGCGAGCGATTCATGAACGAAGACGCCGAGTTCGAACAGCTCAACTGCGTGCTGCGCTATCAGCCCAAGCCTGGTTGGTATAGCCAGATTTTCGACGACAACTACGTCGAGCAGGTGACGGAATGGGGCGGCAAGCCCACCGACAAAGAAGCCATCAAGGTGTATATGCCTGATGTGGAAATGGACCGCTCTGCGGAAAGCGGCGCGAACGTCATCGAAGACCTCATTGACACGTATTGCTGTGATACGCTTGACGAGCTGGCCGAAAAGCTGGAAATTCCCGCCGATGCCCTTAAGAAATCCGTCGAGCGCTATAACGAGATGTGCGACGCGGGCTTCGACGTCGATTTCGGCAAGAAGACGAAATATCTCAAGAAGATCGAGCAGCCGCCGTATTGGGGTATCCATAAGCACATCCGCGTTTCTGCCATGTGCGCCGGCGCTGCCGTGAACGGCAATTACCAGGCCCTCGACAAAGACCGCAACGTGATTCCGAACCTTTGGGTCACAGGCTTTTCTGCAGGCCAGCTGTGCGGTCTGCCTGACTGGTCTATGTTCCAGGGCGGTATGTCTGCAGGCCACTGCATGACTACCGGCCGCATCTGCGGCATCCAGGCGGCGACGGGCGGCAAGCTTGAGCCGAGCACGCCGATCACCGAAGCCGACGTTGTGGCCCTGGGCTA
>JAUNLI010000203.1 GCA_030532315.1 Slackia sp.
CATGTGATTTCCCTTTCTCAAAACTCCGCAGGCAAGCACACCTGCGAATTTCCCAACACCCCTTTTTGGCTCACAGAGGTCCCGGTGCTTCGCCGCGCCCTTCAAAGGCCGATCGAACGAAATACTCGAGAAAGAGACCTCTATAAGGACTCGCGGGGGTGCGACCGCTTCCTCGAACGGTCAAGTCGGTTCGGCCCCTTCGCCGGCGTTTGCTGCGCCTCCTCTCGCGGGATGGATGTCTTCTCGCGCCAACGCATAAAACCCCTGCGAAGGCATGCGGATCAGATGTGGATATCTTGTGCTTGAGAAAAAGGTTCCGCCATCGCGCAAAAGCCGCTAAAAGCGCTTTACCCAAGTTGCTGCGAGCTGCTTTGGAAGACATACTCAAAATCAAGCGATGCGATGACCTCGATATATCCGGCATCATGGGCGGCGGTGCCGCGAGGTCGGCCACAAGGATTTTTCGACGGAATAAATCGACAGTAGCAATCAAACGATATGAAATAGATTGTTTTTATCTATAGATCAGGTAAGCTTGGCAGCCGAAAGAAAGGTTTGAAATGGGCAAGACTGGTTCAAGCGAAGCGTTGTTCTCGCCGGAAAATCGGGAACGGATCGGAATGCATTACCTCGGCATCAGCGCGATTCTTGCATGGTATTACTGCCTCTGGTTCACGCCGAACATTTTCGTGTCGACGCCGATCACCGACGAGAACGTGACCTTCTCCTGGCTTTCGACCCTCGCCTTGACGGGCATCGCGTTTCTCATAACGCCTGCGGCCCTCAAACGCATCCGTCTTTTCGAGCATCGAGGAGCCATTCCCGTCATCTCCGGCATCTTGAGCGTAGCGACGCTCGCCTTCGGAATGACAGAGCAGGCGCTCTCGACGCCCGTGCTCGCATTCGCGGTCTTTCCCGTGATCTTCGCCGTCTGCAACGCCGTGCTCTGGGTTGCCTGGGGCGAATTCCACGCTCGTCGCAAATCGAGCTTCTCTTTGAGCAGGTTCGCCTTCGTCTTCGGCGCCGCCATGCTTGTCGCGATGGTCGTCGCGTCGCTTCTGCCCCACTATGCCGTCGATGTGTTCGTGGCGCTTCTGCCCCTCGCCAACGCGTTCGCCTATCTGAAAGAAAACGCGGGGCTTGAAGGCTGCGAGCTTCCCACGCTTTTGCCGAAGGCCACGCGGCGCAAAACCGCCAAGGCATCGTTCGTCATCACCGTCGTGGCATTCGTCGCCTGCGTAGGATGCTATTTCAACATCGCCATCATCCCGGTCGATTCGCTGTTCGACGACGGCATGTCCTACGTCTTGGGCATCATCATCGCAGCGGTCATTTGCCTTCTTATCGCGCTTGCACAGAAGGTGACAGGCAGAAACATCGCCTCGTATCGCATTCTGCCGTGGCTTCTCGTCTTTTGCATCGTCGGATTGGCGCTGTTCGCAAGCGAGGAGGAGCCCCTTTTCAACGTCTCGTTCATCATCACGGTGACGCTCGCAGGCGTTTTCGAAGTGTTCCTCATCGCATATTTCGGTTCGCTGGCGAACAAAGGGCACCTCTCCCCCGTTCTTGCATTCGCCGTTTCAAGCGCCGTGGTGCGTCTGGGATTTTTCGTCGGCGACACCTGGGCCGTGGTCTACGAGCACAATGCGTTTGTCGCCGAGCATTTCACGCAGGCGACCTCGCTTGCCCTTCTCTGCCTGCTCGCGGCGATGCTCGTTCCGCTGATGCATAAGGAAAGCGCCATCGTCCAGCTGACCACCGCTCCTGCAGGGCCTTCCGAAATCGAGCAGGTCTGCGACGCGGCGATCGAGGAGTTTTCGCTTTCCAAACGTGAAGGCGAGATTCTCAAATACATCGCACGCGGCTACACCGTGGACAACATCTCGAAAAAACTCGTCATATCGCCCTACACCACGCAGACCCACGTGCGCCACATCTACTCGAAGATGCACGTGCACAAGCGAAGCGAGCTGCTCGACTACATCAACATGCACCGCGGCGAAAACGACTAGCCGTCCCGTGCGAACAATATGCCGCCAAGAGCGCCCCGAGGGGCGCTCTTTTA
>JAUNLI010000033.1 GCA_030532315.1 Slackia sp.
TGCAGCAGATGGGCACGCGCCATCTGATCAGCGGCATCATCGATGAAATCTCCGACATTTTCCTCGGCATGGGCTATTCGGTGGCGCAGGGCCCCGAAGTGGAAACCGATTACTACAATTTCGAGGCGCTCAATGCTCCCGAGGATCATCCGTCCCGTGGCATGCAGGACACGTTCTACATGGTGGACCGCTCGGGCGACCATGCCGCCGTGCGCGGCGAGTCGAAGGTGCTCTTGCGCACCCAGACTTCGGGCGTGCAGGTGCACACCATGGAGGAGCAAAAGCCGCCGATTTATATCATCGCGCCTGGCAAGGTGTATCGTCGCGACGTCGCCGACCCCAGCCACCTTCCCCAGTTCCATCAGGTAGAGGGCCTGGTCGTCGATGAGGGGATCACCTTCGGCGATTTGAAGGGCACGCTCGAATACTTCTGCAAGCAGATGTTCGGCGAAGACCGCAAGACGCGTTTCCGTGCGCATTACTTCCCATTCACCGAGCCATCCGCCGAGGCCGACGTGAGCTGCGGCGTATGCGGCGGCACCGGCCATCTGCACAACGGCGAGCGTTGCCGTATGTGCAAAGGCACGGGTTGGCTTGAGATCCTGGGCTGCGGCATGGTCGATCCCAACGTCTACGGTTTCGTGGGCATCGACCCCGAGAAATACTCCGGCTTCGCATTCGGCATGGGCGTCGAGCGCATTGCCTGCTTGAAGTACAACGTGCCCGACCTGCGTATGCTGCTCGAAGGCGACATGCGCTTCCTGCGCCAGTTCTGATGGCTCCGTCGGCTTGCCAGCCGACGGAACGGCTCGACGCTGCGGCTTCCCCTGGCACCCCGCCTCGACGCTTTCGCGCTTTCCCTCACGTACGAAGTACGCTCGGCCGCGTGACGCATCGATTCGAGGCACCAGGGAAACCCTCGCTGGTTTCGCTTGACCTGACCGGTTTTGACCCGCCTGGTTTTTTCTGACCTGGCTGTTTTCGACTTGTTGACTTCGATCGATTCGGCTGGCCGAGAAGCGAGGCGATGCATCTTTCGGAGATGGCGAAGCGCCGGCGTCATGGGCGCATGAAACCCGAATGGTTCGTTCGATAGAAAGAGACCGAAGATGAAAGTTTCTTTGAAATGGCTGTCTGATTACGTGGACGTGCCTTCCGATATAAAAGAATTCTGCGACCGACTTGACCTGACGGGCACGGGCGTCGAAGGAGTCGAGACGCTCGGCGCCGCCTTCGACGGCGTGGTCGTGGGCTATGTCGAAACCTGCGAAGAGCATCCCGACAGCGATCACATGCATGTGGTCACGGTGAATGTGGGCGGCGAAGAGCCTGTCCAGATCGTGTGCGGCGCTCCCAATATCGCGCAGGGCATCAAAGTTCCCGTGGCAACCGTCGGCGCGGTGCTGCCGGGCGATTTCAAGATCAAGAAGTCGAAGCTGCGCGGCGTTGTCAGCTGCGGCATGTGCTGCTCGAAGCGTGAGCTCGGTTTGGGAACCGATCACGAGGGCATCTGGATTCTTCCTGAAGAGGCCGTCGTCGGCATGCCGATCGCCGAATACATGGGGCTGACCGATACCGTGCTCGACCTCGAAATCACCCCGAACCGCCCCGACTGCCTGTCTATGGTGGGCTTCGCGCGCGAAGTGGGCGCGATGTACGGTCGCGACTGGTGCGAGCCGGCCGCCGAGCTCGAAGAGGCGGGCGAGGCGGTTTCCGATGCTGTAAGCGTCGAAATCGCAGAAGCCGATCGTTGCCCGCGCTATACTGCCCGTCTGATTAAAGATGTGAAAGTGGGCCCGAGCCCCGAATGGCTCGTCGAGCGCTTGACGGCCATCGGCCAGCGTTCGGTC
This sequence comes from Slackia sp., assembly GCA_030532315.1. Classification (GTDB taxonomy): domain Bacteria; phylum Actinomycetota; class Coriobacteriia; order Coriobacteriales; family Eggerthellaceae; genus Slackia. The sequence goes on from JAUNLI010000033.1 coordinate 1,851, forward strand.
AACAATATCGTCGACGTGACGAACTACGTGCTTTTCGAGCTGGGCCAGCCTCTGCATACGTTCGACTTCGACACGCTCGATCTTAAAGACGGGCGCGCGCACATCGTCGTGCGTGCTGCGGAAGACGGCGAAAAGCTCGTCACCCTTGACGGTACCGAGCGTGAGCTGACCTCCGACATGACGGTGATTGCCACGCCGAAGCGTGCGGTGGCGCTGGCAGGCGTCATGGGCGGGCTTGACTCCGAAGTCACCAATGCCACGGTGAACGTGCTGCTGGAGACGGCCGCCTTCGAGCCCGGTCGCACGAGCCGTACGAGCCGCAACCTCGGCTTGATCAGCGAATCGTCGCTGCGCTACGAGCGTCGTGTTGATGACACAGGCATCGACGCGCGCGCCGATTATGCGGCAAGCCTCATCGCCGAAGTGGCGGGCGGCACGGTATGCAAGGGCCTCGTCGACGTCTGGCCCGGCAAAAACGATGCGCCTCGTATGCTGGAGTTCCGTATCGAGCGTTTCCAGAAGATGATGGGCGCCGACATCCCGGTCGATTTCATCGTCGACTGCCTGTCGCGCCTGGGTTGCGGCGTGGCCGAAGCCGCCGAGGGCGTGCTTTCGATCGAGGCCCCGACCTTCCGCCCCGACCTCGAGCGCGAAATCGACCTGTATGAAGAAGTGCTGCGTCTGTACGGCATGGATCGCATTCCTTCGACTCTTCCTGCCGGCCGTGGTCGCCTTGGCGTGCGTACGCCGCGCCAGGTTGTCGACGCCAAGCTTCATGCCGCTTTGTCTGCATGCGGCATGAACGAGACCATGACCTACTCGTTCGCTGCCGCCGACGACCTTGAGAAGCTGCGCATGAGTGAAGAGGGGCTGGGCGAGGCCGCTGCGCTGATCAATCCGATGAATGCCGATCAGTGCTGCATGCGTCGCACGATTATCCCCGGCCTTCTGCGCAGCGTCGCATACAACCAAAGCCGCGGCGTGGCCAACATCCAGCTTTACGAGATGGGCACGGTGTTCTTTGCGCACGAGGGGTCTCAAAAGCCTAAAGAGCGCCGCAAGCTTGCGGGCGTTTTGGCCGGTGCCATGGGCGATGCTTCCTGGAACAGCGCTCCTGCTGCGTTCGACTTCTTTGACGGCAAGGGCGTGCTCGAGTCTATCGCGCGCGAGCTGGCGCTGCCCAAGGTGCGCTTCAAGGCCCTGTCTGCCGAAGAGGCTCCGCATCTGCAGCCCGGACGCGCAGCCCAGATGCTTGCGGGCGGCGACGTGATCGGCTGGGTGGGAGAAATCCATCCGCTTGCTGCCGAGGCCTTTGACGCATCGGCGCCGATCGTGGCATTCGAGCTCGACATGGCGGCTCTCGAGCGTACGTGCCGCCCCGCGCGCGATTACGTGGACGTGCCCCAGTTCCCGGCGGTCGAACGCGACGCCGCCTTTGTGGTGGACGAGTCGGTGACGCATGAGAAGCTGATGCAGTGCATGAGCTCGGCGGGCGGAAAGCTCCTCGAGGACGTGCGCCTGTTCGACGTCTACCGCGACGAAGAGCGCGTTGGCGCGGGCAAGAAATCTATGGCCTATTCGTTGACGTATCGTGCGGCCGATCGAACGCTGACCAGCGAAGAGGTTGACAAGGCCCACGAGCGTCTGGTGAAAAAGGCATGTGCGGCGACGGGTGCCGAGGTTCGCGGCTAAACGCCTTCGCTTCATGGCCGTCGGTTGTCGTCGTCGGCAAACGCTATCGACATGAGAAAAGCTCCGATTCGCATCGTGCGAGTCGGAGCTTTTTCGATGCTCGTGCATTTCGGCTCATGGCGGATACGGGCTGCCCTGAAACCGACGGGTGGATTGCGACGCACAAGTCAGGCGTCGCGAACGTATCCGCTAGGCGAGGTCTGCCAATGTGGTGCGCGTTGCCGCAAGTGCGGAAAGGGGTTCGAGAAAATCTTTCTCGTGCGGTGCGATGGTCGCAAGACCCCGACGTGCCATCTCGAACAGCTCGTCGGCCACTTCTCCAGCGTCTCTTCCGTAGATGCGTGCGCCGTAGCCGTTCTTCATGACCGATTCCTTCGCGCGCCATATGTCTTCGACGCCGATACGTACGCACGATGCTTTCAGCACGTCAAGGCATTCATCGCAGTAGAACAGGCCCTTGATGAGTGCCGCATAGGCGATGGCATAGGGGACGGGCATAGAGTCGGCGGGGCGTATTTCGACGTAGGATTTCAGACGAACGTCGGGAAACACCATGGAAAGCGCGTGCTCGACGTCGGCGCGGGTCATCGGCGTGTCGGCGTAGATTTCCCCGAAGGAGCGCGGGTCGTAGTGCGCTTCCCCTTCTGCGTCCATGCGCACGATGGCGGGGGTGTCGAGGATGTAGTCTGCATAGGCGGAAAAGCCGAACGAATCGTCGAACAGATGCGGCACCGTGTTGCATCTGTCGGGATCGCAGTATTTCCACACCTCGGTGCGCATGCACGGATGCGGACGCGGGCCGCCCTCGAAGACCGCTGCGTTATCGCAGATGAGTGCGAAAAGCGGGGAAAGCGCCGATGCGATGCGCATCTTGGCGACGCAGTCGGCTTCGTCGCGGTAGTCGATCGAAACCTGGGTGGACGCGCTGCCGCGCATCATGCGCGGCCCCCAGGCGGAGATGGCCGAGAGATATTCGTTCATGTAGGCATAACGCGCCTTGGGGATGAGCTCCTTGTCGACGGCGCGCCCCGATGGGTCGTAGCCGACGGCGAGCGCTTGGCCGCACACGGGCTGGAGGGCCCAGGCCACGTCGGATTCGAATTCGTCGAAGGCGCGGCGTGCGGTGTCGAGCGAGACGAAAGGCCCTGCGGAAAGTTCGAGCTGTGCGGCGGGCTCGATGGTGACGTTCATCGAAGGCTTTGCGACGCCGAGGATGTCGCCGTCATGCATGGTGATGTCGGGATAGCGTTCGGAGAGGCTTACGAGCACGTCGCGCACGCCGTGCGGCTGGCTGTAGGAAAGCGGCTCGCCCGTTGCGTCGACAAGGAAGTGCTCGAGTTCGATGCCCACTTCGCGCGGTTCGGCCACGGACCCTTCTTCGAAATAGGCCACGAGGGCTGCTTTGTTCAGGGCGCGAGCAGGCTGGGCGTCGTGCGGCCTGTCTGCGATCGGAAAAATATCGGATGCATTCATATCTGCTCCTCGATTGCGTTTTTCGTCTCATGGTAACGCATCGTGCGACATGCTTCGGTGCGCGGATTCGCCATCCACAGAGCCGTCATCGATACGTTTCCTCATGGTTCGGACGCTGTGTGCGGGTGCCGATGAATATTCATCGATGCTACAATTCGATGACGAAAAGCGCGTTTGCCTGAATACTGCTTGATAATTAATGCATCGTCCTGTATTTTCTCCTTTGGATACCGTGCCGAATTCGTACCGCATTTCGGTGCTTTGCATAAAATCGAGGGGAGAATTATGACGAAGCGAGCAGTGCGCCACGACGTGATTCGAGAGATTATCCGTCGAGGCAACATCAAAACGCAGCGCGACCTTGTCGAACAGCTGCGTTCCGAAGGCTATGATTGCACGCAGGCCACCGTGTCGCGCGACATCGCGGGCATGGGCCTGGCGAAATCGCGCGATGGATACTACGTGCTTCCCGAAGACCTGCGGTTGCAGCGCATGGTGGGGGAGCTTGTCGAAGGAATCGAAATCGTGAACAACTTCCTGGTTGTTCGCACGCCGTCCGGCATTGCCAGCGGCGTGGCGGTCGCCCTTGACGCCGCTCAGCTTAAAGGAGTTGCGGGCACGCTTGCAGGCGACGACACCATCTTCGTGATGTGCCGCAGTTCTATCGAAGCCCAGGGAGTCGCAGAGGTCATCCGCCATCTCCAAGACCATCAGTAGTCTCGGGCCGTTTGCGCCTTGGCCGGTCTTTGTCGCGATTGCGATGCGTCTTCGACCGGCAGGGTGTATGTAACGGCTCGTCAACCTCGTATGGAGATAAGGGCGGCGCTTTAAGGCGCCGTCTTCTTTTTGGTATAGTGCGATTTCACGGCACTACGAAAGGGCTTTGATGAAACTATCTATGAAACGAATTTCGCGCGTTCTTGCTTGCGCGGCGGCGGCGGTCGTGCTGAGCTTCGCCTTGGCTTCGTGCGGCGGCGATTCCCAGCAGAAAACTCCCGCCCAGCTGAATCGCGAGTACATGGCAAGCGTGAACAGCATCAGCACCGAAGCGGCCGATGCTTTGTCCTCGTTCAACGAGGCGGTCTCTCAGGGCGATCTTGCCGCGATGCGCCTGTCTGCCTCCGATGCGGCGAAAAAGCTCGAGAAGATTTCCGCTCTGAGCGCCCCCGAACCTCTTGCTCAGGTTCATGAGGAGTACAAGGCGGGCGTCGACGATCTGACCACCGCGCTGTCCGAATACGTGGAAGCTTACGCGTCGCTTCAGAACGCTTCCGGCGCTCAGTCGCAAGAGCAGAGCTCCCAGGGCCAGAATCAAAGCGTCGATTCTTCCGCCCTTCAGGCGCAGCTGCAAGAAATCCAGGCGCGCTATGACAGCGGCATCAAGCATCTTTCCGAGGCCGACGCCATGGTTGCCCAGCTTGCGGGAGACGGCGGGTCTTCCTCTTCTGCAAAGGGAGAAGAAGGCGACGCTTCGTCCGACCAGCAGCAGGATGCCGAATAGCGGGGCGTTTGCGTCCGACGGCTTTCATCTTTGAAAAACGAAGCCCGGCTCTGAAGTGCCGGGCTTTTTCGTGCGCTTTCGCCGTCTTGTATCCGACGTGCGGCGTTTCCCCCTCTCGTCTGCGCTATGATGCATCCGCTCTTACGGAAGGTCGGAAAAACAGATCGATCCGTTCTTCCGAAAGTGTTCTCTAATGAAGTTCTATACGGTGTATAGATTATTTATGAGCAGGTATTTCATGCTCAAGACAAACCGACGCTTCCAAGAAGCGAACAACGATGGAAAGGGGTCTGCTTATGCAGGGCGGTCTTGATCGGGCGGCGCGCGTCTCTGCTTGCCGCGATGCGGTTCGTGCCGAGGCCGTGCTTCGGGAGGAAGGCGTCGCCGCATCGGTCGACTCGCATCAGGGCGCGGCTTCGTCCGGGCAGGGCGTTGCGCATTCTTTGGGAGACGAGCGCACAAGCCGCACGGCGCGTGTCGTCGGCGAGCAAGGTGTCGCGCAGCTTGCCGCCGCGAAGGTCGCGGTGTTCGGTCTGGGCGGCGTCGGATCGAGCTGTGCCGAGGCGCTTGCCCGAGCGGGCGTGGGAACGCTCGTGCTGATCGATCGCGATGCGGTCGAGGAGAGCAACATCAACCGTCAAGCGCTTGCGTTTTATTCCACGGTCGGTCGTCGTAAGGCCGAAGTGATGGCGGCTATGGTGAAAGACATTTCGCCGCATGCCACGGTAATTGCCCATGATGCTTTCGTCACCGAAGACCGCGTGGGCGAATTCATCGATGGCTCGGTCGACTACGTGGTCGACGCCCTTGACACGGTGACCACTAAGCTTGCCCTTGCCGCCTATGCGCAGCGTGAAGGCATCGCCTATGTGGGAAGCATGGGGGCGGCGAACAAGCGCCATCCCGAGGAGCTGCGCTTCGCCGATATCTACGACACGCAGACGTGCCCTTTGTGCCGCGCGGTGCGCAAGCAGGCACGCAAGCGCGGTATCGAACGCATGCGCGTGCTCTATTCGTCGGAGCAGCCTGTTGCCGTGGCGGCTCAGGACGGGGCGGCTCGTCGCGAACGAACCGAGCTCGGCACGTTTTCGTTCATGCCGCCGATCATGGGGCAGATGATCGCAGGCGATGTCATCAAATCCATTGTGGGGATGAGCTCATAAGGACGGCGCATGTCTTGGCGGCCGCGTTTCGAAGCGGGCGTCTTATGCGGCGAGAGAATGGCGTTCGCTTCGTTTTCTCAACGGTGTTTCGTTCGATCGTGCGGCAAAGGCTGCGACGCTGAATTGCCCGATGCAGTGTGAATGCACTATACGCAGGTCATCCGGCCGGCGGCGCATACGGTGCGACGCGATGAAAGGATATGAGATGAGCAGGGAATTCTTGCCGATTTCCATGGATGAGGCGCGCGAGCGCGGATGGGATCGCGTCGATTTCGTTTACGTGTCGGGCGATGCTTACATCGACCATCCGTCGTTCGGGGCGGCCATCATCACGCGCGTGCTCGAGGCCAACGGCTATCGTGTGGGTGTGATCGCGCAGCCTGATTGGAAAGACCCTGAAAGCATCGCCGTGTTCGGCGAGCCGCGCCTGGGCTTTCTGGTGTCTGCCGGCAACATGGATTCCATGGTGAACCACTATACGTCCTCGAAAAAGCCGCGTCGAAGCGATGCGTATTCGCCGGGCGGGAAGGCGGGCTTGCGTCCCAATCATGCGGCCGCGGTCTACGGTAACCTCATTCGCCGCATCTACAAGAACACTCCCATCATCGTGGGCGGCATCGAGGCGAGTCTGCGCCGTCTGGCCCATTACGACTACTGGTCCGACAAACTCAAACGTTCGATTCTGCTTGATTCGGGGGCCGATATCGTGTCGTATGGCATGGGGGAGCGCTCGATCGTCGAAATCGCCGATGCGCTTGCCGCGGGCCTTTCTATCGAAGACATCACGTTCATCGACGGCACGGTGTACAAGACGCGCTCTCTCGAGCATGTCTACGACGCCGTGGTGTTGCCGTCGTTCGAGCGCATGCAGGCCGACAAACTTGCCTATGCGGAAAGCTTCGGCGTGCAATATCGCAATTCCGATCCGTTTACCGGCAAGCGTCTCGTGGAGGAATACCCCCATGGCGTCTATGTTGTGCAAAACCCGCCTGCCAAGCCGCTCTCGCGTGCCGAACTTGATGCGGTGTACCGATTGCCGTATGCGCGCACCTATCATCCCGTCTATGAGGAAGCGGGCGGCGTGCCGGCGATTGCCGAAGTGAAGTTCAGCTTGGCAAGCAACCGCGGATGCTTCGGTGAATGCTCGTTTTGCGCGTTGACGTTTCACCAGGGGCGTATCGTGCAATCGCGCAGCAAAGAATCGCTCATCGAAGAGGCGAAGGCGTTTCTGAACGACCCCGATTTCAAGGGATACATCCACGACGTGGGAGGCCCGACGGCCAATTTCCGCGCGGCTGCCTGCAAAAAGCAGCTGACGCACGGGGCCTGTCCGCATAAGAGCTGTTTGTTTCCGGAACCATGCGCGAAACTCGAAGTCGACCATACCGATTACCTCGATGTCTTGCGCAGCCTGCGTGCATTGCCGGGCGTGAAGAAGGTGTTCATCCGTTCGGGCGTACGCTTCGACTACGCGTTGGCCGATTCCGACGATTCGTTTATCAGGGAACTGTGCGAGCATCACGTGAGCGGCCAGCTCAAAGTTGCGCCCGAGCATGTTTCCGACGCGGTTCTTTCGGTGATGGGCAAGCCGAAGAATCAGGTGTATGAACGTTTCCGCAAGCGCTATGCGCGTGTGAATGCCGATTTGGGCAAAAAGCAGTATCTTGTGCCGTATTTGATGTCGTCGCATCCAGGCTCGACGCTCAAAGAGGCGGTCGAACTGGCGGAATATTGCCGTGATTTGGGTTATATGCCCGAACAGGTGCAGGATTTCTACCCCACGCCGTCCACCATTTCCACCTGCATTTACTACACGGGCGTCGATCCGCGCACCATGAAACCGGTCTATACGCCGAAAAGCACCCATGAAAAGGCTTTGCAGCGTGCGCTTATCCAGTATCGCGACCCGAAAAACTACGATCTGGTGGTCGAGGCGCTGCGCAAGGCGGGCCGCGACGATCTGATCGGGTTCGACGAGAAATGCCTGGTGCGTCCCCGCAAAAACGGAAAGTCCGGCGCCCCTGCGGCATCGGGAGGAAAATCCGTTGCGGCGAAGCCGAGCAAACGGCGTGACGGCGGCAGGCCGAAGGACGGCAATCGACACGGCTTGGCAAGCGAGGGCGCAGGCAAGGCGCGACGTGCAGGCAAGAATGCGGGTCGCGGCGAGGATGCATCGCACGGTGGGCGCAAGAAGCAGGGCGGCGTGTCCGACCGTCGCCCCTCGGGTGGCGGTCGCGGGCCGGCGCGGGGGTCGGGTTCGAAACCGACGCGTTCCAACTCCAAGGGCGGCTTTCGTCGATGAAGGCGTCCTGAAGCGCGCGTGTCGGTTCGGCAACGCATGCCGCCGTCCGTCTCGTGCGCGCCTATCATGAAAGGCCGGCGGCGTTTTGCGCCGCTTGCCGACGAGGAAGGATCGACCCATGAGCACCGAGGTCATCGTGCAGCATCACGCTGCGGAGAAAACCGCAGACGAACGGGCTGCCGAAATGATGCTTTTGAGGGAAACGCTTCAGAAATACCAGGCGGCGATGCGTCAGATGGAGGTTCGCTTCGAGGTCTTGGACAAAGATCTGAGCCTGAAAAAGAACCGCAATCCCATCCACCATATCGAATCGCGTGTGAAAAGCCCGTCGAGTATCGTCGAGAAGCTACGGCGTCAGGGGCATGAACCCACGCTTGCCAATATGGAGCGCTACTTGTCCGACGTGGCGGGTGTGCGCGTGATCTGCTCGTATATCGACGACGTGTACGGTCTGCTCGAATTGCTGCAGCGTCAAGACGACCTTGAAATCGTCACGGTGAAAGACTATATCGAAAACCCCAAACCTAACGGGTACCGCAGCCTGCATGCCATCGTGCGCATGCCGGTGTATTTCATGGACAAAAAAGAGCTCGTGTCGGTCGAGGTGCAGATTCGCACGATCGCGATGGATTTTTGGGCCAGCCTCGAGCATGGGTTGAAATACAAGGCGCTCGACGAGGTACACGGCATCGATTCGTTCGACGAGCTGCGTGATTGCAGCCGCGTGATCGAAGACGTCGAACGGCGCATGCAGATTCTCGCGCATGCTATGGACGAAGGACGTTAGCGCTAGGCCGCTTGCGGAGCTGCTATGGAATATTCGCACGACGCGTAACGCCGCGATGACGTTTGCGTGAAGGAGCCGTGCATCGCTTTCACCTTGCCCTTGCGGCGCGTATGGTCGAATCGCACAGACGATGCCGAAGGGAGGAAGCATGGCTGAAGAAGCGAAATCGGCCGAGAGGGCCGAGGCTTCGTTTTGGCGGAGCCTTTTCGACGACATCTCTATCGCGCAGCTTCTTGCGGGCGCATTGGCGGCCGTGACATCGATGCTGCTTGCTTCGCGGATCGGCATTGCGGGTTCGGTCATCGGCGTTGCGGTGGGCTCGATCGTGTCGGCGGTTGCTTCGCAGGTGTACAAGAAATTCCTGTCGGCTTCGGCCGAAAAGCTTAAAGGCATGGCTCCCGACCATGGGCCGTTCGCTCCCTCCTCGAAGCGAGGCGACGGGATGGACGGCAATGGTTCGCAGGATTTTGCGCAGACGACGGTGCTCGGCGGCGTTTCGGCTGCCGAAACCGCGGTGCTGCCTGCGTCTGTCGAGTCCGACGATGCGACGCCGGTGGCTGGCGGCAAGGGCCCCTCTTCCGCGCGCGCCGTGAAATCGGACGCATATGCCGAAGCGGCTCGGGCACGTTCTCGTTCGGCTCGTGCTCGCAAAGCGAAAATCCAGCGCAATGCCGTGATCGTGGCGGCGGTTTCCGCATTGGTCGGCATTGTGCTGAGCGCGGTGGTGATCGAGTTCGTCACGGCGGGCCAAGGAGTGGGAACCAAGCCCGAGCCGCTTTCGGGGTCTGCGCCGTGGAGCGTTCCTGCCAAAGACGTATCGAATTCCGAAACGAACGCAGCATCCGATGCGAGTTCGGCATCGGACGAACAGAACCCCGATTCCCAAGGCGCCTCGTCCGACGGGTCTTCTACCCAGGGGGATGCGTCGGCGTCGCAAGGCTCTCAAACAGATGCGGCCGATGGGTCTCAATCGGATCTGGGGTCGCCTGACGAAAGCTCGCCCGGCCAAGGCGGTGCGACGGATTCCAATTCCCAGGGTGCGGGCTCTTCGGGCGCAGGCGGCTCGCAGGGGTCGGATTCCTCTTCGACGGGCGGTTCCACGGGTTCTTCCGGTTCGGAATCGGGTGCCGGGTCGTCGGGGCAGGCGGGCTCTACAGGTGCGCCTGCGGCATCGAACTCGGCGAACTCGTCGAGTCAGGCAGGCTCGTCTTTCTCGGCGGCTGCAACAGGTGTCGCTGTTTTCTAGAATGCGGCTTCACGGGGGTCTGACCCTGCGTTTCCAGGTGTCAAGGCGCTTTCGACGCCGATTGGAAGAGGGTGCTCATGCTCTACGACATGCACTGTCATCTCGATTTTTCCGACGAAGGCGTTGCAGCATCGTCTGCAATGCACGATCGTATTGCGGCGTTTTCGGCGACGGTCGATCCGCGCGATTACGATCGCGTACGAACCCTGTTCGACGATGCGACGGCGGTGCGTATCGGATTGGGTCTGCACCCGTGGCAGGCGTCGTCGCCCGATTTCGCAGCGCAGGTCGACTTGTTTGCGGACCGCGTTTCCGGATGCGCCTTCATCGGCGAGGTCGGGCTCGACTTTTCCGTGAAGCACATGTCCACACGCGATTTGCAGATGGAGGCGTTCGACCGCGTCGTTCGCGCGTGCGTCGAAAACCCTGTTTCCGAAAATCGCGAGGCTCCATCGCGCGGAATCGTGTCGATTCATGCGGTGCGCGCGGTCGACGAAGTGATCGACGCTTTCGAACGTGCGGGCGTGATTTGCGCCGGATGTGCGACGCAGCCCGCCTATGCAGGCGACAGGGCGCTCGTCTTCCATTCGTTCGCAGGAACGTCCGATCAGTTGCAGCGCGCCATCAAGGCGGGGTTTTTCTTTTCGGCCGGGCCGCGCATGCTGGCGACGAAGCGCGGTCGCGCCTATGTGCGCGCCATTCCCGTTACGAGGCTTTTGCTGGAAACCGACATGCCCTGCGCAGCAGGTGCCGCATTTTCGGCGCGCTCTTGGGAATCTGCGCTTGAAAAAACGCTTGAAGACATCTGCCAGGCCTGTGGCCGGGATGTCGGCGAGATGCGCGACATTCTGGCTGAGACGAGCGCTCGATTGCTTGGTTTGTAGCCTGGCCGTGCATGCGCGCTTCTTGGCAAGGGTTCATGCGGGGTTGATGCGGTTTATGTGCACATCGTGCGGCCGATGCGTTCGGATGCTTTCGCGATGCGTCTTTATGATGCGGGGCATATTCGCTCTCGCCACGGCATGTTGCCCGTTCGTCGTGTTTGTTTCCGTCAACCTTGTCGCTCTTGCCATATTCCCGCCTTTGCTGCGCGAACGTGCTGATAGGATAGGCGCATGCAAGACGACGGGGCGATGGATGCTCCGCATCGGCCGAAAGAGGGCGTTATGTTCGACAAAAACCTTGATTCCATTGTCGAAGGCTTCGCGCAAAACTACGCGTCGCCTGAAATTTTCTTCACCGATCCCGACCGCCATTTCCCCAACCGTGATGCGATTATCGGCATCCTTGCCGATCTGCGCCACCTGATGTTTCCGCGCTATTTCGGCGACGAAACTCCGACGGGCAGCGACCCTCGCTATTTCATCGGCGAAACGCTGATTCGCATCGAAGATTCGTTGCGTCGTCAGCTGCGTGAAGCGCTGCTGTTCCGTGACGGCGGAACTATGAGCAGCGAAGAAATCGATGCGCGCGTCGAGGAGATTTGCGCGACGTTTTTGGCGAAGTTGCCCGAGTTGCATCGCCTGCTGCTCAAAGACGTCCAAGCCGCTTTCGACGGCGACCCGGCCGCCCAGAGCAAGGAAGAGATCATCTTCTCGTACCCGGGCTTTTTCGCGGTGTTCGTCTATCGCATCGCCCATGAGCTGTACGTGCAGAAGGTGCCGCTCATTCCGCGCATCATGACCGAATATGCGCACGGCCGCACCGGCGTCGATATCAACTCGGGTGCCACGATCGGCGAATACTTCTTCATCGACCATGCAACCGGCGTCGTCATTGGCGAAACAACCACCATCGGCAAACACGTGAAAATCTATCAGGGCGTCACCCTGGGCGCGCTTTCCACGCGTGCCGGTCAGCAGCTGTCGGGCGTCAAGCGCCATCCCACCATCGAAGACAACGTGACCATCTATTCCAATGCGAGCGTGCTCGGCGGCGAGACGGTGGTCGGCGAAGGCACGGTGATTGCAGGCGGTGCGTTTGTGACCGAATCCATTCCCGCTAATTCGCGTGTGAGCGTCAAAGGCGTCGAAATCAACGTACGTCAGCCGCGCAAGAGCCCGGCAAGCTGGGAGCTTTAAGCGAGGCGCGAATACGAATACGAAATCGAAAAAGGGAACCTCGACAAATGTCGGGGTTCCCTTTTGCTCTACGCTTCGCAAGCCTCATGTTCGCGGCGAAGGGGGTTGGCGCGGGTTTTCCTGTCGGTCGATGCGCGTCCGATGCGATGGCAGGTTTCGCGCGATGCCCGTTCGAAGGGTCGCGCAGTGCCGAAAGCCCTTTAACGCAGGCTTTGCTTTTCAGCTACTTTCGGGAATCTGCCCGACGCATGCGTTTGGCGAACACGGCGGTTGCCACGGTGAGCGCAATGCCGACGCAGGTAAGAATGCCGGCGGCGGGGAAGGCGGCCAGATAGCTGCCCGTGGCGGCCAGCACGCTTGCTCCGAGCATAGGGCCGATCACCGACGCGCAGGTGTAGCCCGAGAACATGAACGCATAGTTCTGGCCGAAGTGTTCGATACCGAAGAGGTCTGCGGTCAGGGCGGGCATGATCGACATGCATCCGCCGAAGGTGGCGCCGATTACGCAGAATGCTGCTGTCAGCGATACGAAATCATGCGCGCCGCCGAGGAAGAACATCATCACCACGGCCGTGCCCGCCATGCAGAACACCAGCATGGGATAGCGTCCGAGGCGGTCGGAAAGCATGCCGAACACCAGGCGGCCGGTGAAATTCGCCAAGGCGAGGATGCTCACCTGCATGGCGGCCTGGGAGGCGGTTACACCCGCCAGCTCGGCACCGATGGCTGCGGCGTGTCCCGTCACCATCATGCCGGCGCTTGCCGCTACGGCGAAAAGCAGCCACATCAGCCACGCGGTCGGTTGGCGAAGCATGCGCGAGGTCGTCATGCCGGAAGCGACGGCTTCTTTGCGGTCTTGTTCGGACAGGGGTTTCGGTTCAGGCGCTTTGGCAATGAAGCTCGACGCGGTGATGCCCGCCACGGCGAAAAAGGCGCCGCAGATATGAAACGACAGGCTGGGGCCGAAGGCGGCGATCAGAAGGCTTCCGAGCGGTGCGAACACGATGGGCGAAAGCCCCAGGCAACCCACGCAGACGCCGTTGGCAAGGCCGCGTTTGTCCGGAAACCACGCCGTGGCCGTGGCAACCGAGACGTTGTAGATGAAGCCGCTTCCTATGCCGCCAAGCATGCTGAATGTCAGGTAGAGCAAAGGCACCGCATCGGCGAAGCCGGCAAGAAACCAGCCCGCCGCAAGGCAGATGCCGCCGCATAAGGTGAGAAAGCGCGGGCTCATGCGCGTTTGCAGATAGCCGGCCAAAAAGCCCGAGCAGCATTCGCAGACGATATAGAACGAATAAGCGAAGGCGATTTCCTGCGGTGCCCAGCCGTGTTCGGCCGAGAGCGCAACGCTGATGATGCTCCAGATGTAGATCGATCCGACGAGCGCATTGAGCGTTCCTGCGGCGGTGAGCACCGCCCACCGGTTGACGGGTCGGCCGTTTTTCCTCATGCGTTCTTCGAGCATCGCGCGTCCCCCTTCGCCTGCTTTTGCGTACGTGTTCTTATCCCCATAAAACACGTTTTGTCCATTATCGACCTAGCGCCATGTGGTTTGTCAAGAAATGGCCGGCGGGCTTTGTCGAAAGGGCGCGGGCGTGAGACATACGTGCATGAAAAAGGCCCGCATGCAAGCATGCGGGCTGCGATGGGGGTTATAGGACAAAAAGTGTGTCTGGGGACTTTGTTCACTCCGTCGAACAGGGA